>CATYJU010000004.1 GCA_958407995.1 uncultured Collinsella sp.
TTGTCGAAGAAGGCACCTTCTCCCCCGTAAAGATCACGCCAGTCGACCTGTTCCCACAAACCTTCCACTGCGAGACCGTCGTCCACCTTAAGCGCAACTAGCCACTTAATCATTGCTCAGAAAAATCATTGGGAAATCGAGCGTGGCAAGCGGAGGTCTTCGGGGTATAAGACGGCTAATTGTATGCCGCCTATGAAAGGAACCCTCATGCCCAGCGTTGCCGTTCTCGCCGCCGATGGCTTTGAAACTATTGAATGCTTGACCATGGTCGATGTCATGCGTCGCGGCGGCGTACGTGCCACGCTCGTCTCGATCATGCCCACGCGTGAGGTCGTAAGTTCGCTGCAGATCCCCGTGACCTGCGATGCGCTCTTTGATGAGATCGACTTTGACGAATACGACTGTGTCGTGCTGCCCGGCGGCCTACCCGGTGCTACCAACCTGCGCGCCGATCAGCGCGTCTGCGACGTGGTCCACGAGTTCGCCGCAACCAAGCACGTCGCCGCCATCTGCGCCGCCCCGTTTATCCTGGGCGAGCTCGACCTGCTCGAGGGGCGCCATGCCACGTGCTTCCCTGGCTTTGAGAAAAGCTTCCCCGAAGGCGCCTATACCGGCGAGAAGGTCACGCAAGACGGCAACATCATCACTGCCAGCGGCATGGCACAGTCACTCCCCTTTGCATTGGAGCTGCTGCGCACGCTCGCCGGCGACAAGGCCGTCGAGAAGGTTGCCGAGGGCATTCAGCTATGATTTTGGCTTCGCAATCACCGCGCCGCATCGACTTGATGCGCGAGGCGGGCTATGACATTCGCATCATTCCTGCCGATATCGACGAAACGCCGTTTGATGGCGAGGCCCCGCTTACGCTCGTTGAACGCTTAGCACGCGCAAAAGCCGCCGCCGTTGCCGCCGAGCATGCCGAGCCCAATGAGCTGACGGTCGCGGCCGACACCATCGTCACCTTTGACGGCAAGATTCTGGGCAAGCCGGCAACCGAGGACGAGGCGCGCACCATGCTCCGTGAGCTTTCGGGCCGCACGCACCAGGTCGCAACCGGCGTCTGCATCGTTAAGGCAGGCGATACGGCCGCCCCGCATGCCGCCGAGAGCCTGTCCTTTGTCGATGTGACCGACGTGACGTTCTACGAGCTCACCGACGAGCAGATCGAGCACTACGTCGCCTCGGGTGAGCCCATGGACAAGGCCGGCGCCTACGGCATTCAGGGCACAGGAGGACGCATGCTCGTGCACGATATTTCGGGCGACTTCTATAACGTGGTGGGCCTACCCATCGCCCGCGTCGCGCGCGCGATTCAAAAACTCTCGTAATTGCATCTGGCGCTGGGTATCCCCCGGCGCCTACAATTTTGGCGTACCGTACGGATCCCGACCGGGCACAAGGCGCGGCGGAAAACCGATAGGAGTTAAACATGGATACACTGCTCGAGGCCATTGACGTCTGCGATGTCGATGGCTTTTGCTATGGCAACTATACGGACGAGGAGGCCGGCACCGGTTGCACCGTAATCGTGGCACCCGAGGGCGCCACCGGCGGCGTTGACGTTCGCGGCGGTGCTCCAGCATCGCGCGAAACCGACCTGCTGCGACCCGAGAACACCGTCGACAAGGTCCACGCCGTCTGCCTTTCGGGTGGATCGGCCTTTGGCCTCGAGGCTGCAAGCGGCGTCGCTCGCGAGCTTGAGAGCCGCGGCATCGGCCTTCCCGTCGGCCCCACGCAGGTGCCCATCGTGTGCTCCAGCTGTATCTTCGACCTCGCCTATGGCGACCCGACCGTGCGCCCCGACATTGAGGCCGGCATCGCCGCCGTGCGCGAAGCGCTCGACCACACCCCCGCCACGCTCGAGCAGGGCAACGTGGGCGCCGGCACCGGCGCCACTGTAGGCAAGCTCATGGGGCCTGCCACCTGCATGAAGGCCGGCCTTGGAACTGCTGCCGTGGCGCTCGGCCCCGTCAAGGTGGGCGCCGTGGTCTCGGTCAACGCCTGCGGCAACGTCGTCGACCCCTTCACCGGCGAGTGGGTCGCCGGTATGCGCGCCGCAGCCGATAGCGACCAGATCGTCGACATGGAACTCGCAGCCTTTGCCGCCGCCGGATCCATGCAGATGCCGCTCGACCGCACCAACACCACCATCAGCTGCATCGTCACAAACGTGGAACTCACTAAGGCACAAGCCACCAAGGTCTCCCAGATGGCCGCAGACGCCTACGCACACGCCATCCGTCCCACGCACACCACCAACGACGGCGACACCATCTACACCCTCGCCAGCGGCAAACTGGGCGCCCAGGCAAGCGCCGCCGTTCCCCTAGACCTGCTGGGCATGCTCGCAGTAAGGGCCCTGGAAACTGCCATCGTAAACGGAGCCAAAACCGCCAAAACCTCCCACGGCATCCCCGGCGCCGCGAAGTAACCTAACCTGACCGGTTGCCCGGTGGGGCTTGGTTATGTTTGCTGCTCTACAGTCCTGGCTCGCACGAAGAGCACATTAAGTGCTCTTCGGCTCGTGCGGAACTCGCGACAAACATAACCAAGCCCCACCGGGCAACCTACCAACCAGATTCTTTTCAGCCCAGGCCCCTGTGTACCGCGCGTCGAAGATCTTCAAATTCAACTAGCTGACAATCGATTCTTATAGCAGAGGCCCCTTGGCCTTTAGTTTGATACAAGTTCCGCACGAGCCGGAAAGCACTTAATGTGCTTTCCGTGCGAGCAGGACTGTTCGCAGTAGCAAACTAAAGGCCAAGGGGCCCAGTCAACCTATCAGCAGCGATTACTCAGCAGCTAGTTGAATTTAAAGATCTTTGAGGCAAGACGGTATAGGCCGAGTGTAGTTTTGTCTCCGGCCCGTCCGCGCAGATTGGTGAAGAACCCGACCACGCCGTAGCGGGCACGACGATACATGCGCTCGTCGTAGGCCTTCAAATCATTCCACAGCGTCTTTAGGCGCTCGTCGGCGCAATCTTCCTCGGAAAGCTTGGTAAGCACCGAGCAGATCGCCATCATCATGGTGAAGTAGCCCATCATGTACGAACGCAGGCGCGACGACTCAACATCGCTGTACAGGTGGTACGACTCCATCATGATACGCGTAACACGGAACTGCTGGTCCAGACGCTTGACCATCGTTGCCTCGTTGACGCTCTGACCTTCGCGGCCGATAAAGTAGCGGTAGAGGTCGATGTCGGCGTAGTACATGGTCTTGCAACGCGGCAGTGGCACGTAGGCGTAGATGTTGTCCACATAGAACGTGTGCGGCGGCATGGGAAGGTTGGACTCGCGCAGCACATCCGTGCGATAGCACAGGCTGTGCATGAGTAGGTTCTGGTCCAGGCGGAAATGACCGATCTGATCCCAGGAAAAGATCTTTTTGCGCGGCAGGGCAAATTTGTAGCCAATAGCGGTATGCGTGCCCTCGTAAACCTTCTCGTACACGTAGTTCGAGATAAACAGGTCAACGCGCTGATCGCGCTCTTCAAAGCCACGCAGAATCGACAGCATAGTCGAAAGAGCCGCAGCGTCGAGCCAGTCATCCGAGTCGACAACCTTGTAGTAGGTGCCCTGCGCCTCGCGCAGACCCGAAAGGACGGCAATACCGTGACCGCCATTCTCCTGGTGCACCGCGCGGATGATTCCAGGATAACGGGCCTCCCACTCGTCGGCCTTGGCGGCCGTCTCGTCCTTGGAGCCGTCGTCCACCACGATAATCTCGATATCGGTGGCGTAATTGCTCCCCTCCAAGATGGAGGTGATGCAATGGTCCATGTCCTTGGCGGCGTTATACGAGGGAATACCGAATGTTATGACTTTATGCATGGCAGGCGATAATCTCATCCGAAAGATCGAGGGCGGAATTGGTCACAGCGTCCATATCGTAGTAACGATACTCGGCCAGACGACCCACCGGGTGGAAGTTCGTCAGGTTCTGGACGCGCTCAAGATAGCGCTCATAGAGCTCACGGTTCTCGGGCTCAAGAATGGCGTAGTACGGCGTCTCGTCCGAGCCGGGCGTATAGGCCTTAGAGTACTCCTTCATGATGGTGGTCTTGCCGGGCAGGACCTGACCGGTCATGTTCTTGAACTCGGTGATACGCGTGTAGTCCTCGCTCGTGGTGTAGTTGACGGTGCCCACGGGCTGGAACTGGTCCATATCGAGCGTCTCGAACTTCATATCGAGCGTGCGGTACGGCAACGCACCCAAGTCGAGGTTGAACAGCTCATCGAGCGGACCGGTATAGACAATCTCGCCGCCGTAGACCTTGCCGTCGATCTTGACGGTAGTCTCGTCGATTTCAAAGAGGTCACGGGCGTCCACGTCGCAGAACACGTCGATCAGGTCGTGGTCGAGCATGTGCTCAAAGAGCGCCGTGTAGCCCTCCTGCGGCATGCCCTGGAAGGGAGCTTGCGGGAAGTAGCGGTCATCATCGCCCACAAAGACGGGAACGCGGCCGGTGATCGAGGGATCGATCTGATCGGGCGTCTGGCCCCACTGCTTCATGGTGTAATGCAAAAAGACGTTCTCGTAGACGTAATCGGCGACCTCGGCCAAGTCGGGGTCGTTCTTCTTACGCAGCTCCATAATGGGCACCTTGACATCCTTGCCAAAGGTCTCCACGAGCTTCTGATACAGCTCCTCGCCGCGCTCGTCACCAAAGGCGAGCTTGAGACTCGCATGGTTGAAGGGCACGGGCATAAGGGTACCGTTGATGTTGGCGAGCACCTTGTGCTGATAATCCGTCCACTTGGTAAAGCGCGACAGGAAATTGTGCACGCGCTCGTTAAAGGTGTGATAGATATGCGGACCGTACTCGTGGATCAGGATTCCGGCCTCGTCAGTGCAGTCATAGGCATTGCCCGCAATGTGGCTACGGCGCTCCAAAACGGCAACACGATAGCCGATGGTCTCGGCAAGACGGCGGGCGCAAACGGCACCGGCATATCCAGCACCGACGACAATCATGTCGTACGCGCCGGCGTTAAAGCCTTCAGGCAGGCCTGAGGTAATCTGCATCGATACTCCTTGTCAAAAGCCACGGGCTCGTTAGCTGGGCTTTTCTCGAACATTCTTCGAGACATATTTATCAGAGCGATTATAGCGCTAATGCGTCCTATAATGAGCTTGCCACACAAGGAAAGCTCAAGCATCGCGGCGTACATAATTGAAAGGTAAACCCGCTAGCAGCGGGTTTATTCGTGAACAGCCGGGCGCCTGGAGCTTAGCGAAACGCTTGTAAGGAGTAACATGAGCGATTTCCTTAACCGTATGAAGTCTGCCGCCAAGGCCGACCTTAAGACGATCGTCCTGCCCGAGGGCGAGGATCCGCGCACCATCGTCGCGGCCACCAAGATCATCGAGGAGGGCCTGGCAAAGATCGTCATCCTGGGCAACCCCGACGAGATCGACGTTCCCGGCGCCACCGTCATCGACCCGCGCAATGCCGAGAAGCACGAGGAGTACGCGCAGAAGTTTGCCGAGCTCCGCGCCAAGAAGGGCGTTACCATCGAGCAGGCTCGCGCCCAGGTGATGGACGCCACCTACTTTGGCACCATGATGGTCAAGATGGGCGATGCCGACGGCCTGGTCTCCGGCGCCTGCCACTCCACCGCCGACACCCTGCGCCCTGCGCTTCAGATCCTCAAGACCGCCCCGGGCACCAAGCTGGTCTCGGCCTTCTTCGTGATGTGCACCGACACCCCGCAGTTCGGTACCGACGGCACGCTGATCTTCGCCGACTGCGGCCTCAACATCAACCCGTCCTCCGACGAGCTCTCCGAGATCGCCATCGCCTCGGCCCACTCCTGGTCCACCTTCATGGGCAACGTTGAGCCGCACGTGGCCATGCTCTCCTACTCCACCATGGGCTCCGCCGGTGGCGAGGTCGCAAAGAAGGTCCAGGAGGCCGTGAAGTTCTGCAAGGAGAAGGCTCCCGGGCTCGCCATCGACGGCGACCTGCAGCTCGACGCCGCCATCGTCCCCACCGTCGCCCAGCTCAAGGCCCCCGGCTCCTCCGTCGCCGGTAAGGCCAACGTGCTCGTGTTCCCCGACCTCGAGGCCGGCAACATCGGCTACAAGCTGGTCCAGCGCTTCGCCGGTGCTGACGCCTACGGCCCCATCCTGCAGGGCATCGCCAAGCCGGTTAACGACCTGTCGCGCGGCTGCTCTGCCGACGACATCGTGGGTGTCGTGGCCATCACCGCCGTCCAGGCTCAGATGGCTGAGTAGCGAACATATCCCCTCGGGACCCTACAGGGTAAAGCTCTGAAAACGTCCTCGGACATGTCGGAAGCCCCCGCTGCGCACTACGTGCGGCGGGGGCTTCCTCCGTCCTGTGGAATATTTTCAGAGCTTTACCCTGTAGGGTCCCTGCCGTCACGTGGCAGTCAGGGTATCTGGAGTGGACGGCGGCTTGGCTACGAGCTGAGGCTGAAGATCTGGATGGCCGGGTGCCGTTGCTGGGAGTGCAGGCGTTACTGGCGATGGTCACTTTGGGACTGGTATTTCCGCCTGCTAGCAAAAAGGCCTCCGGAGCTGTTGCTCTGGAGGCCTTTCGTTTACTTGCAAATGCGCGCGTTAGTTGTTCTTGGTCAGGCGCTCGACGTCGTGGGCGATCATGTATTCCTCGTCGGTGGGGATGACCATGACCGTAACGGCTGAACCGGCGGCGCTGATGACCTGCGGGCCGTTGCCCACGGCCTCGCGGTTCTTATTGTTGTCGATGCGTACGCCCAGCCACTCAAAGCAGTCGCAGAAGGCCTTGCGGATCGACCAGTCGTTCTCGCCGATGCCGGCGGTAAAGGTGATGGTGTCCACGCCCGCCATGGAAGCGATCATGGAGCCAGCCTGCTGCATGGCCTTGTAGGCGAACATATCGAAGGCGAGCAGGCAGCGCTCGTCGCCCTCGGAGGCGCGTGTACGGATGTCGCGGGCGTCGTTGGAGATGCCCGAGATGGCAAGCAGACCAGACTGCTTGTTCATCATGTCATCGACTTCCTGATAGCTGTAGCCGCCCTCGCGCTGGAGGTAGCACACGGTGGCCGGATCAATGGAACCGCAGCGAGTGCCCATCATCAGGCCGTCGAGCGGCGTGAGGCCCATCGTGGTGTCGCGGCACACGCCGTCCTCGATAGCAGCGAGCGAAGCACCGTTACCCAAGTGGCACGAAAGCAGACGGTGGCAGCGCGAACCCAGGATCTCCTTGGCCATCATCCACTCATAGCGGTGGCTCGTGCCGTGGGCGCCGTACTTGCGCACGTGGTACTTGTCGCACACGTCCTTGGGCAGCGCGTAGGTATAAGCGACCTCGGGCATGGTCATATGGAACGAGGTATCGAAGACCGCCACGTTGGGCAGCTTCGGATACTTCTCACGGCAATACTCAATCGCCGCGGCCTCGCCGTAGTTGTGCAGCGGGGCGAGCGGGGCCACCTCGAGAATCTTGGCCATAACCTCGTCGTCGACAACTGCGGAATCATCGAAGTGCCAGCCGCCCTGAACGATACGATGACCAATGCCATCAATCGTAAAGTCGGTCTTCTCGAGCTCCTCGAGCACACGAGCGATAGCAGAGCGATGATCGGGGAAAGGGACCTCCTCGGTCTGCTTGGCGCCACCGTTCTCGGAGTGGCCAAAGATGCCCATGTCCGAACCGATACGTTCGCAGTTGCCCTTGGCGAAAACCTCGCGGGTATCGGTATCCAAAAGCTGATATTTAAGGCTTGAGCTGCCGGCGTTGACAACAAGTACGTTCATGAGACTCCTTTGCAGTGCAATACGGTCGACGCAGACCCCTTAAGGCGGCCGCATTTTAATAAGAAGTTATCACAACTTGATAAATAGCTATCAAGCATATCGCCCAACGAGCACAAAAGAGGGGCCGAACGGCGCTCGGTCGTCCAGCCCCTCCCCTCTTGCAATTACTTGCCGTTGACGATGCGCTCGACGTCGGAAGCGATCATGAACTCCTCGTCCGTGGGGATGACGAAAATCTTGACCTTGGAATCCTTGGCGGACAGGCACCAAGCGCCGTCGCCGCGCAGGGCGTTGCGGGCATGGTCCATCTTGACGCCCATAAAGGCCAGACGGTCGGCCACGCCAGCGCGGACAGCCGGAGCGTGCTCGCCGATGCCGGCGGTAAAGACCAGGGTGTCCATGCCGCACATGGAAGCAGCCATCTCGGCAGCCTTGGCGGCAATCTTGTAGACAAACATGTCGAAGGCGAGCTGAGCATCGGGGTCACCAGCGGCGGCGAGCTCCTCGACGTTGCGGCAGTCGTTGGTCTTGCCGCCGGTCACAGCCAAAAGGCCGGACTTCTTGTTCATCATCTCGTCGACCTCGTCGAAGGTGTAGCCACCCTCGCGCTGCAGGTAGCACACGGTAGCCGGGTCGATGGAGCCGCAGCGGGTGCCCATCATGACGCCATCGAGCGGGGTGAGGCCCATGGTGGTGTCCATGCACTTGCCGTCCTCGATAGCGCACAGGGAAGCGCCGGAGCCGATATGGCACACGACGACCTTGCGGGCCTCGCCGTTGGTCATCTCGGCGACCTTCTTGGAGATGTAACGGTAGCTGGTGCCGTGGGCGCCGTACTTACGGATGTGCAGCTTGTCGCAAACGTCCTTGGGTAGAGCGTAAGTCTTGGCGACCTCGGGCATATTGAAGTGGAAAGCAGTGTCGTAGACCGTGACGTTGGGCAGGTCGGGATACTGCTCCAGGCAGTACTCGATAACGTTGGCCTCGGGGTTATTGTGCAGCGGGGCGAGCGGAGCGACCTCGCGAATCTTGGCGAGAACGTCCTCGTCGACGAGGGAGGAATCGCCAAAGTACCAACCGCCCTGAACGATGCGGTGGCCGATGCCCTCGATCTTGACGCCGTTGGCCTCGAGGTCCTTCAGGACGACCTCGATGGCGACCTTGTGGTCGGGGAACTCGATGTTCTCGGTCACCTTCTTGGAACCGTTGGCAGCGTGGGTGAAGGTACCGCCGGTAAAGCAGACGCGCTCGCAGGAGCCCTTTGCGGACACCTTGTGGGACTTGGTATCGATGACCTGATACTTAAGCGTCGAAGATCCTGCGTTGACGACCAGAACGTTCATGTGTCTCCCTACTAACAGGCGGTGTGGCGCCGCCAGGTTACATACGCTTCAATAATAAACCCAAACGCCCTCGCGCTCGGGTTTATTGCGTTGATATATAAGTTATCGGTGCCCAAATACTCATGGCCTTTGACTTGTAAGACGAAAGAGCGCGGGGATATACACCAAAGAAGATATCCCGAGCGCTACAAGCAATATGACTCGAATGCCCGCGATGCTGCTCAACGCAGCATTGAACAGATAGAAAAGGATAGCGCCCACCGCCACCATCTGGCTTTGGACCGAAATTAGTGAACAGCGCATCGAAGAATCGACAGCATTTTGAAAAATTGAGTATTTAATTGGCGCAAATAACGAGTAAGCGACCGTCTGCAGTACATAGAACACGGGCAGCAAATAGACCGGAGTAAAGGGAATCAAAAACAGAGCAGTCAGGGAAAGGCGCACGATGCCGCAAATACGCGCAAAACGGCCCTTGTCGACATGAGCAATCACACTGGGCACAATAAGCCCCATGGAGGCCGAGGCAAGGAGCTGGACCGCAATGATCACACCCGAAGCGACGGCATTCATTCCGCGACCCGCAAGCAACAGTGAGAAAAAGTCTTCCAGGGCGACAAAAGCAAATGCCTGAGAGCAGTCCATGATGAACGCTGAACGAAGAATGCCGTTACGCGCAATAGCGGCACCGATCATCTTCGGGCTAATTCCACGCTTAGGTGTCGCTGCAGTGTCCCCTCTTCGCATCTCAGGAATGCAGACAACGACAACCAACGTCAACACCATTGCGATGACATCTGCCGAAAGACCAATGAGATATGCACCGACAGACGAAATGAAACCGCCCACGCAAGCGGAGATGGCATAAGAGGCATAGAAAACAAATCGCTCAACGACATTAAGTCTTACGAGCTGGTCCTGAGAGACGCTGTCAATGTAGATCGCTTCTATGGATCCGCTCACACATGCAACTGCAAATCCTTTGAGAGCAAACGCGCCGATTAAAAGCAAAGGAGAACGGGTGAAAAGTAGGGCGGCGTAGTATCCAAGCATTCCCACGACGCCAACGAGACCGCTTGTCTTTCGTCCAAACCTGTCAGCAATATAACCAGTAGGAACCTCAAGAATGAACTTACTCACTTGGTATGCAATCATCATGCTAGAAATCGCTACCATCGAGAATCCGACGAATTCAAGGTAAACCGTCAGAAAATACAAAATGGTGCTGAAGTTCGACAGAAAAACGAACGTCATATAAAGCAAAACCGTACGGTTTTTCATGCTCCGCCCTCCAAGAGCCAGCAATCTAAATCAGAATCTTGGAAAAGCATGAGGGCAAAGCTGTCAGCTATGTGTTACAAGGCGTCAATAATCACTTGACGTCTCGAAGCCAATTAATTTCACGAAGCAAGATGACGCAATAGGTGCAGAAAAACCGTCTGGTGTCGATCGGTCCAGGCATTTTGTCGATAGCAAAAATAGATGGGCAAGGCCACGTCATGCGAGGCTTCAATGGAGCACTCACTCACTTCTGATCCATCCGATGCGAGAGAGGACCCAGACAAACTCAATATCAATCCCCCGGCTTGAAGAAACTCAGCCTGAGCCCTGCTTCCGTATTCAACATCACGGAAGCGAAAATTGACGAGCTGGGCTTCAGGGCATTGGTTAATCGCATTGAGACAGGGTGACAAATTAATGGGAACAGCGAGCCTGCCGCTCAGTAGCTCGCGAATGGTCATGGCGCCCACAGATTGATGACCCGCTGGACACGAAAGAACCTTGAGCTCCTTTTCACCCAAGTATTTCGAAGAAAGGACGCTGTCCCTTGGTTCCTCAAATGAGATGGCCGCGTCCGAAATTCCAAGCATAAGCGACTCAAAGCATGTGGCCGTTGGCTGATGCCAAACATCAAGGTGAATCTGGGGGTGCGAGCTTTCAAACGAGTCGTACCAGTTTTCGGAAAAAAGACGCCCCCGCCCGTGAAGACAGGGGGCGTAAAGACGGAAGTGGCCGTCGGGCGAAACGCCGCCGTTCCCCGATTGAGCGTACTTTTTGAGATCGTCGACTTGTGCCAGGATCACGCGTGCACGACACGCAAATTCTCTGCCCGCCGGAGACAAAACAGCCTCCCCCGCCGATCGGTCGAGCAAAACAATCTGATACTCAGATTCCAACTTTTTGATTGCCGACGAAACGGCCTGTGGGCTCACGTGAACGGCGCGAGCCGCTTTGCGCACGCCGCCGTAGTTCGCTACCGCTTGAAGGTATTCGAGTTGAGAAAGCTGCATAGGTTACTCCAAAGGCAGCCAAGGCGACGGGCTGTGCGTCCTCAGATGAGGTTCTCGCCCAGGTTCTTGCCGCCGAGGACGTGCATGTGGAAGTGCATGACGGTCTGACCGGCGTTGACGCCCTTGTTGGAGATGACGCGGAAACCGTCCTCCAGGCCCTTGGCCTTAGCGACCTCCTGGATGGCATGGGCCATGGCGCCCATGGTCTCGGCAGGCACGTTGTCGGCGATGTCGCTGTAGTGCTTCTTGGGGATCACGAGCGTGTGGACCGGCGCCTGGGGGTTGAGGTCGTCGAAGGCGATGACCTGGTCGTCCTCGTAGACAACAGTCGAGGGGATCTCGTGGTTGGCAATTTTGCAGAAGATGCAATCACACATGGTTGGTTCCTTTCTCACAGACCAAGGTAATTATATTTGGTCGGGATGGTTAGAACGAAAGGTTGTCGTCGGTGTTGGCGGCTTCGCCGTCGGCGAGCACGTCGTTGCCGTCGACGTCCTTCAGGAGCACCGAGACCTTCTGCTCGGCATCGGACAAGCGGGTACGCAGGCTCTTGAGGAGCTCGACGCCGCGGGTATAGCTCTCAAGCGACTCCTCGAGCTCCATATCACCCGACTCCAAGCTGCGGATGATGAGCTCCAACTCCTGTGAAGCCTGCTTGTACGTAAGCTGCTCGACCGGGGTCTTCTCTGCCATATCTGTTTCCTTTCCTAAAGGTTTATCGCTATGAAACGCGGCCTACTCGACCGTATCGACCGTTGCCGCCACGTTGCCGTCTGCCATGCGCACGCGAATGGCGTCACCGGGCTTAAAGGTCTTGGCGCTCGTGGCCACCCCATCATCGCTGTACGCGATGGAATAACCACGGGCAAGCACCTTGAGCGGCGACAGGGCATCGAGCGAGGCTGCCGCACGGCCCAGGTCGGATGCTGGCTTGTTGAGCATCGTGCGCCCCTGGTACTCCAGGCGGGAGCTTGCGAGCGTGAGCGCATGGCGCTTGCCATCGAGTCCTGAGGTGCTTGCGATCAAGCGCTCGGGCAGACGCTCAAAGTTGGAGCGGAATGCCCCAACCGAACGCGTTATGGCGCCGGACAAACGATCGGCCGTCAGGGCAAGCTCAGACTCGCGACGCTCAACCATAAACGTTGGGTCGTTGAGGAACGGGCGGCACGCAGCCGCATCGAGCGCATCGCCCAAGCGAGCCGTATAGGTATCCCAGGCACGGCGACCGCGCTGATCGAGCATCTCCAGGTCGACCTGGGCCGACCCAATCATCGATGCCATCGCAGCACCCAGACGTTGATAGCGCGCCTCGAGCACATCGGCCAACTCCGTCATAGCCGGCGCCACCGATTCGGCCGCCGCCGTAGGCGTGGAGGCGCGACGGTCGCTCACCATGTCGCAAATCGAGGTATCGGGCTCATGGCCAATGCCGGTCACCACGGGCACGGGACAAGCCGCCACCGCGCGGGCAAGCTCCTCGTCATTAAAGGTCATGAGGTCCTCAAAGGAGCCGCCGCCGCGCACCAACAAAATACAGTCGGGCGCCGGCGTAATGGAAGCGGCGCGGCGCAGGCCCTCAATGAGCTCTGTCGGCGCACCCTCGCCCTGGACCTTTGCGCCCACGCAGACAAGCTCGACGAGCGGGTTGCGACGGCGCAGCGTACGCTTGACGTCGTCGATCACGGCGCCCGAAAGCGAGGTGACGACCGCCACGCGTGAGCAGAACACCGGGATACGGCGCTTGCGCGCTTCGTCCATCAGGCCCTCGCGGCGGAGCTTTTCGGCCAGTTGCGCCACTTGTTGACGCAGCAGGCCCTCCCCCGCCAGCGAGAATGAGCGAGCGACAAAGCTCATGCGACCCGTAGGCTTGTAGAGATTGAAGCTGCCCTTAAAGCTTACCTGCATGCCGTCGCGCAGATCGAAGGTGCGCTTAAGGTAGGCGCCCTTCCAGATGATGCAGTCGACGGCCGCCGAGTCGTCCTTAATCTGGAAGTAGCAGTGGCCGCTTCGGGCATTGGGACCACGAAAACCCGTGACCTCACCCAAAACGCTCAACTGCGGAATGGCATCGAGCGCGCCGGCGGCGATCTCCACCGCTTGGCTCACGCTGAGCTCTTTGCGCTCCTGCTCGTCCGATCCGTCGAACTCGGCGGAAACGGTATTGCCGGTCAGATTCCAGCCTGCCACGCAGCCCCCTTTCGTCATCGAGCACAAGGGCTTCGACCCTGCGCAGATTCAAGTCCAACACATAGTACAGCGCCGCGGGGACAAGAATCTCCGCGGCGCCTGTCAAGCCAACTTGTTATCGGTTGGAGTTTCTGTTGTAGCGAGCCATCAGGTAGAGCAGCTGAATAATCGAGGTGAGCGCCGCCGCCACGTAGGTGAGCGCGGCCGCCGTCAGGACCTTCTTGGCACCGTTGACCTGCTTGGAGCTCATGCCCGACTGCTCGATATACGCCACGGCGCGTCGGCTGGCATCGATCTCGACCGGCAGCGTAACCAGCTGGAACAGCACGCTAAACGAGAAGAAGACCAGCGCGAGGGTCGTGAGCCCCGCGATGTTCATGAACAGGCCCATGAGCAGCACGATCGTCCAGGTGTTCTGGGTAAAGTTGACGACGGGAACCAAAGCGGTACGTACCTTCATCATGGCATAACCACTTTGACGCTGGGCAGCATGGCCCGCCTCGTGACAGGCCACGGCAACGCTTGCAACCGACCCGCCCGAACGGTTGGCATCCGACAGATACAGGTTGTTGTCCTGCGGGTTGTAATGATCGGTGAGCTCGCCGGCAACGCCCTTGATACCCACGGCGTTGCAACCGTTGGCATCGAGCATGCGACGAGCGACCGTGGCACCCGTGTCGCCGTCCGAGCGAACCTTGGACCACGTCTTGTACGTCGAGTTGATATAGCTCTGCGCGGCAAGGCCAAGCACCGTGCAGACAAGAACAACCAGCAGGTACAGCGGGTCAATGCCAAAGCCGTATCCATAGTAATAAGGCATGCGAATTCCTCCGAATCGAGTTACACGTTGGAGGCATTCTACCCACTCAGCCGGCTAGGCTTCCCTATAACAGTTCAATCTTTCCGTCCTTCACGGTGAGCCCCATATTGCCGGAAAGCAGATCGTCCAGACGCGAACCCACGAGCTCAAAGCGCCAGCCTTCGCGCAGGGGGCTCTGCTCGGGATGCTCAATATAGTCGGCCAGGTCATCGCGCGAGGCAATGACCGAGGTCGCCACGCCCGAGCGCTCGGCAACCAGGCGAATGAGCGCATACATCAGGTCCGTCACGCTCTCCAACTCCGGCGAAATCTGACGGTGCCCGCGCACCATGAGCGGCAGGCGATCGTGTGGGCAGCTCGCACCGCGCTTAATGGCCATGAGCGCGCCGTCCACGTCGCGCTCCCCCAGCTGGTCGGTACCGCGAATGCTGCGGAACTCCTCAACACGAACGGGATTACGTTTAACCAGGGCCAGCAGCGTATCGTCGGACATGACCCACTTGCGCGGGATGTTGCGGCGCTCGGCGCGGTCCTCGCGCCAAGCGGCAAGCTCGCGTGCGATGCCCAACTGGTGACGGCTACACGAGTTGATGCGCTTGACCTTGCGAAACGCCTCATGGCGGTCGGCGCGGTAGTGCGACTCGTCGGCCAGCGGACGCAACTCGTCGAGCACCCAGTCCACCCGGCCCAGCTCGCGCAGGCGACTCATCATCTCGGTATAGGCGACGATCAAGTACTTGACGTCATCGATCGCGTACTCGACCTGCTTATCAGTCAGCGGGCGGCGCGACCAGTCGGTCAGCGACTCGGTCTTGGGCAATGAGACGCCACAAAACGTCTGCACGAGCGCGCCGTAGGAAATCTGCTGGCGCTCGCCCAAAAAGGCGGCGGCCACCTGCGTGTCAAAAATGGGACGCGGCAGCACGCCCACGGTATGGAGCATGACCTCCATATCCTGCGAGCAGGCGTGGAAGACCTTAGTCACGCTCTCGTCGGCCATAAGCTCGGCAAGCGGCGACAGGTCGTCGATCACCAAAGGATCGACCGCGACGCTCTCGGCAGGGGTGGCAATCTGAACCAAGCACAGGCGCGGATGGAACGTGCGCTCGCGCAAAAACTCGGTATCGACGGCAATCGCGTCGAACTCACGGGCGCGCTGGCAAAAGTCGAGTAGAGCCTGATGTGTGGAAATGTACATATCAACCCATCGAATAAGGTTAGGCCCGAAAAACACGGGTAGGATATCGGCATTGCCTTACAACTATACTCGGTTAGTCACAGAACGGGAACGTAAGTATGCGCTGCCTTATCATCCACAACCCGGCATCGGGCCCCAGCTCAGATGAAATCTACGCATTCACGCACGCCCTCGCGCAGGGCGGCGACGAGGTCGTGATGCGTTTTATCGGCGATGGCATGGAGCCCGAGGACGCCGTGGCAGACGTGCGCGAGTTTGATCGCGTGGTCGTTTCGGGCGGCGACGGCACCGTCTCCAACGTGCTCGACCAGATGCGCGGATGCGGTGTCCCCACGCTCGTCTTCCCCTCCGGCACAGCCTGCCTGTTCTTCAACAACATCGGCAATGCCCCCGAGGCAGCGGCGCTTGCCAAGGCTTGCCGCGCCGGTCGCACGGTCAAAGTGGACATGGGCGAGCTCTTTTGGCTCGACGAGAACGGCAACGAGAAGCGCCACGGCTTTATCATCATCGCCGGCTCGGGCTTCGACGCCGAGATCATGATGAAGGCCGCCCCCGCCAAAAACGACATCGGCGAGATCGCCTATTTCCTGTCGGCGCTCGCCACACCCAACCCCACGGTGGCGCATTTTACGATTGAGCATGACGGCATTGTCGAGGAGCTCGATGGCATCTGCTGCATGGCCGGCAACACCTCGGTCATTCAAAACGACATCAACCTGTTCCCCGACTGCCGCATGAACGACGGCATGGTCGACATCGCGGTCATCGAGCCCGTAAAAACCGTCCAGCTCCTGCCCACTGTGATCACCGCCGCGCTCGACCCCGCCGGCAAGGTGCTCGGCCGTCCGCAGTTCAAGATCATCCAGACCAAGGAAGCCAAAATCACCTGCACGCCGTCGCTGGGCATGCAGTTCGATGGCGAGATCATCTCCAGCAACTCGGGCGTCTTTGGAGCCCGCGCGCTTCCGCAATGCCTCGACCTCATCGTCGACGAATTCTCCCCGCTCGGAAAATAGGAGGACCCCATGAACGACAATCCCCTGCTCGGCTTTATCGTCATTGTTCTGGCCATGCTCGTCGGCTATGCGATTAACGTGATCCACCGCCGGAAGAAGTAATTCCACATTGGTATGATATTCATCCAATTATCGTCTCCCCTGTTGTTTATGCATTTGCACGACAGCGGGGGATTTTTCTTTGTGCCCCGTGCAAGGCGCTTTATTCAGGTACAGTAATTGCAGGGCGTCTTTATTTAAATAAAGCTAGATAATGAGTATTCTTGTCCGCTCATCGCATATTTTAGGACGCTCATCGAGTATTTCATCGAAATAGATGAATACTATTGAGACTTCCTATAGGCTAATAGATGTATTTATTAGCTGAAATCCTGCACGGTTCCGCGGGGTTTCAACGGTTGGGAGGGATTATGAGGTTTACTCATCCTGTCAACACGCTCAAAAAGCTCGGCTGCGGCCTTGCGTTTGGAGCAACGGCCATCATGGCCATGCCGACTTCGGCACTCGCCTGCACCCAGATCTACATGGGCAGCAAGCTCACGGCAGACGGCAACACGTACTACGGCCGTTCCGAGGACTTCGGTCCGCGCTATGTCAAGCACTTTGGCATTGAGCCCGCACACAAGGACGGCAACGAGTACACCTCGGTCGAGTCCGGTTTTGAGTACAAGTCCAAGGGCGCAACCTACCGCTACACCTTCGTTCGCGACAACCCCTCGCAGTGGGAAGATCGCTACGACGCATATTCCGAGGCAGGCATCAACGAGAAGGGCGTCTCCTGCTCTGCCACGCTGAGCACCTCCTATAACGAGAAGGCCGAAGAGGCCGACCCCATCACCGAGGAGACTGGCATTGGCGAATACAGCTATGCCAGCGTCATCCTGGGCGAGAGCGCCACGGCCCGCGAGGGCGTCGAGCTCATCGGCAGCCTGATCGACGAGCAGGGCGTCTGCTCCAACGACCAGATCATCATCGCCGACAGCACCGAGACCTGGTTGTTCGCCGCGCTTTCCGGCCATCAGTGGATTGCTATGAAGCTCGCCGATGACATCGCCTCGCTCAACCCCAACATCGGCAACCTCACCTATAACGTCGACCTCGATGACACCGAGAACTGTCTCCATTCCGAAGGCATCGAGTCCATGCCTAAGGAGAAGGGCTTTGCCGAGTACACCGACGGCAAGTTCGACGTCGCCAAGACCTACGGCGAGGAGATTAGCGAGGCCGGTATGCACCAGTGGTCGCGCTATATCCAGGGTCGTGATTACTTCATGGCTCCGCTTGCCGAGGGCACCGACTACGAGATCGTCAAGGACGAGCGCGAAGAGGCTCGCGCCACGACCGGCGCCCTGGTCCACGAGATGCAGCCGCTGTTCTTCCAGCCCGGCAAGTCCGACTGGAACACCTTTGAGATGATTCGTTCCTTCGCCGCTCGCGGCGAGAATGTCGCCGGCCTCAACGCCAACACCGACGGCGCCTATGCCATCGGCTCCAACCGCAACACCGAGATCCACACCTTCCAGATCCGTCAGGGCATGGACCCCGAGATCGCGACCATTCAGTGGGAGATGCTCTCCAACGCCGAATTCTCCGTCGCCATCCCCTTCTACTCCGCACTGCTCACCGAGGTCAGCCCCTACTTCAGCGATCAGGATGTCTCCTTCGATCACTGCGAAGAGGAAGACGTCGTGAACAACGAGGAGCCCAAGAACTCCATCAACTACGTCCTCATGGACATCAACACGCTCGCCTATGAGAACCGCGACCACTGCGCCACCGGCGTCCGCGCCTATCTCGACGCCCTGCAGAAGGAACTCATCGAGCAGAACCTGACCGTCGACGAGGCCATGCAGGCCGAAGAAGGCACCGAGGCCCGTACCGCCCTGGCCAACAAGGCCGGCAAGGCTGCAACCAAGAACACCTATGTTAAGTGCAAGGCCATGCTCGAGGAGATGCGCGACTACCTCAAGGAGGGCGATTTCTCCGAGGAGTTCGTCCCGAGTGACTACGATGCTGACAACGACTGCCTGGTCGAGTCCATCACCTACGCCGACGAGGCCCTTTCCGATGAGGACGTGGCCGAGCCCGAGGCCGAAGAGGAAGAGGCCGCCGAGGAGAAGTCCGAGGGCAACAACATGGCCGCCATGGCCGTTGGCGCCGTCGTCATCATCGGTGTCTGCGCCTACGTGATCTATCGTCGCAAGAAGGCCTAAGACCCTCATGTCCTAGCTGAGCGGGCGGGGCACATGAGTCACCTCACCCGCTTAGCCCGCTCTTATTGACCGACGGGAAACCCGCCTGAAATCTTTTCAAAAAAGATTCCCCCGCACACACTTCGCTGTGCTATAGTGCAGCGCAACAGCAACTAGGTGCGACCGCGCCATGGCATCACGAAAGGAGTCACCAATATGAAGGACACGATGACGTCTCTCAACAACTGGTGGTGGCGTGATGCGAATACGATCGGTCGACAGTGAGTCTCTCATGCCTGTTTTTGCGCTCTAGGTGATTGGAAGGCCTCCGGTTTCGACCGGGGGCCTTTTTCTATCTCGAGCCCGATCGCATTCGCATCACGCGCCTCCGCTTTTCTCTTGCACTCCCCTTCCGAAAGGATTTTCACCATGTCTCAGAACACCACCGCCGCCCAGCCCCGCACCGTCCAGACCGCCGACCGCGGCAAACTCGATGTCCGCGCCCTCGTCCTGCTCGCCATCCTGCTCGCCGCCGGCTTCATCCTCAACTTCACCGTCGGCAAGGCAATCTCGGGCATCTCGGGCGGCATGATCAGCCCCGAGTTCATCATCTCGGCCTTCTGCCTCACCATCCTGGTCGTTCGCCCCAACATCGGTCAGGCGCTCGTCATTGGCCTCATCTCGGCTGCCGTGATCCAGATCACCACCACTTCGCCCTTTGTCGATTTTGCCGCCGAAGGCATCGCCGCCATGCTCATGGCCGGCATCGTCAACGCCGCCGGCAAGAACGGTCAGGTCAAGCCCGCGATCGCCATTGTCGCAACCTTCCTGACCACCTTTGTCTCCGGCGTCATCTTCATGATCATCAAGATGGCCATGCTCGGCGTGGTAGGCGAGCTCGCCGCCGCCATGCTGCCCGTCGTCGCCATGACCGCCGTCTTTAACGCCATTCTGGTCGGCGCCCTCTACCTGCCCATTCAGAAGGCCCTTAGGCTCAACTAACCCGCTCGGCTTTACGAGCCACCCCATCTTGGCGTTCATTCGTCGCTCGCGTACCCAAGTACGCTTCGCTCCTCTTTCGCGCCAACCTGGGGCCCCTCGTAAAGCCGTCTCCGTGCTTCACCATCAAAGACTGTCCCAAACGACTAGCTTTTGGGGACGTTCTTAAACGACTAGTCATTAAAGAACGTCCCCAATGACTATGAAAGGTATCCATGGAAACGATCATCAACGTCGACGATGTCTCGTTCTCCTATGGCACGCAGACCGAGCAGGCGCTCAGCCACATCTCGCTCAGCGTGAACAAGGGAGATTTCATCGGCATCATCGGGCCCTCAGGCGCCGGCAAGTCTACGCTTGCCGCCTGCCTGTCGGGTGCCGTGCCCCACCACTACACCGGCACGTTCTTTGGGTCCGTCATGGTTGACGGCCACGACACCTGCGAGGTCTCGCTGACCGACGTGTCGCAAATCGTCGGCAGTGTGCTGCAGGATATCGACACGCAGATGGTCGCCTCGGTCGTCGAGGACGAGATGCTCTTTGGCCTCGAGAACTTTGGCGTTCCCCACGACCAGATCGAGCAGCGCGTGAGCGAAACGCTCGAGACCGTCGGCATCAGCGACCTGCGCGCCCGCGAGATCGCCACCCTCTCGGGCGGACAGAAGCAAAAGGTAGCCATCGCCGCCATCCTCGCCATGCGTCCGCGCGTCTTGGTTCTCGACGAGCCCACCGCGGCACTCGACCCCGCCAGCTCCACGTTGGTTTTCGAGACGCTGCGTGAGGCAAACCGCGCACTTGGAATCACCATCGTCGTCGTTGAGCAAAAGGTCGCCCTGCTCTCAGAGTACTGCAACCGCGTGCTCGTGCTCAACCATGGCGAAATCGCGCTGCAGGGCGAGCCACACGAGGTCTTCGCGCATACCGACGAGCTCCGTGCCATCGGCGTCGACTGCCCTCGCGTCACGCGTATCTTCAATAGCCTCCAAACCGATGGCCTGGTAAGCGGCACCCCTTGCTTGGATGTCGATGAGGCCGAGCGCCTGATTTCGGACATCGTCGACCCCGTACACGCGGTCATCGAAGCCCAGGCGCCCGCCGGTTCCCCGCATGCACCGTCGTTGCGCCCTCATGCCAAGGACGCCGAGCCCGTACTCACCTTCGACCATGTTGAGTTTGCCTATCCCAATGGCGGCGCCGCCGTCCACGACCTCAACCTGACCCTCTATCCCGGCGAGCTCGTGGGCATCGTCGGCCAGAACGGTGCCGGCAAGACCACGCTCACCAAGCTGCTCACAGGCCTGCTTAAGCCCGCCTCGGGCAGCGTGCGCGTCACGGGACTGGATACCGCAGCCGTTCCCACGAGCCGCATCGCTCGCGAGGTCGCGACCCTCTTCCAAAACCCCGACCGCCAGATCTGCAAGGACACCGTGCTCAACGAGGTCGCCTTTGGCCTGGAGCTTGCCGGCATCGACCGTGCCGAGGCTCTGCGTCGCGCCCAGCTCGTCATCGACCGCTTTGGCTTGCCGGCCGACGAGGCGCCCTTCTCGCTCTCGCGCGGTCAGCGACAAATGGTGGCGCTTGCCTCCGTCGTAGTGGTTGAGCCCAAGATCGTCGTGCTCGACGAGCCCACGAGCGGCCTTGATTACCGCGAGTGCATGACCGTCATGGAAACGGTGCGCACCATGGCCGAGCGCGGTTGCGCCGTCATCATGGTCTGCCACGATATGGAAGTCGTCTCGGATTTTGCCGAGCGCATTGTGGTAATGGCCGACGGTCGCATCCTCGACCGCGGCCGCACGCACGAGCTATTCTCGAACATCGATCTCATGCGGCGTGCCTACGTGGAGCCTCCCCAGGTTATTGAACTCTCGCGCCGTCTGGCATCTTCCGTCTCGCCCGCTTTTGCGCAGGTGAGCGAGGTCACCGATGTCGTTCGAATTACCAAGGAGATGATCCACCGTGGTTAACGTCATCGACTACATGCCGGGCGATACGCTGCTGCATCACCTGAACCCCGTCGTCAAACTGGGCCTCGCCGCCGCCATCATCGTCGGCATCTTCTTGTCCGACTCCTACGTGGCGCTGCTAGGCTTTTTGGCACTCACCCTTGCGCTGGGTGCCTATGCCGGCGTCGTCAACCGTCTGTTCTCGCTGCTCAAGTTGCTGATTCCGCTCGCGCTTATCATGCTGGTGCTCCAGCTGGCCTTTATGCGCGATGGCAACGTGGTGTGGGGCTTTATCACCGACACGGGCCTCATCACAGGATCAAAGGCCTGCCTGCGCCTGCTGGGTGTGGCGCTACCACTCATCCTCATGCTCATGGTGACCAAGCTCAACGACCTTGCCAACGCCTGCGTCGAGGTGCTGCACGTACCGTATCGCTATGCCTTCACCTTTACCACGGCGCTGCGCTTTGTGCCGGTGTTTGGTCAGGAGATGAACGCCATCATGGAGGCGCAGACCGCACGCGGCGTCGAGTACGACACCAAGAACCCCATCAAGAAGCTTAAGCTCATGCTGCCACTGTGCGTGCCGCTGCTCATCTCGAGCGTGGGCAAGACCGATGCCACAGCCTTGGCGGCAGAACAGCGCGGCTTCTATCTGCGTACGCGCGCCAGCTCGTACAAGCGCTACCCCATCAAGGGCCTGGACATCGCCGCGCTCATCGTCAGCATCGCCCTCATCGCCATCGGCTTCCTGTTCTAGTTCACCACCGACAGCAACCGTCCAACGCAAAAGGCCTCGGCTCGCACCAAACGAGCCGAGGCCTTTACTGTTTCACCAGATAAAACCTACCAAAATAAACCTGTCCCTTTTTGGCGGGTCGGAAGCTAGAGGCGGTAGGGGACGCCGCTGAGGATGATGGATTCGCGCACCAGGACATCCATGGCGTCGAGGGTGATCTCGGGCATCTCTCGGTACTTTTGCAGCACCGATAGCTCGGTGCAGGCCAGAATGACGCGGTCGCAGCCGCTACGGGCGAACTCCCACATCACGCGGTCGAACTTATCCATATCGGGCTCACGTCCGGCCTTCACATCATCGTAGATAAGCGACATCACATCGTTCTGACGTTTCTCGCTGGGATAGACGACCTCAACACCCGCAGCCTTACATTCGCGGCCGTAGACACCCGCGCCCACGGTTCCGTCGGTGCCCATGATGCCAATCTTGTGCACCGGCTCGGCCGGCATACTCAGGTTGGGGTCGAACTCGCACTCCCCCATCACCGCACCGGCCAGAGCATAGCGCACCGACTCACGCGGCATGTGGATAATCGGCACCTTCGTAAACGACTGGATCTGGTCGTAGAAGTAGTGCGACGTGTTGCAGGGAATGGCAATGTGCGCACAGCCCAGCGACTCGAGTGCCTGGGCACACTCTTTCATGGTCGCCAGCAGCTTGGCATGCTCGCCGGTCTTAATGGCCAACGTGCGGTCGGGCATGGTCGACTTGGAGAGCACCACCATGTCGATATGTTCCTGATCGCAGGCAGCAGCCGTATGACGCACCACCTGGTCGTAGTAATACGACGTGGCCTCGGCGCCCATGCCGCCGATAACTCCCAGCTTTTCCATCGCCGCCTCCTTGATGACGCTTGCGCAATTGCGCGTATCATACCCGCGCCCGCCCGATGCAAACCGGACGGGCGCCGCGCTCATCTACTTGTAATACGTCTTGAACAGCTTAAAGTGGCGCAGCTTGGTGTGCCACATGCGCAGCCAGCGGTTAAAGACAAAGTCGCCCTTCATAAACGAAGGGTCGGCGCCCTTGCCTTCCTTGTCCAGGCGATGCACCTTAGCGCGCAGCTCGGGATCCTTGACGTACTTGTCGACGACGCCCATGGGGACGACCATCCACAGGGCCTCGTCCTGAGCCGTCACAAACTCCGGCTCAAACGGACGGTTGAACACATACTCGTCCACCACATACTTGGCAACGTTAAAGCCGCTGTTGGTAACGTAGTAGTTGCTGCGGCCCTGGCGCGTGTTGAAATCGAAGAACTTAAACGAGCCGTCGCGCTCGTCGTACTTAACGTCAAAGTTGGAATAGCCCACAAAGTGAAGGTCCTCGAGCAACTTGCGCACGCCGCCCATGAGCTCGTCGTTGGGCTCGGTAATGATACAGGCATGGTTGCCGACACCGTGGGGCTGATGCTCCTCGAGCAGCACATGGCCCAGGCACATCATGCGCACCTTGCCGTTGCGGTCGGAATAGCTGGTGAGCACGCGCATGTACTCGTCGTTGCCGGGCACGCGATCCTGCAAGATCAGGTCGTCGGTGTAGCCGCTGGCATACGAATCGCGAATGACCTGTTCCAGCTCGGCGCGGTCGGCAATCTCATAGGCCTTCTTCTGGCCCTCGAACTCATGCTGCCACCACATGATGCCGTCAGAAGGCTTCAGAATCATCGGGTAAGGAAAATCGATCTGGTCGAGCACTTCGGCAGGCGCCTCACCCTGGGCATTAAGCATCGCCTTGGTAAAGGTAAACGTGTGCGGATAGGGCACGCCATGCTTCTCGCACAGCTCGTAGAAGATCTCCTTCTTCTGGCACTGCTCGAGCATGCTGTAGGGCGCGTAGGGAGCGACGATGTTATCCGCCAGCTCATGAGCATCTTTGGCTTGAGCCACGAGAGCGACATAGTTGTCGCCACAACCCACAAGGACAATCGTCTTGTCGGCATGCGCTTGGGCAATGCCGTTGACGGTTTTGAGCATCACGGGCATGGTGTCGATATCCACGTTGGGCGTGTAGTCGATAATCTGGCTGCGGTACGCGGGACCCGTCTGATACTTGCCAAAGACCAGACTCTTGACCTGGTACTCCTCGTAGAAGGCGCGCGCCACCGAATAGGCGTTGATGTCGCCACCAAGCAGCACGGGAATGAACTCGCGCTCTGTAAATTGCAATGCCATGGAAACTTCCTATCATGAACTGCCCACACAACGGGCGGTCTTTGCGCAACTGATTTATTCTAGCGTGCCAAGCCGCCGGCGCCCAAAGCTCCACCGTATCTATGGCAATCGACGTAATCGTCCAGCACGAAGGCCAGCACGAAGACGGCGCTCACCGTTGTATGACAATGGGCAATGAACCTACCATTGTTGTAGGATTCAGCGTATTGACATCCTCAAACGAAAGGCGCACACGTGCCCCAAGACCATCCGACCGATAATCCCATCCTCAATGCCGCGAAGCGCGAGCTGGCGGAACGTGCGAAAGCGACCGCTCCCCTGTGCATGGCAAACGACGCCTACAACGGACCCGCCCGCATCGTCTCGATCAACACGTCGGCGCACAAGGGCACGCGCAAGTCGCCCGTCGCCGATGGACACGACACCGTTATAGAGCAATTTGGCCTCGCCACCGATGCGCACGCCGGGCATTGGCACCGCCAGGTCTCTTTTTTAGCCGCGGAGTCCATCCAGACGGCGCAGGCACGCGGGCTCGACGTACACGAGGGTGACTTTGGGGAGAACTTCACAACCCGGGGCATCAACCTGCTCTCGCTCCCCTTGGGCACGCAGCTCAAGCTTGGCAGCGAGATGCTTGTCGAAATCAGCCAAATCGGCAAGGCCTGCCACACACGCTGCGCCATCTACTATCTCGCCGGCGACTGCATCTTTCCCCACGAGGGCGTTTTCGGCGTGGTACTAAAGGGCGGAGAGGTCTACGCCGGCGACGATATCCAGGTAATCAAACTCGGCGACGGCACCTGTTCGTTCACCCCCGCCGAGGCCCTCGAAGAGATTGAGCGGGCTCGCCAGAAGGGCACGCTGTAGTTATAAAACCCCACGTTGAGATGGCTTTTACAGCCCAAAACTCCTCTCAAACAGGGCTCTGTAACGTTAAAGTTGAACTCTATGGTTTCTCAACAATTCATCATAACTGCAGGTCAAAGCCAAAGCCTCAAGTTCAACTTGACCCTTTGGGACCTTTAAGGTTCAAGTTGAGGTCGAAAGCAGTAGTAGAATACCGTTCGAACCATAACCTACGATTGATTGCAGAGGGACTGGATGCAGCATTCGAATCATCGCACCGCAGCGCTCATTGCGTCGAAGCCGGCTCGTATCATCACGAGCGCCGCGCTCGCCGTTGCGCTGACGGCCACGCCGATGCTCTCCCCCGTTGCGGCGTATGCCGCCTCGCAGGCAACGCAGGACCAGCTTTCCGCAGCCCAGCAGAAGATCGAAGCCGCTACGAGCGCCTACAACGACGCCCGCACCAAGCTCGATGACCTGCAAAAGCAGATTGACTCCAATGAGGCAAGCATCGAGGAAATCGAGGCTAAGCTTCCCGAGCAGCAGGCCAAGGCAAGCTCCGCCATGCGCGATCTGTACAAGTACCAGAAGGGCACTAACCCCATCGTGAGCTTCCTGGTCAACGCGCAGAGCCTGGGTGAGTTCATCACGACCTGCAAATACACCAACCAGATCACGAGCTCGAGCGTCGACGAGATCGAAGAGCTCAATAATATGCAAACCGAACTCGAGCAGAACAAGGCCGAGCTCCAGCAGGCCAAGTCTCAGCTTGAGGCGGAGCAGAAAAACGCCGAGGATGCGCTGGCGCAGGCCCAGCAGCTCCGCAGCGAGGCACAGGCAAAAGCCGAGCAGGAAAATGCCGCCGAGCTTGCCAAGCTTGAGGCCGATAAGGCCGCTGCCGCCGAAAAGCTCTCGGGCGAGGGCGTAAGCGGCAGCAATTCCAGCAGCCAGGCCACCAACACCAACACCACCATCGACACCACGGTGAACAACGCCAATACCGGTAGCTCCGATTACGATTCGTTCATTAATGAGTGGACGAGCCGCATCGACAATTATCTCGCCGGCTCCCCCATGGCAGGCCAGGGCTATAACTTTGCCGTCGCCGCTTGGAATACCGGTGTCGACCCCCGTTGGTCCCCCGCCATCGCCTGCATCGAGAGCACCAAGGGTGCTTATTGCGCCAATTCTTACAACGCCTGGGGCTGGAGTGCACGTGGCGGCGGTTGGCGCAGCTTTGGCAGCTGGAGCGAGGGCATCTCCGCTCACGTTGCCTATCTGGGCGCCAACTACGGCTCCACCCTTACCCCGGCAGCGGCCAAAAAGTACTGCCCGCCCACGTGGCAGGACTGGTACAACAAAGTCGCCGCTCAGATGAACCGCATCTAAGTGCAACTGCAAAGGGCCCCAATGGGGCCCTTTTCTTTTAGGTAGCGGAGGTATCGACGACGCCGGTCGCATTGGCAACCGCGACTATGACGATCATGCATAGGAGCAGCACACCCAATGCCTTGAGCAAGAGCTTCGCGAGCTTCTTGCCGCGATAGCTGTCGAGCAATGCGAATCGCCGACGAAGACGGCGCTTATCGAGCAGCGCAAAATGCATAAGCACCATAAGGCCATCGACAAAGAAAAAATACTCGATTATGAGAAGCCACGTCGGGTAGCTTTGGTTTGCTCCCGTGGGGTGAAAGACGGCAAAGTGGCTACCGGCAAAGAACACAAGCAGCGAGAAGCAGACGAGCGTATTCCAAATGCGCCCCAGAGACTCCGGAACGCGAGAGAGCAGACCGCATGCAGCGGAGGCGGCAGGGCCAGGAAGCCCTGCGGGTTTCTGGAGCCCTTGGGACGCCAACACTGTCTCCGAGTCTGGAGTACGGACAGGCGCAGGCGCAGGAGGCCGCACGGGGCGACTCAGATCGTATGCCGCGCGCGTCGCCCGTCCCAATGCTTCCGCACTCGCAAAACGCTTGGCCGGATCGAGCGCCATCGACATGCAGACGGCATCGGAAAGTGGAGTGGGAATACCGCGCGCCTCGCATTGCTCGCGCATGTCGAGCCCTGGTTTAGGGTCGACTCCCGTCAAGCAGAAGAACAACAGGGCGCCCAGCGCGTACACGTCGCTGCGCACACTCGTCTGCCCAAACCCATACTGCTCGGGCGGCGCATAGGGTCGCGTGCCAAACTTGACGGTGTCGGCATCGGCGCCATCGCGCCATACGCGCGCGATTCCCAGGTCAATAATCACCAACGACGAGAAGGTCATGCCAGCATCGGCCGCATACCTCACGCCCGATACGATGATGTTCGAGGGTTTAAGGTCGCGATGGATTACCGGTACCCCTGGCTCCCCCGCAGCTGCAAAACCAGCATGCAGCTCGCCCACCGCTTCACACAGAACGGGATACAGCTCGCGGGCATAATCGGGCGTCGCGCCCAGGCGCCCCACGAGCGCCTCGAGCGTCTCGCCTTCGACATATTCCATCACCACATCGAGCTCCTCGCCCGCGCGGCGGCAATCGACAATCCGGGGTAAGTGTTCAAAACGGCGTCCGGCCCGCTGAGCCGCAAACAGGCGCTCGTAGGCCCCGCCAATCTGCGCCGAAGCATCGATGCGCTTGCGGACAAAGGGACCGAGAGACCCGCCGCCAGAGCCCTCAAAATAGACGAGTTCGGTCGTCTCGACATCCGAGCACTTGAGCACGCGCTCCACACGATAGCTGTCATCGCGGTCGAGCGACGCCAAATGCTCGGCAAGTGAAGCAGTCAGCTCGTCATCGGAATATGTTGGGCTCTGAGTATCCATGGCGTCCATCATAACGCAGGGTGCGGACACCCCATGGTGTCCGCACCCTGTTCGTTCGCATAGTTGTTTCGGCAACAGCCAGCTCAGCCATTGGCCACTAACTCACCGTTTCCTCGCCAAAGCGATACAGCTCTTCATTGACCTTTTGGAGGCTACAGCCACGGTCGATGCAAAAGATAATGATTGCATCGCGACGGTCCTTGCAGTTTAGGACGCTCACTCCGGCAGCCGTCAGGGCGCGGTTAGTCTCCTTCATCGACAGCGCCATTGCAAAGGCAATCTGCAGCACCTTATTGCGGCTCGGATTGCGCGAACCGGTAAAGATCTGATAGCCAAAGGTCTCGTTGAGGTCGGCCATACGCACCACGCGCGAACGCTCGAGCCCCTTCTCTTGCAGCAACTGCTTTAAGTAATCCGAAAGCGACGGGGCGGCAAAGTCGTGTTCCTTGATATAGCCATCGATGTTTGGCGCGTCGAGAAGCTCATTGAGCAACTCGTCAGTCAGCTTTTTATCGGACATACGACTTCACCTCCCCCAGTGCATGCAACATGCTAGAAACCGCTTACGTCCGAACGCTCCCAGCTAGCAACCTGGTCGGGAGACACCGTAACCAGCGCCTCGAACTTCCAGGAGCCGCCCGCCTTCAGATGATTGGTGTTTGCAAGAGCCGTTCCAACCTGGTTGCCATCGGCATCATACAGAACATATTCAATCTGAATGTAGCTCTTTTCCTTGTCCGTGTTATTGGTCAGGGTGCCCGTGATCTTATAGGTAAACTGATTGGAAGTGTCTTCAGCCTCGTCAGCAATGGTATACGGTTCTTGCGGTTCTTTTTGCTCCTCAGCCTGCCGTGTCGTCTCGGCAGGTTTTGCCGAATCGCTCGCAGACGAATCGGTTGAGTTGCCGCCCATAGAGCCCACGGCACCGACAATAACCAGCACCACGATGATGCCTAGGACAATCTTGCCGATTGGCTTCTTTCCCTCTTTTGCCATTATTCATCCTTCCTACGATCCGGCTACCGTGCCGGTACACAGCACATCGTAGGAAGGATTGAACTTGAATTCATTAGCTGAGAGCTAAGGCTGCGGTAAACGACCAATGCAGTTATCCAAACGCCGAGCAAACGCACTGCGCGCGACCGTCTGCTGGCAGTGCATCAACCCACCGTGACGGATTCCCCGGTAAAGGCACTGATCATCAACAGGACAAAGAAAACAAGGTAGCTGGCACTCAGCAGGTACGCAATGATCAGAAAGACGACCCAGCCGACATTGGTTTTACCGTCGGCACGGCGTTGCTCGCGATTGCGGCAGAGCCAAATCGTCACGCCGATGGCAGTGATAAACAGCACGAGCGCCGCCGCGGCAAGCCCGGCAAGCGCAAACATCACGCCAATGCTCACAGCAATAACCGGAAGCAGCAGCAAACCGCACCCGCATCCACCCGGACTATATACGGCAGACTGTCGGCGTCGCCTCATCGCCGCGCCACCCCCATCATCTTTGAGCACTACAGTGCGATAGCCTGCTGAACAGGAACGATCTTGTCGAGTTCCGGTTCGATCCGCCTTTTCTCGGCCTCAAGGTCAAACGCCACCTGAGCGCGCAGCCAATAACCATCCGTCAGGCCAAAATAACGGCAAAGACGGAGGTCGGTGTCGGCCGTCACGCGACGTTTTCCCAAGACAATCTGCCCGATACGCTGAGCCGGAATCCCAGTCTCTTTCGCAAGGCGATATTGAGAAATGCCCATGGGAACAAGAAACTCCTCTTTGAGAAGCTCACCAGGAGTCACCGGCGACAGCAAATCGGCCGAAGTCTCATCACTTGTGATAATCGACGATTTCGACATTCCAAGCCATCTCCTGTCTCCACTCAAAACAGACCCGATAGCGCTCGTTAACACGGATGCTATATTGACCGGCACGATCGCCCTTCAAAGCTTCCAGGCGGTTGCCCGGTGGAACGCGAAGATCATCAAGCGAAGCACAAACCTGCAGTTGGCGAATCTTCCTCAACGCAACACGCTCAAAGGGCACGAACCTCCTGACCCGCACACCCATGGCAAAGCGTTCGGTATCCTCATCTTTATACGATGCAATCATAGTATCGCCTTACGTTAGTAACGTCAAACCTTTCTATAGACTTACATCTCTATTATATCGTACGTTTGTTCGTGTTTTCTAGAACAAATAGTCCTTTGCGCCTTAGTCAAGCAAAAGCAATCGTTTGTAGACATCGAGGCCTTTGAGAAGAATCTCCTCGTCAAAGAGCATGGTATCGGTATGCAGAGCGCTCATCGCATAGGCTGGGCAGTCATCAGCGTCGATCGGGTTTTCTTGTCCTTCTGGCACGCCCGTGCCCAGCAAGAAGAACACGCCCGGCAGATGGCGCTGATAGAAAGCAAAGTCCTCGGCAATTAACAGCGGCTCGTCCACAAGTTGCAACTCGGGCAAGGCAGGCGCAATGTGGGCAAACAACTCGGGGTCGTTATCGACTGGCGGATAGCCCTCGGCAAAGTCGAGATCGTACGTACAGCCCGTTGCGGTGCACGCCTCGTCGAGCGCACGGCGTACGCCCTCGCGCGCACGGTCGAACATGGCGTCCGTAAACACACGCAAGCTACCGGCAACATGGGCCTCCCCCGCCACCGCATTGCAGACGGTGCCGGCCTGCAGCAGGCCAAACTTACCGATGCAGGGCTCATCGGCACCCAGCTCGTCCATCAGCTCGCGCTCGGCAACCAGGAACTTTGCCGCCGCCAGCGCTGCGTCATGTGATTCCTCGACTGGAACGCCGTAGGTCTTGGCGATATGGATGCTCGTGCCATGGATATGAATGTGCGTCTCGCTCGAGCGCGCCAGCAGCGGACCGGGACAGCTCGCCAGCGTACCGGCAGGAAGATCGGGCCACACGTGAAAGCCAAAGATGCGGTCGACCCCGTAGCGCTCGAACACGCCGCTCTCGCATACCGTCTTAGCGCCACCGGTTGTTTCCTCGGCCGGCTGGAACACAAAAAGCACGTTGCGCTTAATAACGCCCGGCTGCTCACGAATCGTACGGTCGACAAAAGTTGCCGCCGCGAGGGCCATAGCCATGTGCCCGTCGTGGCCGCACGCGTGCATCTTGCCGGGATGCGTCGAGGCAAAAGCGGCGCCCGTCGTCTCCGCAATAGGCAACGCATCCATATCGGCACGAATCGCCGTGGCATGCGAGGCACCCGTGCCAGCGTCGAAGAAAGCGCACACGCAACTAGGGCACGGATGGATCACCTCGCAGGCAAGCGGAGCGAGCACGCCCTCGATATAGGCGATAGTTTGCGGAAGATCGAAGTCGAGCTCCGGAATGCGATGCAGGTCGCGACGATAGCGACGGAGTTCTTGGAGCTCGGTCATGGGGATTCCTTTCATGGGGCAACTCAGTTGTCACCTATTGTGACGCAGGATTGTGGCGCCCTCGTTTCTAGCATGATGCTGCATTTTTTAAACGTTATATACGAATACTCTTGTTTGGTAAAGTGCAACGTGGTAGGGTCTTTACCACTTGATAGAGGCGCGGGCACGAAGAGCCGCGGGCGAGTCGGCAGACTTTGACCCCGCGGGGAGGCGAAACCCGCCGAACTGGGTTTTTCGGGCACGAACAGCCTGGTGGGCCTGCGGGAAACACTCGCAGGACTGTCTGCAGCAATGCGGGAGCGCTATCCGGACATTGGGTCCACGCTATGCGGATTCGATGCGCAGATGGCGCCGTCTGGATAGCGAGGTTTACGGGACATGGCATTGACCCCCAACGAGGCATATGCGGCCAAGCAGCCGTTTGTGGACAAGGAGACACTCGAGCATATCGTCGAGCAGTTCCCCACGCCGTTTCATCTATACGACGAGGCGGGTATCCGCCGCAACATGCAAGAAGTGCGCGACGCCTTTGCGTGGAACCCGGGGTTTAAGGAGTACTTTGCCGTCAAGGCCAACCCCAACCCGGCCCTTATCTCAATTCTCAACGAATACGGCTGCGGCTGCGATTGCTCGAGCTATACCGAGCTCATGATCGCCCGCTCGCTGGGCATCACCGGCCATGACATCATGTTCTCGTCCAACGACACGCCGGCGGCAGACTTTGAGCTTGCCGACAAGTTGGGCGCCATCGTCAACTTCGACGATATCAGCCACATTGAGTTTTACGAGCGCGTCGCGGGACCCATCCCCAAGACGGTGAGCTGCCGTTTTAACCCGGGCGGCCTGTTCCAGCTTTCCAACGGCATTATGGACAACCCGGGCGATTCCAAGTACGGCATGACCACCGAGCAGCTCTTTGATGCCTTCCGCATGCTCAAGGCCAAGGGCGCCGAGGACTTTGGCATCCATGCCTTCCTTGCCAGCAACACCGTCACCAACGATTACTACCCCAAGCTCGCGCGAATCCTCTTTGAACTTGCCGTGCGCCTGGAGCGCGAGACCGGTGCACATGTCGCCTTTATCAATCTGTCCGGCGGTGTGGGTATCCCCTACCTGCCCGAGCAGCAGGCCAATGACATCCACGCCATCGGCGAGGGTGTACACGCGGCCTACGACGAGATCCTGGTTCCCGCCGGCATGGGCGATGTGGCGATCTGCACCGAGATGGGCCGCTTTATGATGGGCCCCTACGGGTGCCTGGTCACCAAGGCCATTCACGAAAAGCGGATCTACAAAGACTATATCGGCGTGGACGCAAGTGCCGTCGACCTCATTCGTCCTGCCATGTATGACGCTTACCACCACGTTACAGTGATGGGCCAGCCGGGTGGCCCCGACAAGTCCGCAGCTCCCGTCACGAACACGTACGATATCACGGGCAACCTGTGCGAAAACAACGACAAGTTCGCCATCGACCGCGAGCTGCCGCATATCGACATGGATGACCTGCTTGTAATCCACGATACCGGTGCGCATGGCTACTCCATGGGCTACAACTACAACGGACGTCTGCGCTCCGCCGAGGTCCTGCTGCGCCCCGATGGCGCGGCCGACCTCATCCGCCGCGCCGAGCGCCCGGGCGATTACTTTTCCACGCTCGACGTGCTGCCGTGCGGCCGAGAGCTGCTGGCCAAGTCGCGCGCCGAAAGCGCCCGCCGTCGCGCCCAAGACGAGCGCCTGGCAGTCGCAGCTCAATGGAACAAACGCATCCAGATCGCGGAGGCGAAGGAGAAGAACATGGACATCCGCAATCTCGAGGGCTCAATCGTCGCCCTGGTTACGCCGTTTAAAAAGGACGGCAGTGTCGACTTTGACGCGCTTGGGCGCCTTATCGATTTCCACCTGCAAAACGGCACCGACGCCATCCTCACCCTAGGCACCACCGGCGAGAGCGCCACGATGACCGACGACGAGGACAACTCCGTTGTCGCCGCGGTGGTCAAGCAAGTTGCAGGACGCGTCCCCGTCATCGCCGGCTCGGGCTCCAACTCCACGCAGACCATGCTCACCAAGTCGCTTACTTACCAGGGCTTGGGAGCCGACGGCCTGCTGCTCATTACCCCCTACTACAACAAGTCTAACGAAGAGGGTATCTATCAGCACTTTAAGACCGTAGCCGATGCCGTGGACATTCCCTGCATCCTGTACAACATCCCCGGTCGTTGCGGCTGCGGTATCAGCGAGCACAACGTAGAGCGCCTGGCCGCACATCCCAACATCATGGGTATTAAGGAAGCCTCGGGCGACGTCGCCTACGCGGCCAAGATCGCTCACCTGCTGTCAGACGACTTCCGCATGTACTCGGGCGAGGACGCGCTTACCGTGCCGCTCATGAGCCTGGGCGCCTCGGGCACCATCAGCGTGTGGGCCGATGTTCAGCCGCAGCTCGTGCACGACATGTGCCACGCCTATTTGGACGGCGACGTGGAGCGCGCCCGCGATATCCAGATTGCCGGTCAGCCGCTCATCAATGCCCTCTTTAGCGAGGTCAACCCCATCCCCGTTAAGGAAGCGCTCGCCCAGATGGGCATGATCGAGGCAAACTACCGTATGCCGCTGTGCCCCATGGCAGACGACACGCGATCCGAACTTACCGATGCTCTGAAGGGAGCTGGTCTGCTTGATTAAGACCGTCATTATGGGAACGGGCCGCATGGGCTCGCTCATCCGCACCACCGCCGAAAGCATTGTCGATGCCGCCGGGCAGCCCGTTTTTGATATCGTGGCCCAGATTGGCTTCGATTTGAGCGAGCTCGAGAACGCACCGGCTGCCGATGTGATTATCGACTTCTCGAACGTCGCGACCTTCGACGCTGTCGTCGCCTATGTCGAGCGCACGGGCGCGGCGTTGGTCTCAGGCACCACAGGCTACACCCCCGAGCAGATGGACCGCCTGCGTGAGCTGGGCCAGAACACCCGCGTTATGCACTCGGGCAATTACTCCATCGGTATCGCAGCCCTGCGCCATCTGGTAGCGCAGGCTACACGCGAGCTGCCCGGCTTTGACTGCGAAATCGTCGAGACGCACCATAACCAAAAGGTCGACGCCCCCAGCGGCACTGCCAAGTTGTTGCTCGACGCCGTCGTCGAAGCCGAGCCCGAGGCAGGCTACCACCCCGTCTATGGCCGCGAGGGCATGTGCGGAGCACGCGATCCCAAGGAGATCGGCATGCACTCGCTGCGCGGTGGCACTGTCGCCGGCGTCCACGAAGTGAGTTTCTTTGGCCAGGACGAGGAGGTCACGCTCACCCACCGCGCCACGAGCCGTCAGATCTTTGTCAACGGCGCCCTGGCAGCCGCGCAGAAGCTCGTCGCCCGCGAACCCGGCTTCTATACGTTCGACCAGGTCATGTTTGCCTAACCAGGTATCAACCGAATCCACCCAAAGGAGAGATAGCGAATGAGCAACGCAGCCGAGATGGATGCCCAGGAGATTATCAATTACATCGCCACCGCGCCTAAAAAGACGCCTGTCAAGCTGTATGTGCGCGAGAAACCCGGCATGAAGGTTGCCTGGGGCGACGCACATGTCTACGGCGGCCGTCGCGGCAAGACCGTCTTTGGCGACTGGGACGAGCTCAAAGCCATCCTGGACGCCAACGCCGATTCCATCGATTACTACGACGTCGAGAATGACTGCCGCAACTCCGCCGTCCCCATGCTCGACCTTAAGGGCATCAACGCCCGCATCGAGCCGGGCGCGATCATCCGCGACCGCGTCGAGATTGGCGACCGTGCCGTCATCATGATGGGCGCCATCATCAACATCGGCTCCGTTATCGGCGAGGGTTCCATGATCGATATGGGCGCCGTGCTGGGCGGTCGCGCCACCGTGGGCAAGAACTGCCACATCGGCGCCGGCACCGTGCTGGCAGGCGTTGTGGAGCCCGCCAGCGCCACGCCCGTCATCATCGAGGACGATGTCATGATCGGCGCAAACGCCGTGGTCCTGGAAGGCGTGCACGTGGGCAAGGGTGCTGTAGTTGCCGCCGGCGCCGTGTGCGTCGAGGACGTCCCCGCCGGCGCCGTCGTGGCCGGTGTCCCCGCCCGCGCCATCAAGATGCGCGACGAGAAGACCGACAGCAAGACCGGCCTGGAAGAGGGCCTGCGCCAGCTTTAATAGTTACGGCGTTTTACCAAACGCCGTAACGGCCCGACGCTGCAAACGCCCCTAAGCGGCAATCTGACGTTCAATCGTCGGTCGCGTACCGAAGTACGCTTCCCTCCTCTTTCACGTCACCTTGCTCGCTTAGGGGCGTTTTCGCTGACGTATGCTCGACCTGCAACGTAATTCAGCCCCAAGTAAAAAGGCCGAAGCCCTCATCCGGGGCTTCGGCCTTTATTTTTGCAGCGTCCAAGCGCAGTTTATCGATTCTCAATTGACCCGATATTCTTGAGCTCGATGGAGATGAGGCCGTTGGGCTCATTGACGAACTCGATGTACTCGGAGTTCGAACCCATCTCGGCCGGGAAGCTGATCTCGATGCCCGTGTCGGTACGGATCTTGTGATTGCGCACGGCCGCGCGCTCAACTTGCTTGCGCTCCACGGGAACGCGCTCAGGCACCTTCTCCTCAGTCAGTGCCGCGCGCACGCTCTCCTTGATAACTGGTTCGTCCTCAAAGACCTCATCGACGATATCCCAAGGCGGCAGCTCCTCGTCATCCTCGACTTTCTCGGCAACGGCAGCCTTAACCTTGGCGAGCGCCACGGCCGTGTTGGCACCGTGCTCCTCGGCGACTTCCTCGACCACACGCGTCACGGTGTCGATGACCTCCTTGCCCGATACCCCCGTGTCGCACTGCAGCAGGCCATCGGGAATGAGCATGCGATCCTCGCCGGCAATCTTGCGCTTCTTATCCACATAGCCGATCTCCATGGTGCTTGCACGCACGATTGCATAGCTCGGCACCTTTTGCGAGGGGTTCGGCAGAATGGCGTAGTGGCGCGCGATGTCGTTGCGCACCTCCCCCTCTTCGCGGCCCACTTCGTGCATAAAAGCCTGCTTGGAGCCCAGCAGCATCACGGCAAACCAGCGGGCATCCTCATCGTCGTCAAAATCAGCCACGAGCACGTCGGTGGACTCGGCTTTCTCGGCTTTGGTGAGCTCGGAGGAGATAAACTCCGCAATCTGCTGCGACAGGTCCACGAACTCGCGCTCGCCAAAGAAATAGCCCTTGAGCTCACCACCAAACGCAGAGTTCTCGGCAAACGTGGCGCGTTTGTTGTCGGCCGAGGTACGAGCGCGCCGCAGGTGCGTGGTTACGAAATTACGCACGGTGCGGCTCTCGATATCCAACTCGCGCTGGCTCATAACGTTGACGGCAGAGTCAAAGTCCAGGATATGCAGAATCGCGTGATTGATTTTCATATACGGCATTCCGTTCTAGATCGATTTCGGCACGAACCAGTATAGCGGTCGAGCCCGCCCCAGGCGCATCGAAGATTGGCGCATCGGGGACAGGTTGCTTTGTATCAATGGCTAGCGCAGGAGCTCGGACTGCCAAGCCTCGAGCTGTTCTGCCAAACTCTTGCCGGCAGCGGGCACGTCGATCTGGGGGCGTTTGGGCAACAGTGCGCATTTAAGGATCGCCACGATGGTCTGCGAGATAAAGCGTCGCGTATCTTTGTCAAAGCCTTGCGCAGCCTGGAGCATCACGGGCAGACTCTCACGCAGATTTCCTGCGATATCCGCAAACCGTTCGGCGTCCGTAGCCTCAAACACGGAGAACAACGCATCTACAAAACGCTCGCGCTCGCTAGGTGACACTGCAAGCAGCATCTCGCGAATGGAGCCATCAACGTATCGAGCACCGGCGGACAGGCGCTCACAGTATACGAAGTCGCAACCATCAACCACCCAGCTAAAGGGATTGTGCTGCAGCAGGCTGAACTCGGTGCTCTCAACGATGGCATAGTCCTCTTGTGTCTCGAACATCATGCCGAAGATCGACGACCGAGGTAGCGTCTTGTCGATTCGACCGGAAAGATCGGCAAAGGCGTTGCCGTTCAGAAACTCCTCGACGAACCCTGGACCATCATGGGAATACGCCCGTTCGATTCGCTCACGGGCGACATCGGAGCACATCGCCGCACCGTACACCGCAAGGTTTCCGCCCTTGGAATGACCTCCGCACAAAAGCGGCCCGTCGATCGCATCCGCCGCCTCGTCCACATAACGCGCCGCGGATTCCTGGGCCGGCACAGGACACCGGAACGCCATGTTAAAGTCCTCTTTCCAGCCCACAATCGTGCTGTCGGTCCCCCGGAAGGAAAGATAGCTAAACCCCGCCGGAAACCGGAACGCCATGGCTGCAAACTGCTCCGTCGCCACCACATCGCTCACGGCACGATAGCCGCAAACGTGCACGCCGCGGTATCTGGGATTTGCTGCCACGGCCTCCAACAAGGCCCTGCTTCCCTCTGGGTCCCACAAGTCGTCAATCATGTCCCGGTAGCACTCGGCACGCAGCAGTTCGCGTACGTCTAGGCCCTGCCAGTTCGTCAGCCCCGCCATATCACCCGGCAAGCGCAAATAGGACAACCACGCAAAGACCAGGCTATCCACCGCGCAGAACGGCCGCTCCTCAAAGGGATCAAACGCCGTCTGGACATAGGTCAAAAAATTAGGCGAATCCGACATGGCCCTCCCATCAACTATGGTGCATTGGAGTCAGGTTACTTTGCACCAAAAAGGCGCCCGGGCCGTGTGGACCCGGACGCCTTCATTGTAGCTTTTCGCTCTAGCGAGCTTGATTTAGCAGGAGAAGTCGACGCTGTCGATGATGTCCTTGAGGGCCTTGGCGGAGACGGTGAGCTCATGCTGCTCGTCGTCGTTCAGCGGCACGGGGACGCGGCAGACGACGCCGTCGCGGCCAACGACCGTCGGCATGGAGATGGCCAGATCGGACAGGCCATACTCGCCCACCATGAGCGAGGAAACGGGCAGAACGGTCTGCTCATCACGCATAACAGCGGTGCAGATGCGCTTAACGGCCATGGCGACGCCGTAGTAGGTGGCGTGCTTCTTCTCGATGATGGTGTAGGCGGAGTTCTTAACGTCCTCGGCGATGCGCTTCTCGGCAGCCTCATGCTCCAGGTGGCCGTGAAGCTCGCAGAAGGTGTTCAGCGGCACGCCGGCAACCTGGGCGCTGGACCAAGCGACAAACTCGGAGTCGCCGTGCTCACCCATGACATAGGCCTGAACGTCGCGCGGGTCAACCTCGACGTGGGCACCAAGCATCTGCTGCAGACGGCCAGTGTCGAGCACGGTGCCGGAGCCGATGACGTGGCCCTCGGGCAGGCCGGACATCTTGATGGCGGCGTAGGTCAGAACATCGACCGGGTTGGAGACGATGAGCAGAATGCCATCGAAGCCGGACTTCTTAATCTCGGGGATAATGGACTTAAAGATGCTGACGTTCTTGTTGACCAGGTCCAGGCGGGTCTCACCGGGCTTCTGGGCAGCGCCAGCGGTGACGACGATCATGGCGGCGTCGGCGACATCGGAATAATCGCCGGCGTAGATCTTCATCGGCTCGGCAAACGTCATGCCGTGCGCGATATCCAGGGCCTCACCCTCGGCGCGGTTCTTGTCCACGTCGATGAGGACCATCTCGGAGAACAGACCGCTCTGCATCAGCGCGAACGCCGAAGACGAACCGACGAAACCGCAGCCGACAATAGCGACCTTCTTCTCGTTAACCATTAGAAACTCCCATCTCACTCCACAAACAAGCCGCCCGGGAACGACCCGAGCGGCTTGTCGTAATCCCAATACATCCAATCGGGACTTTGATTATGCTCCTATTCGCAGCCAAAAATCGACCGTTTACCGAAATTGTTTGCAGAATTCGTAAAATAACTGCACGAAATCGGTTTCGATATATTGACGAGCCAAAATAGCTTTCTAATACAGGCCCGCCTCGCGAATGGCCTCGACAGCCAAAGCGATCTGGTCGGGCGGCAAGACCAGCGCCATGCGCACGTGCCCCTCGCCCGAAGGACCAAAGCTCGCGCCCGGCGTCACCACAACGCCGGCCTTCTCCATAAGCTCCTCGCAAAACGCCATGGAATCGGTGCGGCCACCGGGAAGCTTGGCCCACACAAACATAGAGCCATGCGCGTTGGGGCGCTCCCAGCCCAAGCCCTCAAGACCGTCGCACAGGGCATCGCGGCGCTCCTGGTACTTCAGACGCTGCGCCTCGACCTCATCGCGCGGACCGTTCAGGCAGGCGATGGCGGCCTTCTGGATCGGGAAGAACATGCCAAAGTCGATCTGGCCGCGCAGCTTGGCAAAGGCCGAGACCACGTCCTCTCGGCCGACCAAAAAGCCGATGCGGGCACCGGTGACGTTAAACGACTTGGAGAGCGAGAAGAACTCAACGCCCACCTCGAGCGCGCCGGGGTACTGCAAGAAGCTGCCGCCCGGCTCGCCGTTGAACACGATGTCGGAGTATGCGTTGTCGTGAACGATCAGCAGGTCGTGCTCGCGGGCAAAAGCGATGATCTCCTCGTAGATCTCGGGCGTGCCCACCGAGCCCACCGGGTTGGCGGGCAGCGACACGATCATGTACTTGGCACGATCGGCCACCTCGGGATCGATGCCCGCCACATAGGGCAGGTAATTGTGCTCCGCCACCAGCGGATAATACTCGAGTTTGGCGTCGGCGATCTTGGCCCCCGCCTCAAAAACCGGGTAGCACGGATCGGGAACCAAAATGGTGTCACCCGGATCGAGCAGGGCCAGGCCCAAATGGCCCACGCCCTCCTGCGTGCCGTTGCACGACTGCACCATGGACGGCGTAATGCCCGAAACGCCAAAGCGACGCTCATAGTAATCGCACACAGCTTGCTTGAGTTCGGGCAGGTCGCGCAGGGCATACTTCCACATCTCGGGATCTTGGGCTGCCTGCGTGAGCGCCTCGACCACGTGGTCGTACGGCTTAAAGTCGGGCGTGCCCACGCTCATGTTGTAAATGGTCTTGCCCTGAGCCTTCAGCGCAAGCAGTTTGTTGTTGAGCGAGGCGAAGACCTCCGCGCTAAAGCGGTCGAGACGCTGCGATGCCTGCATGGTGCCACCTTTCGATATGAAAAACGCGGCGCTCCGACAAGAGCGCCGCGCGATACGGGCCATCAGATTGCAAAAGTGTAACGCTTGCAACCCCCGTATTGGTTCAATTTAGCCAACCTTAGTCAATCGGATCGAGCGCATCGATCTGCGCAAGCCACAGACGTGAGCTGGCGTCACTCGGCATACGCCAATCGCCGCGCGGACTGAGCGTCACCGAGCCCACCTTGGGACCATCGGGCAGGCAGCTGCGCTTAAACTGCTGGGCAAAGAAGCGACGATAGAACGTACGCAACCACGTGTGGACGGTCTTGACGTCGTAGACGCCCTCGAAGCTCTTGAGCGCCATGCGGTAGATCTTGCCCGGCTCAAAGCCAAAACGCAGCAGGTAGTAGAGGAAGTAGTCGTGCAACTCGTACGGGCCCACCAAATCCTCGGTCTTCTGCGCAATCTCGCCGTCGCCCGTGGGCGGCAGAAGCTCGGGGGACACCGGCGTATCGAGGATATCGAGCAAGACCTCGGCAATGCGCCCGCCAAAGACATCGGCGGCATAGCGTACCAGATGGCGCACAAGCGTCTTGGGCACGCTCGCGTTGACGGCGTACATGCTCATGTGGTCGCCGTTATAGGTAGCCCAGCCGAGCGCCAGCTCCGACAGGTCGCCCGTGCCAATGACAAAACCGCCAGCCTGGTTGGCCAGATCCATCAGAATCTGCGTACGCTCGCGCGCCTGGCTGTTCTCGTAGGTCACGTCCTGCACAGCTGGATCATGCTCAATGTCCTTGAAGTGCTGCTCCACAGCCGCGTGGATCGAAACCTCGCGGAAGCTCACACCCAGGTCGCGGGCGAGCGACTCGGCATTCGACTTGGTGCGATGCGTCGTGCCGAAGCCGGGCATGGACACGGCTGTGATACCAGTGCGCGGCAGCCCCAGTGCATCGAAGGCACGCACGGTCACAAGCAGCGCTAGCGTGGAGTCCAAGCCGCCCGAAAGGCCGATAACCGCAGCCTTGGTACCCGTGTGGGCAAGGCGGGTCTTGAGGCCCGCAGTCTGCAGATCGAGGATCGTCTCGCAGCGCTCAGCCAGGTCACCATGGTCGGCAGGCACGAAGGGCGCGCGGGGGAAGACACGGTCGATGTCGAGCGCATCGCGCAGGACAGGATCTTCGGCCAGCACGCCCTCAAACGAAAACTCAACGGTCACGGCCTCCGGCGCATCGTCCGAGCGCGTCCATGTCGTCGAGCGACGGCGCTCGGCAACCAACCGGTCAAGATCGACGTCGGCGACGGCCATATCGCAAGTGAGGAGCTTCGTCGCGGCAAGCTTAGAGCCGTTTTCGTAGACGAGGTTCTCGCCCGCAAAGACCATGTCGGTCGTGGACTCGCCCTCGCTCGCGTCCGCGTAGGCATAGGCGCAGTACAGGCGCGCGCTCTGATTGGAGATAAGGCTGCGGCGGTAATCTGCCTTACCGATAATCTCGTCCGAGGCCGACGGGTTGAGAATCACCGTCGCACCGGCAAGCGCCATCTCGGTCGAAGGGGGCGCCGGCACCCACAGGTCCTCGCAGACCTCAACGCCCAGCACCATATCCTCGACACCTTCATCACAGCAGCGGTAGACAAGCCCCGAACCCAGCGGAACCGGACCCCGACCGGCAAACTCGACCCACACAGGATCTGCGGGCGCCGGAGCAAACCAGCGGCGCTCGTAGAACTCGCCATAGTTGGGCAGATACTTCTTGGCCGTGAGGCCCAAAAGCTCGCCCGCGCAGCACACGGCGGCGCAGTTGTAGATATTCTCGGCAACTGCAACGGGAAGACCAATGGTAAAGACAATCGGCAGCTCGCGGGTTTCATCGAGAATATGTGCCAGTGCGGTCTCGCAGGCATGCAGCAGCGTGCGGTTATGAAACAGGTCGGCCGCGGTATAGCCGCACAAGTTAAGCTCGGGCAGCACCAGCGCGCGAACGCCGCGCTCGGCAGCCTCGCGAACAGCCGCCAGCGCAACCTCGGCATTGCCCTCGACATCGGCCACGCGAATCCGCGGCGACGCCGCCGCCACACGCAAAAAGCCATCAGACTGAGAAAGGTGAAGATTCATAAGAATGCTCCCGTGCGTAGACGCCATTCACAACAATTAGCAAGCCCTATTGTAGTTCAACCGCCGGGTGTAACCGCATCCCACCAACTTGGTGAGCTATTGATGAGTTGATGATATCTGTTAAATGTCACGTACGATTCACATCTGGTGGGTACCCTGATGGCTGCATGAAACGAAGCAGATTTACACCGGGAGGACCCCGTATGACAACCAAGTACACCGACGCGCCGCGCACGCGCGTCATGACACCGGCATCGCTCAACAACGGCGTTCACGAAAACCATTCCATCGGACAGACCATGGCCATCGCGCCCAAAAAGGGCCTGTTCGATGACATTTCCATTCCTCAGATCATTGCCGGCGCCGCAGCCGCCGCCACGAGCGTCGCGCTTGCCTCCAAGATTGGTATCGCTGGTTCAGTAATTGGTGCTGCCGTGAGCTCGGTCATCACCGTTGTGTCCTCGCAGGTCTACCGCCACTTTATCTCTGCCAGCGCCAAAGCCCTCAAAGGTACGCACGCCGACGTCGACTACCCCGCCGGCGCCTACGAGCCCGTTGAGCCCGATGTCGAGGAGCACCTAGGTGGCGCCGCGACCACGCAGGAAATGCGCCAGGTTGCGGGACGCGCGACCACGGCACGCGTCGCCCCTAACAGCCTGCGCGCCAAAGCCGCGGCAGAGCGCAGCCAGACGCAAAAGAAGGTCATCATCTTCTCGATCGCCATCGCCATCGTCGCGGTCATCGCCTGCGCCGGCGCCATCCTTATCACCACCGCCGGTGAGGGTCTGGGCGAGCGCCCCGAGCCAATCCTTTCGTCGCGCACGACCGAGAGCGATGCAAATGGCAACACCCAGTCGCAAGATCAGCAGGCACAGGCGGACGGCACGCAAGACAGTTCTACCTCTACCGATTCGTCCTCGAACACCCAAAACCAATCGCAGGGCACCGATTCCTCTACGGCCAACAGTGGCACGCCGTCCGGCACGACCGACTCAAGCCAAACGACTGACGGTTCACAGCCGAGCACGGGCGGCCAGACGAGCGACACCACTTCGGGAACGGGCACAGCAGACAGCAACAACACCAACAGCTCGAACAGCTCGAGCGGAACCGCGTCCGGCACGGCATCTGACAGCTCGAGCCAAGGCACGGCATCGGGCAACTAAGCACATTTGCCTCTCATAGATAACCGACCTGTACAACGGGCGCGAATCGAAAGCGGTTCGCGCCCGTTTGCCTTGGGCGCCGCCATGGCGAACACCATGCGATGGTAAGATGCTTTGGTGTGTAAAGAGGAGATTTGCCATGAGCAAGACAATAGTTAGGCCCACGCTTTCGCTGGGCAACCACATCTATCTGTATCGCCTGCTACGCGATGCAATCGGATGCGGCAAGCAAACGTTTATGACGCAGGTCGAGGAGGCGCTCGCCGCCGGCGACATGACCGCTTATGACTTGGGCTTCGAGTCCACACGCGAGCTGCTCGAGGAGCTCAACGACTGCATTAAGCTGACCGTCTTTAAGGGCGGCCGCCTGTATGCCACCGTCATCGCCAACGAGGCCTGGGATACCGCCCTTGCCAAGGGCGAGGACAAGCCCAAGGCTGCCAAGGGCGCCAAGCAGTCCTACAAAAAGAAGAAACGCGGCGAAAAGGACCTCAAGGCCGTACGCCCCAAGCACGTTAAGCGTCCCGAGCCCGAAGCCATGGTTGAAGCCGCGCCGGAACCCGAGCCCGAGACAGAGATCGAAGTCGCTATTGAGGTAACGGCAGAAGCCGAAACCGAAATCGCCGCATCGACCGATCCCGAAGTCATATCCGAGCAGGAAGCCACTGTGGAGCTCAACGAAGCACCCAAGTCGACAACCGAAGAAGCCGCTGACCAGCCCGAGACGTCTGCGTTCCAAAACAGCGATGTCTTTGGTGACGAGGCCGAGGACGATCAGTCCGACGAGCCCGCCGATCAAGACGCTACCGAGTCGGCGCCGCAGCCCGAGACGCCGCAGCCCGCCATCTCGCTCACGGTCGTCTATGACCCCGAGAATGCCAATGCCGGCATCACCACCATGGCATCCACGCCGGTCGAGACAAAGCCATCTGTCGAGGCAAAGGATGCCCCTCAAGCCAAGACCAAAACCGAGACCGAAGACACGTCCGTCCCCGTGGAGCCGACAGATTCCGCAGCTAAGCCGGAAGCGGCGCCTGAGCCTGAGCCTGTCATCGAGTCCGCATCCACACCCGTCTATGACCAGATTCCCGCACCTGTACCGGCTCCGGTCCCCGCACCCGCAGCACCTGCCATCCCCGAGGACTTCCCCATCGATTTCGCAACCGAGGTCTTCTGCCCCGGCCCGCTTCTGCACCAGTTGTCGACCTATCTCCCCTACGGCGCCGATACCCTCGGCATCGTCGGCGAGTACTACTGGATCGCCCGCGAGCGCGGTACCATCGAGGCCGCGCGAAACCGCGCAAGCTTCCCCCTGCGCTACACGCAGGCCGGCGAGCGCCGCGAGGTTACCGTGCGCATCCGCCGCAACACCACCGGTGGCCTCGGATCCACCTGGGCCATCGATAAAGTCGAAGAACCCGAGCAGTAACGACAAACGGCTCAAATCCAAATCAGGATTTGAGCCGTTTTTATTTGTTGATGTTGCGTAACCAACAGCGAGCGGGCCGCAAGTGCCCCAGGTTGCCGTGAAAGAGGAGCGACGCGTACTTCGGTACGCGAGCGACGGCTTGAACGGCAAGATGGGGTGCTTGCGACCCGCGCAGCGTCGAGCAGTTACGCGGTTTGGAAAACCGCGTAACGATCTAGTCGCGCGTCAGCTTACGGTGAATACGATGCGGCTGGGCTGCGTCCTCGCCTAGGCGCTCGATGCGGTTGGCCTGATAGGCCTCGAAGTTGCCCTCGAACCAATACCAGTTGCCCGGGTTCTCGTCGGTGCCCTCCCACGCCAGAATGTGCGTGGCGACGCGGTCCAGGAACATACGGTCGTGGCTAATAACCACCGAGCAGCCCGGGAACTCGAGCAGCGCCGCCTCGAGCGAGGACAGCGTCTCGACGTCGAGGTCGTTCGTGGGCTCGTCGAGGAGCAGCAGGTTGCCGCCCTGCTTGAGCGTGAGTGCCAGGTTCAGACGGTTGCGCTCGCCACCGGAGAGTACGCCAGCGCGCTTCTGCTGGTCCTGGCCCTTAAAGCCAAAGCTCGCCACATAGGCGCGGCTCGGGACCTCGGTCTCGCCGACCATCATGTGGTTCAGGCCGTCCGAGACGACCTCCCACAGGTTCTTGTCGGGGTCGATGCCGGAGCGGTTCTGATCAACGTAGCTAATCTTGACGGTCTCGCCCACCTCGAGCTCGCCCGAAGTCAGCGGCTCCAGACCCACAATCGTCTTGAACAGCGTGGTCTTACCGACACCGTTGGGGCCGATCACGCCCACGATGCCGTTGCGCGGCAGGGTGAACGAAAGGTCATCGATGAGCACGCGGCCATCGAATTCCTTGTGCAGATGATGAGCCTCAAGCACCTTGTTGCCCAGACGCGGTCCAACGGGAATGCGGATGTCGGTCCAGTCGAGCTTCTGGCTTGCGCGGGCCTCGGCCTCCATCTCCTCGTAGCGAGCCAAACGGGCCTTGTTCTTGGCCTGACGAGCCTTGGGCGAGCTGCGCACCCACTCGAGCTCGGCCTCCATGCGCTTGGCGAGCTTGGCGTCACGGTTGCCCTGCGCCTCGATGCGGGCGGCCTTGGTCTCCAGATACGTGGAGTAGTTGCCCTTGTAGGGATAAAGGTGACCGCGGTCGACCTCGCAGATCCACTCGGCAACATTATCCAGGAAGTAGCGATCGTGCGTGACGGCAAGCACGGCACCCTGGTAGTTGTGCAGGAAATGCTCGAGCCACAGGATCGACTCGGCGTCCAGGTGGTTTGTGGGCTCGTCGAGCAGCAGCAGGTCGGGAGCCTCGAGCAACAGCTTGCACAGGGCCACGCGACGGCGCTCGCCGCCGGAAAGCACGTTAACCGGCATGTCGGAATCGGGCAGCTGCAGGGCGTCCATGGCCTGACCGAGCTTGGAATCGATATCCCAGCCGTCGGCGGCGTCGATCTCGTCCTGGAGCTTGCCCATCTCGGCCATGAGGGCATCCATGTCGCAGTCCGGGTCGCACATCTCCTCGCCGATTTTGTTGAAGCGATCGACCTTGGCGATCATGTCGCCAAATGCCATGCGCACGTTCTCGATGACGGTCTTGTCGTCGTCGAGCGGCGGCTCCTGCTGCAGGATGCCCACGGTGTAGCCGGGAGTGAGCTTGGCATCACCGTTGGAGACCTCCTCGATGCCGGCCATGATCTTGAGCAGGGTCGACTTGCCCATACCGTTGGGGCCCACGACGCCGATCTTGGCACCGGGGTAGAAGCTCAGGGTCACGTCGTCAAGGATCACCTTGTCGCCATGGGCCTTACGAGCCTGATACATCTGGTAGATAAACTCCGCCATTTGTCTGTTCTATCCTTTCTACCTGCTGTTTCCCTATTCTTGATTCGCTTTAGTGGAAACGAAATGAGGAAACCAGCTCTGAAACTTAACGAAAAAGGGGCATGGTTGCCCACACCCCCTAATACTACCTGGGAAAAGTCCCCCGGAACATACTATGAACTGCGTACGCTAGTTTTCCGCAACCTTAACGAGCGGCTCGCTGCGATTTGCGCCACAGCAGATACGAGTAGACGTAGACGGCTCCGACCGAACCAAACGCCAGAACCGCAATCACTGCGGCGACGACTTCACTCGAAAGCACGCTGCCCGCCACGCCCATCACAATCAGGCCAACACCCAGCACCATAAAGCAGGCACCGCCAAAGCGCTGCGTACGGCGCCAGTTCTCGGGATCGGCAAGCGCCCAGGGCGTCTTGATACCGAGTGTATAGTTCCGCTTCACACGCGGCAAGTAGTTGCCTACGCCGATGAACAGCAGACCGACAGCACCGGAAATCAGCACGTTGACCGAACCGACCGCCGGCACCACGTCCCAGATCGTAAGCTCACCCAACCAGCTTATGGCGCACATAAACAAGGTGAAGGCGATTACGAAGCCCTGATAGAACTTGCCCGAGGTTCGATACGCCTCGCCCTTGGGGTCAATGCGTGGCACGACGTAGAACATCGCAAGAAGTGCCAGAGGCAGCACGCCGAGCGCGGAGGCCATCCAGCTAGGACCCCAACCGTCGACGGCGCCGTTCGCGCCCCAGTGCGTAGGAATCTGCGCAGGCAAGCTCGGCATCACTATGAGGTGCGCTACGACATTGGCGACGCACAGAGCGATCAGCGCAATCCACACACGCCGCGATACCCCCGTGGCGTGAATGCCCTTGTTTTCGTTATTCATCCTTATCACCTTCCGTGTTTGTAAAGCCCATAAACCAACCGATCAAGTCCTGCATGACGGTGGTGTTTAAGCTGTATACGATGTTTTGGCCATGGCGCTCGTCGGTCACCAATCCGGCGTTTTTGAGCGTCGCCAAGTGATGACTTAGCGACGGCTTACTGATATCGAAATGCTCGGCAAGCTCCCCCGCCGTGCAATTGCCCTCGCGTAGCAACTCCAAAATGCGCCGTCGCGTTGGATCGGCAAGCGCCTTAAAACCCTCTCCCGGCATAAGACCTCCTCTCAGCGCCCCTCATGACGCGCACACTATACTGGATATTTAGATGTTTGTCTAACTATTTAATCGAAATGCTTCAAACCACATCATAGTAAGCGTCATCGCAACCTATGGGCGATTACCTATAATGGCGATAGCTAAAACACGATTCGCTTCCCCATCGGAGGATGTCTATGACCGAAAACGCTACTGCTCTCGTCGAGACGCGCGATACCAAGCTCGAAATCATCATGGGCCGCGAGGCACTCGACAAGCTCGCCGATGCTACGGTACTGGTGCTCGGCTGCGGAGGCGTGGGCTCCAACTGCTGCGAGGCACTCGCCCGCGGCGGCATCGGACATTTCGTCATTCTGGACAAGGACATCATCGCGCCCAGCAATATCAATCGCCAGGCCATCGCCTTTCACAGCACCATCGGCAAGCGCAAAGTGGACGTGATGGATGCCATGATTCGCGATATCAATCCCGCCGCCACCGTTATCAAGCGCACCGAATACCTGCTGAGCGACAACATCGACGAGTTCTTCGCGAGCGTTTTGGAGCAGACGGGTGGCAAGCTCGACTACGTCGTCGACGCCATCGACACCATCTCGGCCAAGCTTACCATTGCCAAATATGCTCAGGACCACGACATTCGTTTGGTTAGCTCCATGGGCGGGGCCAACAAGCTCCATCCCGAGTGCCTCCGCTTTGCCGACATTTTCGATACGGTACGTGACCCCATGAGCCGCATCATGCGCAAAGAATGTAAGAAGCGCGGAATCAAGAGTCTGCACGTGCTGTTTAGCTGCGAGGAATCGGTTAAGACCCAACCCCGCGACCCGTCCAACATCCACGAGCGTACCGAGTTGGGTACCGCCAGCTTTATGCCGCCCATCATGGGTCAGATGATTGCCGGCGAGGTTATCCGCCGGATCAGCGGGCGCGGCACCGAGCGCGTACGCGCCGACGGCCAACGCCTGGACTAGCAGGATGTCCTGCGATGGAACCGCAATTCTTTGACACGCATTGTCATCTTGATTTGATGCTCGGCCCCGATGCTGCAGCCAGTGAGTCGGCGGCGTCGGGTCTGGGGCTCTTTGACTGCGGGGTCGACCCACGCGACTTTTCGGCCGCAAACGGGCGCGCCCGTCGCCTACCAGGCATCATCGCTGGCGTTGGGCTCCACCCCTGGTGGCTCGCCGACGGCCGCTGCGGTCCTGCCGAAGTCGATCTGCTTTGCGAAGTTGCTGCCCAAGAGCGCTACATCGGCGAGGTGGGACTCGACTTTTCCGCACGCTTTGCCGGAAGTGAGCCGCTACAAATACAGGCATTTGACCGGCTCTGCGATACACTCGTGCAGCATCCTCTTACCGGGCGCGTGATATCAATTCACGCCGTTCGTTCGGCAGGAGCCGTACTGGACGTCCTCGAATCGCATGGACTACTCATCCCAAACCCCGACTCCCCCGTTATCATCTTCCACTGGTTTAGCGGCACTTCGGACGAACTCGTCCGCGCGCGTGATGCGGACTGTTATTTTTCCGTCAACGAACGCATGCTCGCGTCTAAACGAGGACGCGAATACGCACGACAGATTCCACTCGATCGTTTACTGCTCGAGACCGATGCACCAGCGGAGGCAAACACAGAAACAAGCGCGCAGTCGCTCATCAAATCGCTCACAAGGACCTCAGAACGCATCGCCTCGCTCAAAAATTGTGACGGAAAGCGCATCGAGTCGGCAGTTTTAACAAATGCGCACTCTGTTTTTGACCTTCGCTAACCCCTGTGGGCAAAAATGCCAAGGGACATGCGAATCGCACAACGCAGTCCCTATTGGTAGGCAGTACAATTCGGCAGCATTACACCAATTCGTGCATGAGATCACGGTTGCGTGCATACAATTCGTCAAAGATATGACGACGCGATGCATATAACTCGTGGGCAGCCATATCGGGCACGATTGTTTGCGCAACGCCAAGGACTTGGGCGAGCTCATCCCATGATGCATAGGCGCCACCTGCGAGAGCTGCCATGATGGCATCACCGAAGCATGCGCCCACCGTAACCTTGGCAACCGAGACCTCGCGCCCGCATACGTCGGCGATAGCCTGCATCCAAACTGGATTCTTGGTTCCACCTCCGACAAGCATAATGCGCCCAATTGGCAGTCCATGCTCTCGCTCGATAATGTCGACATGGGATGCAACGGTATACGCGACGCCTTCCAAGGCGGCGCGAACCATATGGGCTCGCGTATGCCTTCCGGTCAGGCCAAAGAAGACGCCACGCGCCTCGGGATCGTTGAGCGGAGTACGCTCCCCCGCAAAGTACGGCAGACACAGGAGCCCATCGGCACCCGGCGCCACATCGGCGGCATCATGCGCCATAACCGAATAGGCATCGGGACCACCGTGGCCCTCGGCCTCTACGGCGTCGCGATACAGCTCTTGGCGCAGCCACGATGTGAGTGCGCCCGCCGTATTGGTCCCCGCGCAGATCCCGTAAGTTCCGGGAATGATAAACGTCCCCGGCCACAGGCGGGCATCATCGATCATATGATCAGCTAGGTAGATGAAATACGCCGTACTCCCCAACTGAACCATCATATCGCCGGGACGGAATACACCCGTCGAAATGGCCTCGGCACCAGAATCGCCCGTTCCCACTAAGACAGGTGTCCCTGCCGCGAGCCCCGTCGCCTCAGCCGCACGCCGCGTAATCACCCCGGCAATATCGGTAGCCGACATTACCTCCGCCATCTGGTCAGGCCGGCAGAAACGAGCACATTCCCGAGCATCAACCTTCCAGGTGTAGCGGTCGTATAGGGGAAGAAAATCCTCCGCCAAATAACGGTCCACCGTAAAACGCCCCGTCAACTTTGCGCATAGAAACGATGACGCCGTCAGGAACTTCGCGGCACGTTCGTGCACCTCGGGCATATTCTCCTTAAACCACAAGATCTTGGGAGCAATATCTGACGAACAGAGATCGTGCCCGAAAAGCTCGCGTGCGCGATCTGACCCATATTCGGAAAGAAGCTCGTCAATCTGCGGCTTCGAACGTGCATCGACTCCATACAAAATCGCGGGCGCCAGCGCGTTGCACTCGGTATCGACCGGCACACAGTCGCAACCCAATGCGGAAAGGCCCACGCATCCGATCTGTGCCGCGTTAACCCCCGATCGCGCCACCAGCTCGCGCGACAAGCGGCAAAAATCGCCCCACCAAACTGCCTCCGCATCATGCTGGTACCATCCATCACACGGGTTGTCCGTCTCATGTCCACAAGAGGCTTGGCAAACGATGTTGCATCGATCATCGATTAAAACGCCTTTAGAGGCGCTTGTCCCAATATCAATACCCAGATAGAGCGCCATAGGTGCCTACTCCCCTCGCGCCGTACGAGCGGCAGCCATAAAACGAGCTACCCGCTCAACATCAACCGGGGCATCCAGCTTTCCGTCGCGCTTTAAGCAGGTGCCGACAAACGCGCCATCGTAGTGAGCAAATACGTCAGCCACGGTATTTTCGCGACAACCGGTGCCACATACCACGGGTACTTCGCCAACACGCTCGCGGACTTCATCGGCAAGCTCGCCCGAAGCGCCACGACCGGCAGCCGAACCGCCGATGACCATCGCATCCGGTAGGCAATTAAAGAGAAGTGAATCGGCAATGTCCGCAGTCGTGCGGTCGTTGAGATAAACCTCCCCCTCGCTCGTGATGAAGTGAAAAAGCTTGAGGTCGTCCAGGCGCAGCGCCGCCTTGCGACGCATGGTGTGAGCGAAATCTCGGTTAATCAGCCCAAGATCACCGGCCCAGGCACCGTAAAAATTGCAGCGCGTGAACTGCGCGTCGACGGCAGCGCACAGCTCGATTGTGGCATCACCATCGTAAATAGCCTCAGCTCCCCAAGGAGTCGACAGATCATGGGATAGAGTCCCGATTACATAGCCCATCGATGCAAGGGTTGAGGGAGAAACGTGCTGCTCGTAGGGCATCGAGAGCTCATTGGTAATCAAAATGCCATCGACACCGCCCTGCTGCAACGCCTCGAGATCGCGCTTGGCGGCTTCCACGACCTGCGACACGCTTCCGCCCGGGTAATACAGTGGATCGCCCGGCAGAGGACGCAAGTGCAGCATTCCGATGACCGGCTTTTCGGTCTTGAACATCGAGGTTAGAAACGACATAACGTGCTCCTTCATAGGGTTATCGCGGGGACGTTACTCCCCCAGCACTTCGACGTACACTTTTCGCTTCTGCGGACCGTCAAACTCCGCAAGATAGATGTTCTGGGCACCTCCACACACGATGTGGCCATCTTGGACGGGAAAGAAGCAACTGTTTCCACAAATCATGCTCTTGATATGCCCACAGGAGTTGTTGCCGGTGGCTCCATAGCTCGGCAGGAAGTGTGCATGCGCATAGGGGGCGTCGAGTGGGGCGATGCGATCAAGCGTCTCCATAAGATCCGTCTCCACGCAGGGCAGCCCCTCGTTTACCACGATTCCACAGGTCGTATGCGACAAAATAATCGCTGCCAAGCCATTGGTCACCGAGCTGCGTTCGATGGCAGCGTGCACGTCTTCGGTAATATCGATGAACTGGTCCGGAGCAGTCGATAGATAGCTCAATGTCTCGAGCGTCACCATGTTTACTCATCCCCTTCAAGAAAACGCAGGGCATTACCCCAGTAGAGCCTTTCTCGCGCATCGTCGCGCATGGGCACGGTATCGAGCGCCCGCTTGAGTTTGAATGCACGGAAGCGCGGCGTATTGCTGGCGAACATCACTTGATGCGATAGCGCGCGCTCATACCACAGCGGCCCCATATCGACCGTGAAAAGACGCTGCATCATCTCCTCGGGCGAATCGATGTAAGTGATAGAGGTGTCCGTGTAGCAGTTGGGATACTTGAGCAGCATCGCCACGGTCTCGCGCACCCAGGGCCAGCCAAAGTGGGTCAAACTAAAGCGCACATTTGGATGCGTTGCGATTGTGTGCTCAAATGCAAGCGGGTTACTGCGCGAGAGCTCTGCGCCAGGCTCCCAAGACATACCGGCATGGAAAACCACCGGCTTGTTATAGCGCTCGCACAGCTCGTAAAGCGGCTCGGCCACAGCATCATCGGGGGCAAAACCCTGCTTTGCCGGATGCAGACAAAGCCCCTTTGCCCCCAACTCGGTAAAGGCGCGCTCCAATTCGTCTGCGGCACCGCTCACCTGCGGATCTACGCTCGCAAATCCCCACAGACGATCGGGGTGCGCGGCAACCAGCATGGCAATCTGGTCATTGGTGCCAAAATGCCCTCCGCATGCCGTGGTTACATCGAGCGGCATGAGCACACTCTTCTGCACGTCGCAGACGTCCATCTCGACTTGAAGCTCATCCCAATCCATGGGGCCCATATGCCCCATACCATATTCTCGTGACCAAAAACCGAATCCATCAGGCTCATCACCCGGCGTACAGATCTCGCCGTAGAGCATAGGATGGACCAACATGTCGATAACCATTTCGTACTCCTTTCCAGGCATTTAACCCTAGTACGGCTCAAACGAACCAATCACTCGGGACGACAGCTCAGCGCCCGCCTTCATACACGCCGGAATATCAAGGCCATCGATCACGCCCTTGGTAAACCCGGCAATATACGAGTCGCCGGCACCCACGGTATTAACGACCTTCTCCGCCGGTACGATCCCGCACTCATAGAAGCGCTCACCGTCATAGGCAATGCTTCCCTTCTCGCCAAGCGTGGCAACCGCAACGCGCGGTCCCAATTCCTGCACGTGGCGTACCCAGTCTCGCAGCTCCGGAGTGTCCTCTTCAAACGACATGAACGCATAGTCTACGTAAGGAAAATGAGCCTCGCATGCATATTCGGGATCCTGGCTGAACACCGAGAAGTCCATAACCACCGTCTTGCCCGCATCATGCCATTCGGGCAGGAGGTCCAAACAATTGCCAAACAGGTCGGTGTGAATGATGTCGTGCTCTAGGATAAACGCCCGGTCGTCTTCATTCGGACGATATGTCTCCATTACGCCATCGATTGCCTCGAGATGCACGCGATCGACGCCGTCTTTCAATGCCATGAGCATCACCGAGGTGTCGCCATCCTCCACCCGCAGAGATGAGAGATATCAAACCCCTCAGCGGCCAGCGCCTCTCTCATCTTGTCTCCGTACTCGTCCTTGCCGACAACCGACACGGCGGATACCGAAACGCCCATTCGTGCAAGATGGATACCCCAGTCAATGCCGTTACCAGTCGGATAGAACACGCCGATGTTTTGATAGACGTCCGCGCAGCAAAAACCAGCCGCACACGCTTTAATACCCATGGTCTTCTCCAATGCTCAAAAGGGGACCCACCACATGGCGAGCCCCCTTTTCGCGTTTCGCTTATTGTTTTGCATCGGCTGTCCAAGGCCTCATAGCCAGACCGCCGTACGCTTTCTTAAGCTATTCGACGATTGGCGCCCCGTGGCCCCAAGAACCTTCCATACCGCACACGGTCGAGGCAAACCCGGCAGCAAAGTCGAGCGCGCGCTCGATGGCCTCGGCGCCATCCTCACCACGCTTGGCGGAATCGAGATAGCACATCAAAAACGAGGTGAGGAACGAGTCGCCCGCCCCCATGGTGTCCTTCATGTCCGTTACCGGTTTAGCCAGCTGGCGGTAATAACGCTCGCCGTCGTAAGCAATGCAGCCCTCGGCGCCCGCCGTAGCCGACACAAAACGCGGACCCAGGCCCTTCACCCATGCCAGACGCTCGCGAATCTCGTCCTCACTCGCGGCATCCGCCGCACTAAAGAAAGCAAAATCGACGTAGGGCGCAATCTGCTCGTAGTACTCGTCGGTGGAGTCGTCCGAAAAGTCAAAAGAGACCGTGACGCCCGCAGCCTTCAGCTTGGGCAGCTCGCGCTCGGTAAAGCAATAGTTGCCCGAATGAACCACATCGAACTGCTTCATGTACGAAAGGTCAAAGCGATCGAGGACATAGCGCGCATCGCCACGGATACCGCCCTCGTTGGAGCCGAGGAAGACACGGTCACCGTCAACGACGGTCACGCGAGCCGCTCCGTTCTCGCCAATCATCTGCTCGCACTTGTCAAGCTCGATACCCTCATCCTCGAGGCTTGCAATGACATGCTCGGCAGCGGCGTCATTGCCAAAAATGCCCATGTATGCAGAGCGTGCGGCACCGCATTTCTTGGCATAAACGGCGAAGTTCACCGCATTGCCGCCAGGATACATGGTGTGGATATGCTCGTAGCGATCGACGACGTTGTCGCCAAATCCGAGCGCGTTAACGTTAAATGCCATGGTATTTACCCTTCTAGTACTCGACGACGCCCATGTAGCGACGGAAATCGGGATCATGGTCAAACACCTTGCCGCGTGCGGCACGCAGCTCGCAGTTCATGGCGTAGAACAGCACCGGGTCCAGATAGGCACGGACGCTCGCCGGCACGGCTTCCATACCGTACTCCTTGGCATCGAGCACCATCAGCGTATCGGTATGCGTCTTAAGGAACGCCAGGGCGCGCTCGTCCATAGCACGGCACTCGCTGGAGCCCATCTGCAGGAAGTAAAAAACGCCATCCTGAGTAGCCTCGAAGGGGCCATGGAAGTACTCGGCAGAGTGAATGTAGCTGCAGTGCTGCCACTGCATCTCCATAAGAGAGCAGATAGCGAAACCGTAGGTCTGGCTAAAGTTGGGACCGCTGCCCAGAATATAGAAGAACTCGTGCTCCTGGCAAAGCTTGGCAAAGCGATCGCCCAGCTCGGCATTTACCTTCTCGCGTGCCGGGGGAAGAATCTTATCCATCTCGGCGATACCGGCATACATATCGGCAAGATCGGCGTAGCCCTCCTGCTGATCGAGCAGCTCTGCCGCAAGCGACAGCGAAATGCCAGCGGGGACCTCGGCCTGCGGCACGCCCTCGCCCCATGGGTAGACCCACGTGGTCCACTTGCCGGAGTCAATCTTGGATCCAGCGTTGTCGGTCTGGGCGATCACCGTAGCGCCAGCAGCAAGGGCAATCTCGCAGCCCTCGACGACCTCGGGGGTATTGCCGCTGTGGCTACAAGCGATGACCAGGGACTTCTCGCCCAGACGACGCGGACGCATGATATCGAACTCGCGAGCCGTATAGATATACGAAGTGAAGGTGGTTGCCTCGCGCTGCAGAAGCTCATGAGCCGGGATCAAATCGATCATGGAGCCACCGCAAGCAATCCAGTAGACGCTGTCGAACTTGCCCTTCTCGGCAATTGCCTCTTTGATCAGATCGTGTGCGTTCATATCCAGTTCCTTTCTTGTTTGGCCCGCAATCAATGACGTTGGTTGTGTGGCCGATGGTTGTTTTAGTCAATCAGATATTTCTCGAATGCGGCCATGTTCTTGGCATCTGCCGCCGCCGGGTCATCGTAGTAACGACCGTCCGTGATTTCCTGGCCCAGCATGCCGTCGAAACCATGGGCGTTGAGCGTGGCGACGAAGGCGTCCATATCGTGCTTGCCATCGCCCCACACCAGATGGCCATACGGGTCACCGTCGATAAAGTGCATCTCGTGAATTGCCCCATCACCAAAGGCGGCAAACCAGTCCTCGAGCGTCTCGCCTGCAACGCCCATCGCGGTTGTATCAACCATGGGCTGTAAGTACGGGCTCGCGACCTCGTCAATCATGCGCTTCGCATCGGAAACCGTCGTCACAAGGTTGCTCTCCTCGGGACGCAGGCTTTCCATCGTAAGCACCAGACCGTGCTCGCCGGCATACTCCGCCAGAATGGACAAGTGCTCGCGGCTGCGCTTCCAGGCTTCCTCGCGGTCCTCGTCCCAGTCGCCCCAGCCCGAGTTGATGGACATACGGTCGCACCCAAGTACCTCGGCAAGCTCAATGCCGTGCTTAAAGTACGCCAGGCTGCGCTGTTCATGCAGCGGTTTGCGTGCGCAGTACTGCCAAGGATAGACAACATTCTCGGGGCACAGAGTACGATACCTAAGCCCACGGTCTGCAGCCTTTTTCGCCAGGACCTCAGCCTCAAAGTAGCCCGTGTGGTCGAGTGTCACATGCGGCTCCGCACACCACAGCTCAATGGACTCAAAGCCCAAACGCTGCTGCACATCAAGGAAGTAATCGAGCGACCACATGATGTAGTGAATATTCATGCCCGCAATCTGCTCGCGGCGCAGCGTCGGTTTGGATTCAGGCATCTTACGCCTCCTTATTTCGATCGAACACGATTTGTCCGTCCGACATCGTCATGTCAACCGCAAGATCACGTGCGTCGCGATAATCGAGGTCGAACACATCCCGATCGAGCACGCAGATATCGGCAAGCTTGCCAACCTCAAGCGTACCCAGCTCGTCTTCGCGCATCAGGTCGTACGCGCCCCCGGCAGTCCAAGCGCACAAGAGCTCGACAAGCGTCAGCGTGTTGACCTCATTCACGGGCAGTCCGTCGTCGAAGTATCCGCCGCACGCACTGTAGATTGACTCGCCCAAGCTCGGAATCAGCAGCGGCAAATCCGTGCCACAGCACACTGTGCATCCGGAATCTACCATGCCGCGGCGATTCCAGCTGTGCAAAAGTCGCGTCTCGCCAATTTGTCGACGCATCATCGACAGGCAATCCTCGCGCCGGTCCAGCGTCAGAATCTGCGGATAGACCTCGCAAATTCCACCCAACTTGCCAAACTCGACAAGATCGGTCGGGTCAGAGTTCTCGAGATCGGTAATCGCATGGCGACGAAGCATCCGTCCATGCTCGTCTCGAGGCAGCGAGGCATAGAGCGCCACGGTGCGACGAACGGCGCCATCGCCCTGGCAATGCAAGGAATATCGGAAGCCGTCAGCATCAATTGCACGCAGCTCGTTCTCAATCAGATCCCACTCTGGCTCCTCGACGACCGTCTTGCCGGCAGCGCCCGCATCGGCCGAGTCCTCATAGGGGTCAATCATCTCGGCAAGCCCCGCCCATACGCCGCGATCGGTCATACGGTTGAAGCCAGAAAAACGAACGAACGATCCCCGGAAGCGCTCTCGTGCCTCGCGGGCATAAGCCAGATTTGCACCGGCGCCCACCGGCTGCGACATCATAGAGACGCGAACCGTCAGCTCACCAGATTCCTCACGGCGAGCCATTTCGTCGGCAAAGCCGTAGTAGTCATCAAACGCCATCTCCTTGATGGCGGTAACGCCGCGCTCGTTAAGCATGCTCATGTAGTCCGAATACCCGGCACGCACCTCGGGCAGCGCGAGGAAATCGCTCATCATGCGCCAGATCTTCTCGGAATAGCACGCCTGGGGCGTAAAACCGTATCGCGCACTGGCGGCAGCGTTGAGAACGCAGGTCTCCGCTCCCGGTGTAAAGCAGACGACGGGGATGTCGCCAAAACAATCGTCAAGCACAGCTGCCGTATTTGCGTTCTCGGCATCCGATGCCAACGTTTCGGGCAGGTTGTGGCCAAAAGCCGCCGCGCAATCCGAATGATCTTCTTTCCATGCACGCAAGAGCGACACGACCTCTTTGGCATCGGCGATGCCGGACAGATCAGACCCCAACGTCCGCAGCGCCCAACCTGTATAGAAGGTATGCACATCGATCAGGCCAGGCATGATGGTGCGGTCGCCCAGGTCAACTACCTCGTCCGCCTGGGTCAAATACGAAGCCGCCTCGCACTTGGCGCCAACCGCCTCAATTCGATTGCCACGGACCGCTACGAAACCTTCAAACGGCAGGTCCCCCGTACCGGTAAAGACGCTCTTAGACGTCAGTACCGTCAAACGATCAGACATCACAACCACCTACACCGGAAGCATGCCAGAGATTGCCGTTACGATCAGGCCAAAGACGACCATGAAAATGAAGAACTTCCAAATGGTCTTCCACCATTGGCCAAACGAAATCCTAGCCACGGCAAGGCCAGCGACCGTCATGCCCGCCACGGGGCTGATGGTGTTGATGGTCTGGTTGGCAAACTGGAGCGCGGTGACGGCTGCCTCGGGATTGAGGCCCATGAGCTCGGTCAGGGGGCCCATAACGGGCATGGTGAGCGCCGCCAGGCCAGAACTCGAGGGAACCAGCAAAGAGAGCAGGCCAAGGACGATATACATAAACGTGGTGTAGACGGCGGCGGGTGCACCGGCGAGCGCGGTAGCGAGCGCCTGGAGGATGGTGTCGATGATCATGCCGCCCTCGGCGATGACCAGAATACCGCGAGCGATACCGATAACGATGGCAGCGTACGCAAAGTCGGCGAGACCCTTAACGAACTCCTCTGCGATTGTCTGCTGGTCAAGACCGCCCAGGATACCGGCAAGCAAGCCCATGCCAAGGAACACGGCGGAAATCTCATTCATGTACCAGCCCTGGGTAACAAGACCCCAGACGATAATGCCCATACCGCAAGCAAAATCGATAAGCACGAGCTTCTGACGGATAGTGAACTCTTCCTCGATGGAGGCATCGGTCACGGAAAACTCAATACGCTTGAGCTTATCGTCCTCGTACACAATGGACGACTCGGGGTTTTTCTTGACGCGCATGGCGTAGCGCATGGCCCATGCGATACCGACGGCAGTGAAGATAACCCAAGAAACGGCGCGCAGCCACAGTTGCGGATTACCCTCGATGCCAATGATGCCTTGGGCGATCAAAACATTAAACGGGTCGATGGTCGAAGCACAATATCCCAGGTTAGGACCAAGGAAGCAGATGATGAATGCCGTCATCGAGTCATAACCGATACCCATCATGATGGGAATGAAGATGGCATAGAACGGCAGGGCTTCCTCAGACATGCCAAACGTAGTGCCGCAAATGGACAGCAATGTCATCGTGATGGGAATGATGAGGATGTCCTTGTTCTTGAGCTTTTTAATCACACGGCTCATGCCGGCATTCAAAGCGTTGGTCTTGGTGATGATCGCGAACGATCCGCCAATCAATAAGACGAACGCAACGACGTCGGCAGCCTCCTGGATGCCCTTGGTGGGCGCTTGCAGAACCGCGAAGATATCCTGGCCCAGATTGATGGTCTCGCCGGTCTCGGAATCGGTGTAGTTCTTATCGACCTGTTCATAGGTTCCAGCAACGGCGACTTCACGCTCGCCCGCCGCTGTCGAAATCGTCTTGCGCTGATACTGACCAGAGGGAACGATCCAAGTCAGGACCGCAAAGACAACGATCAGCAAGAACATGATCGTATAGACATGCGGTAATTTGAACTTAAAACGTCTGTTTGTCTTCTTCGCCTTCGTATCTGACATAGATACCTCCAAAGAACTCGAGACTGCATCGCATCTCGCTTCAACGTTTGCACAATGCAAACGTTCTATGACGTTCCATAGATTACCAGCAGCTTTTTCCTTCATCAAGATAATTTCAAACTGATTGCCGCAACGCGGTTGAACGGTTGCGTTTGCGCCGTGAACGGTATGGAAACGCCCGGTGAGATGATCCACCGGGCGTTTCCATTCGCAATGTCCTAGATGTCAAAAACGTAGCGAGACCCAACGATCCGCTGACGACCGATGATAAACGGCCGCCGCTGCTCATCGAAAAAGAAGGCTTCCATATAAAACAAGGGCTCGCCAACGGGAACTGCCAACAGTCGAGCGACCTCGGGCGACGCGCACGCGATCTCGAGCGTGCACGGGTCGGTAAACGCGGGCGTGCGGCCCGTCCGGTTGCGCACGAACTCAAAAATGGATTGGTTAGATAGAGGTGCCGTTGATAGATAGGCGTTGTCCTCGTAAACATATATGTTGTTCTCGAGCATGACAGGGACGCCATCGGCAGTGCGCACGCGCTCAACGCAAATCAAGTCAGTTCCAACGGGAACACCAAAGAACTGTGCTTCGGTGGAATCCGCCGGCAGTATCTTTCTCGAAATGACACACGCCCCCGGTTCCATTCCGTTAACGCGACATGCGTCCGAAAAACTCTGGACGTCATCCTTCTGGCGAATCTTGCGCTTAAGCTTGGGGGCATTGACAAACGTGCCTTTCCCCTGCCGCTTCGTTAGATAGCCCTGCTGGACGAGCTCCTCAATAGCGCGTCGCACGGTAACGCGGCCAACTTTATAGCTCTCAGCCAATTCGAATTCGTTGGGTATCCGCGCGCCCGCCTTGTAGGCGCCGGAGTTGATTTCGTTTTTGATGATATCAATAACCTGTTGGTACAGCGGTATCGCTGCTTTACCGTCAGTTGGCCCTTCAGTCGGTGGCATATACCCTCTCCCAGCACAATTAATTCTAAAACGGGCTTAAGGGCATTCAACAAGCCCTTAAGCCCGCATTAGCTTAAAGTATGCTAGGTGTCGCACCAAAATGTTGGCTATTTACTCATCAGACCCGAAAAACGCGCAACTACCGCGCTCCTAAGAAAGCGTGAGCAGCTCCGGCAGCTGGTCGATAATCTTGTCCGCGGCATCCTGGCTAAAGCCAAAGCGCTCCTCGCGCTTGGCAATGACTGTCAGGCCGGCTCGCTTGCCGGCAGTGATGCCAGGCACCGAATCCTCGACGCAGCAGCAGCGATTCGCGGGCAGCCCCAGCAGGTCCAGCGCATGCAGGTAGATGTCGGGCTCGGGCTTGCTCTCCTTAAACTGCTCGCCGCTCACCACATACTCAAAGGCATCCGACAGCCCGCATGCGTTGAGCACTTCCTCGATGCTAACCATGGGAGACGAGCTGGCAAGCGCCACGCGAACGCCACGGCGCGGCAGCTCTCGAATCGTATCCACGGCGCCTGGGTTAATCAAAGCCTGATAGTCGCGCGGACGCTTATGAGCCCATTCGTCCCAACGGGCCAACGCTTCATCGCCAGTGAAATGCCCCTTACCGGCGCGCTCAAACCAATCGACCAGCATATGCAGGAAGAACTGATGCGAGGTACCGACCTGCCCATTCAACTCCTCTTGAGTCAGATTAAGCCCAAGCTCCTTGGCAAACGCGGCAGTCTCGCCCAGGTAGTAATACTCGGTATCGACGATGACGCCATCCATGTCAAAGATAACGGCGTCGAACGGAAATGCGGACACGGCACCCTCCCTAACAAAAGGACGCCCGCGAGCAGGCGCCCAAACCATGCATTAATCGGCGATTCTAACCCAGCAGCTTATCCAGCGCCACCGCAATACCATCTTCGTTGTTATTGGCGGTCACCATCTGAGCCACAGCCTTAACCTCATCGACGGCGTTACCCATGGCAACACCGGTGCCGGCCCACTCAATCATGGACTTGTCGTTCTGGCCGTCGCCAAACGATACAACCTCACTGGCATCGATGCCGAGCTTGGGCAGGGCTCCCTCGAGCGCACGAGCCTTGTCGATACCGGGCGCCGTGTACTCAAAGTACCAGTCAGCCGTAAACATGCCCGAAAGCGTCTGCTTAAAGGGCGCATACATCTCCTCGTAATGCGCCTGCAGGTAGGCCGGGTCGCCTGCCGTCAGCAGCTTGTCTACGGGATAAGTGTCCACGACCTCATGCAAGCTCTCGACCTCGCGGATCTTAAGGTCGCAGGCATCGCGCTCGTATTTGACGATGTTTTTCTGCGAGCCATCCGGCAGCGTAATCATGCAGTGGTACGAGTCCTCGACATGCAAGTCGCGACCGAGCGAGATCATGGGGATCACATCATAGTTTTGCAGATGATCAATCAGACGGTGCAGCTCGTCAGCCGGCATGGCCTGGTCAAAAAGAACCTCATCGGTCTGAGCGTCGACCACATGCGCGCCATTGAAAGCGACTAGCAGACCGTCATGGTTTTGAAGGTCGAGCTCCTGCGCCAGAGCATGTAGTCCCCATGCGGGACGGCCCGAAGCCAAAATGAGCTTAATGCCCGACTCCTGTGCCGCGAGCAGCTTTTCGCGCGTGCGCGGGCTGATGACCTTTTGGTCGTTGGTGAGCGTACCGTCGATATCCATCGCGATGGCTTTGATTGCCATATATGCCTCCCTGTCATTGAACAACCTTGTCTGAGCCATCATACAGAACACCCATCGCGACTCCGTTTACAACGGGCAAAAAGTCATATTGTCTCGAACATGAACGGTGCGTAGTCATGAAGCTTTATCGCTCAGGTCAAATACGTCTGCTAGCGACGCTCATCCGTCGGTGCGCCGTCGACGATCGCGATGCCCGCCGAGGCACCCAACGCGCTGGCGCCGGCCTCGATGAACGCGCAAGCCTCTTCGTAATTATGGATACCGCCCGCCGCCTTGATTGCCACGGCATCGCCGAGCACCTCGTGCATCAGCCGCACGTCCTCGAGCTTAGCACCGCCAAAGCTTCTGCCAGTCGATGTCTTAAGGAATCCCGGCTTAGCCTCCAGCGCGATCTCGCATACACGGCGCTTGGCGGCGTCGTCGCCGTCCAGCTTGCACATCTCGACGATTACCTTGTCAGTGATGCCATGCGCGCGACAAAAATCAGCAATGGTAGTCATCTCGCGCTCGATGGCATCAAAATCGCGGTTCTCGATCGACCCCTGATTCAAAACGTAGTCAATCTCGGTAAAGCCACACGCAGCGTATTCCTCAAACCTCGCAAGCTTCTCCTCAAGCGTCATAGTGCCCTGGGGAAAGTCGATGGCGCCGGCAAGGATGATGTCAGAGCCCTCGAGCATGGCGCGGCCCGTCTCGTACTCCTGAAGGTTCGCAAATACGCAGCGAAAGTTGTACTTTAACGCCTTCTCGACATACTGCTCAAACGTGTCCTCGGGGGCATCGATATAGTCGATGTATTTATTGATGGGTTTGGCAAGCGTCATGCTGGGCCTCCTTGTTCAGGACTGACAACCGATTCGTGGTTTCACGCGAAAAACCACGTTCAATGTACGCCCGACATGCAAGGACAGCGTCCGCATTCCGACAAGTGGTATGAAATTAGCTGTAAACGTATATTTACTGACAGCGAATGGCACCGCACGCGGATGCCGAAAGGGGCCCGCATCCCAACGGATACGAGCCCCTTTCGGCATAAGCCAACTCAGCCGTAAAAACTACTTGCGGTGAGCGCGGTAGAACTCGATCGCACTATCTTATCCGAGCCGGGGCACGTTCGCACAGCGCGCGTATGACGGTTGCAAAACCACCCCATTTGAAAACAAGGCCATTTGAAACAAAGGCAAAAAAGTACTTGCAAAGACGCGTTCCGACATATAAGTTGATAAAAGACCGCCGTTGCGGTTTTAAGTAGATCGAGCATATGAAGTTTGAATTTTAGCGTGTAAGAGAAGGAAGATCGGCAAAGTACAGCCCCAAACGCAATGACAACTTAATGAGGTAACTGCCACATGTGAGGCACCCAGGGCATTGCTGTCTCGATTTTGAGCACGATGCCTTCCGCCTTGCATGGGCCGTTCCATCCAGCCCCTGCAGCAACTGCCTCACGGGCTCATTGAAAACCGCATAGCACCCCAACGTCAGCACATCACCCACGGCAAGCACATCACTCACGACAACCAACACATCAACAAACAGCACGAACATCAACCGATTGGAGAAGCTATGACAAACCACCACGCTGAAGACGGCGATAAGAAAAGCAATCTGGATGCCCGCATTGAGCGAGCATATGCAAACGAATATGACGCCGCCTTTGCCGCCGCGACCATCAAGAACTACGCGTCGCTACCACTCGCGACGATCTTGGCCGACCACCCTCAACTGCTAAAGCGCTGCACAAAGATCATGGGCGACCCCGACATTCGCAAGCTGACAGACCCCTATGCCCCAAAACGCGACAACGATTCGTACGTTCTTACCGTAGGCTGCCTAGCCCATATGCTTACGGCGCTCGACACGAAACTCAAGCTCGAATGGGAACCCGACGAGCGTCATGAACTCGAAAGCAAGCGGAACACCCTGCGCACCGCACTGTTCCTTCCGTTGGACGGCCTCAAGCGCTGCAACGTCGAGCTCAATACACAGGCGCGGCAAAAGCCCGGGACCACGGGGCAGAAAACTCCAAGACCCCATGCGGCCATCGTCGACCGCAACCGATATAACCGCATGACCGCGCACTTTTCTGCCGAGGGAGCAGCCATAAGGACGCTGATCGATCTGCTGTGCCTCCTGAGCATCAACGAGCTATTTGAGGGCTATCTCGCCCTTGTTCCCGCGACGGCACCCAAGTCGGTAGCAAAGATCATCGAGACCTGCAGAAGCCAGTTTGAGCGCCATCGCAATGGCAGCGAGATGAACGCCAGCATCGCGCAGTACTACGCGGCTCATTACAAAAATGACGGATGTGCCCCTGTCGAGCATCAGCTGCGGCTCGCCTACACCACGCCCGCCGCAACGCTCCATCGCTTTGGAGCCCTTGGCGCTTGCGAGCCGCACGAACAGGCAGCCTGCCCCACAACCGAGCTCGATCTCAGGCTCGGACGAACCCTGTAGCCCGCCAGCCCCCCCCGCGGGCAACAATCCTATTCCACAACACAACCAACAGAAAGGAGTCCCCATGGACACCAATCATTCCCCCATCATCAGCCCCCTCACCATGCGTGAATCCGCCCGAGGTATCACGCTCACCAGCATTTACGATGAGATGCTCGCCCGTCGCGAGCTCTCCGTCATGGGAAACATCGAAACCCCGATGGCCCACGACCTATGCCAGCAGATCCGCCTGCTCGATGCCACCGACCCCAGCCGTCCCATCACCATATTTGTCGCCAGCGCCGGCGGAAGCGTGCGATCGGGTCTTGCGATCTATGACGCCATGCGCCTCGCATCGTGCCCCATCCGCACCGTTTGTCTGGAATTCGCCGCGTCCATGGGTGCCGTAATCTTTATGGGCGGCGACGATCGCCGTATGGCGCCCCATGCAGAGCTCATGATTCACGACCCGCTGATCCCCCAGGGGGCAGGCGGCTCGGCACTTGCGCTACAGGAAACCAGCCGGCGTCTCATGCAGACCCGCAAGACCCTCACGCAAATCCTCTCGGACCGCAGCGGCCTCACGCCCAAGCGCATCCAGTCCCTCACCGCAAAAGACACCTACCTTTCGGCCGAGCGCGCCGTCGAGCTCGGCTTTGCCCACGAAATCCTCTCGACCACCAAGGAGGTCGCCCATGTCTAACCTCGCCAGCCGCCTCGCCGCATCTGAGTCCGCATCGTCCACCATCCTCGCCAAGGATCGAACGCTTTCCTGCGACACCCGCCAAACGGGACTCAACAACAATGCACTTGTGATCGGCCCCTCGGGAGCCGGCAAGACCCGAAACGTCCTCAAGCCCAACCTGCTGCAAATGAACGCAAGCTACATCGTGCTCGACACCAAAGGCACGCTCTGTCGCGAAGTGGGACCCGTGCTGGCAGCCCACGGTTACCGCGTGCAATGTCTCAACTTCGCCGACCTCAACACCGTCCCGGCCCTTGCGCCCGGCATCGAGCGCTGCGGCTACAACCCCCTGAGGCACATTCGCCGCAAGGCGGACGGCAGGCCCAACCAGCAGGACATCCTCTCGGTGGCAAAGGCCATCTGCCCCATCGAGGACAACAACCAGCCTTTTTGGGATCATGCGGCGGCAAACCTGCTGTCGTGTCTTATCGCCTACGTCACCGAACAGCTACCCGCCGACGAGCAGACGATCAGCTCGGTCATCAAGCTGATCGAGCACCTGCAGGACGGTGCCACGGGTCGATTGTTTGACGACCTGATCACGACCGACCCCCAAAGCTATGCCCTCTCGCTATGGCGGCGCTACGCCATTACGCAAAATGCCGAGCGCATGCACGCGAGCATCGTCGGCATCCTTGCCGAAAAGGTCATGTGTCTGGGATTCGACGGTGCGGCACAGCTCTATCGTGAGTGCCATCAGGTGGACTTCGCTTCCATGGGACACACCCCCTGCGCCCTGTTTGTAACTGTGAGCGATATTGACCGCAATCTCGATCACCTGACCGGCCTCTTTATTTCGCAGGCGTTTATGGGCCTCATTCGTGAGGCCGATAGGCAGCCCGACGGCAGCCTGCCCGTGCCCGTGCGCTTTATGCTCGATGACTTCGCAAATCTGCAGATCCCCCAGATCGACAACGTGCTCTCGATTATCCGAAGCCGCAACATCTGGGCAACGCTGCTGCTGCAGTCGACCAACCAGCTCGATGCGCTCTATGGCGAGGCACGCGCACGCTCCATCATGGGCAACTGCGACACGCATCTGGTGCTGGCGTTCCAGGATCCCGAGAGTGCCCGGGTGTTTTCCGACCGCGCCGACGCGCTGCCCAGCACGCTCATGGCGACGCCGATCGATCGCTCGTGGCTCTTTGTGCGCGGTCGCACTCCCGAACAGGTCGAGCGCTTTAGGCTCGAAGACCATCCGCTCTACGGGGAGCTGCCCGAGGCGCAGCGAGACCATGCGGAGGCCGAGATCTAGGCGCAGGGTTCTCGCGGCGCGCGGCGCCCCAGCGATGTTCCACAAAGGCCGTGCGCCCCGGGACTACGGCAAAGCAAAGGGGCCCGCATCCGATAGGATACGGGCCCCTGACTATAAGGCGCGATGCGTTAACAGCAGCGACTACTTGCGATGCGCGCGATAGAACTCGATGAGCGCCTGGGTCGAAGCGTCCTGCTCGGCCTTGGCGGCATCGTCGTGGAAGGCAGGGGTGATCTGCTTGGCAAGCTGCTTGCCCAGCTCGACGCCCCACTGGTCGTAGGAGTCGATGCCCCAGACCGTGCCCTCGACAAACGTGATGTGCTCGTACAGTGCGATGAGCTCGCCGAGTGCGAACGGGGTCAGCGTGTCGCCAAAGATCGAGGTCGTCGGACGGTTACCCTCAAAGCAGCGGGCCGGGACGATCTGCTCGGGCGTGCCCTCGGCACGAACCTCATCGGCCGTCTTACCAAAGGCGAGCGCCTTGGTCTGGGCCAGGAAGTTGCCCAGGAACAGCTCGTGGACATCCTGGCCGCTGTCGGTCGCAGGGTTGGCGGTATTGGCGAAGGCGATGAAGTCAGCCGGAACCACCACAGTGCCCTGGTGCAGCAGCTGATAGAAGGCATGCTGGCCGTTGGTGCCGGGCTCGCCCCAGAAGATCTCACCGGTGTCGGAGGTCACGGCGCTGCCGTCCCAGCGGACATGCTTGCCGTTGGACTCCATGGTGAGCTGCTGCAGGTAGGCCGGGAAGCGGTGCAGGTACTGGCAGTACGGCAGCACGGCGTGGCTCTTGGAACCGAAGAAGTTGACGTACCAGACGTTGAGCAGGCCCATCAGCGCGACGGCATTGTTCTCGAGCGGGGTGTTGCAGAAGTACTCGTCGATGGCGTGGAAGCCCTCGAGGAACTGCTGGAAGCGCTCGGGGCCGAGCACGACGATCAGCGACAGGCCCACGGCGGAGTCAACGGAATAGCGGCCGCCAACCCAGTTCCAGAAACCGAAGGCGTTGGCGGGGTCGATACCGAAGGCTTCGACCTTCTCGAGTGCGGTGGAAACGGCGACGAAGTGCTTTGCCACGGCCTCGGCGTTCTGCTCATCGGAGCCGTCGATGGCGCCCTGAGCCTTGAGCTGCTCGAGCATCCAGGTCTTGACCTCGCGGGCGTTGGTGAGGGTCTCGAGCGTGGTGAAGGTCTTGGAGACGATGATCACGAGCGTGGTCTCGGGATCCAAGCCCTTGAGCTTCTCGGCCTGGTCGTTGGGGTCGATGTTGGAGATGTAGCGGCAGTCGATACCGGCGTCGGCATAGGGACGCAGAGCCTCGTAAGCCATGACCGGGCCCAAATCGGAGCCGCCGATGCCGATGGACACCAGGTGCTCGATCTTTTTGCCGGTAACACCCTTCCACTCACCGGAGCGCACGCGCTCGGCGAAGGCATACATGCGGTCCAGGACCTCGTGCACGTCGGCGACGACGTCCTGGCCGTCGACGATGAGCTGGCCCTTCTCGCTTGCCGGGCGGCGCAGCGCGGTGTGCAGGACGGCGCGGTCCTCGGTGGTGTTGATGTGCTCGCCGGAGAACATGGCGTCGCGGCGCTCCTCGAGCTTCACCTCGCGGGCAAGATCGCACAGCAGCTTGACGGTCTCATCGGTCACCAGGTTCTTCGAAAGATCGAAGTGCAGGTCACCGGCGTCAAAGCTCAGCTTGTTCACGCGGTCGGCGTCAGCAGCGAACCAGGCCTTGAGGTCGATACCATCGGCCTCAAGCTTCTCCTGATGAGCCTCGAGTGCCTTCCAAGCGGCAGTCGACGTAGCATCGATAGGTGCGGCAACAGTTGCCATAGAGTCCTCCTCAGCATACGGGCGCACGCCTCCATGCGCCCGGACATTCAGATGCCACTATTCTAGCGCAGGTCAAGACTACAATCAGCGAGCGTTGCCAATCGGCCCCCAAACGGTAACCGATTAAAAAGGGACAGGCTTATTTTGGCAGGTCAAACGCTTTACCAACCAAAAATAACCCGTCCTTTTATGGCAAATATTAGGCCGCGGCGCAGATGCTACCGAGCAACTCACGCAGAGGAGACCCGATGCCCTCCAGCAGTTCGGGCGCGATAATGGCAAAAACGGGAACCTCACCGGTGCCCACGACAGCAGGCGCCTTGCCCTCCGAGAGAATGCATCCATAAGGGACAAAACCGTCTTCGCCGGCATCGAGCGCCGCCATGCGACGGGCGAGTTCGCGTGCAAAGCCAGCAGTATCGGCATCGCCGATCGCCAGGACAAAGTCCACGCCTTCGTCGGTCGCCAGGGCCACGGCTTCGTCGATCAGTTCGTCTCCCCCGTCGCCCCCAACCGAGCCGCAGCGGAAAAGCACACGCTCGAGTAGGGCTCGATCAAGCGAGCCAAGTGCCGCCGAGACAAGCTCATCGCGCGTATGCTTGTCACCGCCCAACACGACCAGCGCCTTGGTGCCACCGTAGTGAGCGACCAATCGTCCGCACCAGCGAGCCACGTCTCCATCCACAACAAGGCGCGTCGGCATACCAAACCCGTAATTGACCATCTTTCCCACAACCCTTCCGTGCGTATAGGCGGTATCGATCGTTAGGCTCATGCTACGAAGCGAGCTTTTCCGAGCTGTTTCGCGCTCTTTAGAGCTGCGTTAAAACCCGATCCAACCGCACGACCATACCTACCAAAACAAACCAGTCCCTTTTTGACAGGTTTTGACGATGTCCGGATGAGCGGGTATTATCGAACAGGTATTCGATAAGAACATGTGTTTGATGGGAGGCTCGGATGGCGCACGAGCAGCACACCTATATCTGCATCGACCTCAAGACGTTTTATGCCAGCGTCGAGTGCGTCGACCGTGGGCTCGATCCGCTCACCACCAACCTGGTCGTTGCCGACGAATCGCGCGGACGCACGACCATCTGCCTTGCCATCACGCAGGCCATGAAGGACCTCGGGATACACAATCGCTGCCGTCTGTTCGAAATTCCCGATGGCATCGACTACATCACGGCCGTACCACGCATGCAGCATTACATGGAGGTGTCGGCGAAAATCTACGGTATCTATCTGGAATACGTCAGCCCCCAGGACGTGCACGTCTACTCCATCGATGAGTGCTTTATCGACGTGACGCCCTATCTGGACCTCTATCACACAGATGCGGAAGGGTTCGCCTGCACGCTGCGCGACGAGGTCCTCGCGCGCACCGGCATCACGGCGACGGTCGGCATCGGCCCCAACCTATTCCAGGCCAAGGTAGCGCTCGACATTACCGCCAAGCACGTACCCAGCCGCATCGGCATACTCGACGACGAGACCTTTCGCAAGGAGATCTGGCCCCATCGTCCCATCACCGATATCTGGGGCATCGGTCCCGGCGTGGCAGCCCGCCTCGAGAAATACGGCGTCTACGATCTGATGGGCGTCGCGGCGCTCGACGAAAACCTGCTTTACGACGAGCTCGGCGTCAATGCCGAATATCTCATCGACCATGCCTTCGGGCGCGAGCCGACAACCATCGCCGATATCCAAGCCTATCGCCCGCAAGCAACTTCGACCACCACAGGACAGGTGCTCTCGAAGGGTTATGCCTACGAACAGGCCTATACCGTCTTGCGCGAGATGGTCGACAACGCCGTTTTAGACTTGGTCGATAAGCACGTGGTCTGCGACAGCATCTCGCTCTTTGTGGGCTACGCGAGCGAACGCGCCGACATACGCCGCCTCGACGCCAGCGGTACAGCGCAGTATGTGGACGGATGCGGGCACCTGCGCTCGAGCACATCGAGTATCGAACCCACCGCAACCGCCGGCCCCGAGCTCGCGCCCCGTGCGCCCAAGCCCGTCCAGCGCGATGACGAACGGCGTCGCCTGGTGCGCGAAGCGCAGGCAATCGATGGCATCTTTGTGGGAGAGCATGGCGGCAAACCGCGCGGTGGCTATGCCGCACTCTTTGCGCACTCTAACGCCTCGCGAAAGCTGCCCGAGCGTACCAATTCGTTTAAGAAGATCATGGGCTATTTCGATGAGCTCTGGGCGCAGACTGTCGATCCCAAACGACCGGTCAAGCGCATCAACCTGGGATTTGGCAACCTCATGCCCGAGGAATTTGCCACCATCGATCTATTCAGCGATATCGAGGCCGATGAGCGCGAGCGCGACCTGGCGCGCGCCGTCCTGGCCGTGAAAGGCAAGTACGGCAAGAACGCGCTCGTCAAGGGATTAAGCTTTACCGCCGGCGCCACCGCGCGCGAACGCAACGAACAAGTTGGAGGACACCGTGCCTAAACCCAAACAACAGCCCGTGCGCCCGCCGACCGCCTTCGAGCGCCTGGCGGACCCCGAGGGCAGACGCCGCGCCGCCGACCCCAACCTCACTGCCAACGGTGCCGTGCGCGCCAACCGCGCCGCACAGTTTATGCCCTTTGCCGCCCTCACGGGATACTACGAACTCGTGCGCAAGCAGGAAATCACCGTCGAGCCAAAACGTGAGCTCACGGAAGAAAAAGCCCTCGTGCTTTCTAAAAAACTCGAGGGTCTCAAACGTGGCGACTTGGTTCGTGTCACCTATTACGATACATACGGCTATCGCAGCCGCACCGGCATCCTCGACGAGGCGCTCCCCGCCTTCAAGCTCCTCAAGCTCCGAGACATCGCCATCGACTTCGACGACATCCAAGACATCGAACTGCGCGGACGAGCCTAGCCAAGGAAGCGCATCCAGAGCGACGCTTACAGCGTCATGACGTAGTAGCCCGCGTCTTTCACGGCCGTCTCGAGGACATCACGATCCACCGGCTGCTTAGAGCGCACGCGTGCCGTGTGGTCCGCATACGTCACCGTTGCCCACACGCCATCCAGTGCATTGAGGGCATTGGCTACGTTCTGAGCGCAGCCGTCACAGCTCATGCCGCCGATGAGCAGCTCATCGCTATAGGGATAGTGTGACGCATCGGTATCCACCACAACAACCTTTTTGGCCTTCTTGCCGCTCGCACCATCGCTGCAACAACTCTTCCCGTGTGTCGAAGCGGCAATGCGACGCAGTCCAAAAAACATGCCGACGGCAATGACGGCCAGCACGATGAGATTCGCAGGGCTGAGCAAGTCACTCATGCGTTCCCCTTTCAAGTAGCCCTATCTAGATACCCCCATGGGGTGTCCCCATCTTAACCCAAAATCATGTCTGTTCGGTCAATTAGTTTCCCTCTTCAAACTTTTTGTTGACCATGGCTTACTTTCGTGTATAAGTTTTCCTAGGCTAACAACTGAGGACCCGAAAGGGGCATCGTGACTCGAACCATTGACATCCCAACATACCAAACGGCTGTCGTGCGCAACTGCTCCCCTACGCTCGCAGGTATCAAGCCGGCTTCGCTCTTTACCTATCCCGGCGTTTACGCCAACCAAAACGGAAAACCCAGCGCCACCCATATCGAAGAGCGACGCTCTCGCCTGCTCGCCGTCATAGCCCAATGCAACTGCGAGCTCCAGCCACTCGGGATCCATATGAGCGTTTTGGTCTGGCGCCCCTGCGGAGCGCTCATCTATGTGTACCGCCCTGCGGACCTCATGCGATACCTCTCCGACCCCCGTGCCACGACGGCGCTAGCCGCCGAAGGTTACGATGTCCACAACCTGCCCGCATCCCTGGTGCATCTCGCCGCTCGCATCACGCTGGCAAGCAGCAATGCCGCAGAAAGCGCCTATGACGGCAGCGTCTGCGCACTCGCGCGAAATAGGCACTGCGATACGGGGTGCATATGCGAGTTCCCCCACGAAATTGGCTATTTTTTGGGCTATCCCTACGAAGATGTCCATCAGTTTATCGTCCAGCACGGCGAAAACTATAAGGTCTTTGGCGCATGGAAGGTATACACAAACGTTGAGCAGGCGCTCACGACCTTCGATTCCTATCGCGCATGCACGCAATACCTTACCTACATCTATCAACAGGGCTGCACCCTGGGACAACTTGTCCAGGCAACCCGATAGAGCATACAAAACGCGGCCGCACGCCGCACAACCGAAAGGAAAACATATGAGCAAGATCGCCGTCGTCTATTGGAGCGGCACGGGCAACACCGAGGCCATGGCAAACCTCGTTGCCGAAGGTGCAACCGATGCCGGCGCCGAGGCAGAGGTCATCTCCTGCGCCGACTTCTCCGCAGACAAGGCCGCTGGCTATGACGCTATCGCCTTCGGCTGCCCCGCCATGGGTTCCGAGGAGCTTGAATATGATGAGTTCCAGCCCATGTGGGATGAGGTCAAGGAGACCCTCGGCGACAAGAAGGTCGTCCTCTTTGGCTCTTATTCGTGGGCCGAGGGCGAATGGATGGACAACTGGAAGGCGGACGCCGACGAGGAGGGCGTCAACGTCGTCGATTCCGTCATCTGCTACGACGCCCCCGATGATGAGAGCGAAGCGGCCTGCCGCGCCCTTGGAGCCGAGCTCGCCTAGCGGCAATGAGCTCCGCCCGCAACGCGCATTGCAACAAAACACATTCGCGTCCCAACAAAAACGGGAGCCGGATCACATCCGGCTCCCGTTTTCTGCTATGTCAGTCATATAAAGCGGCTACGAGATATTGCCCAAGAACGCCTTGGTGCGCTCGCTCTTGGGGTGGTCGAAGACCTCGCTCGGCGTACCCTCTTCCACAATGACGCCGCCGTCCATAAAGACGACGCGGTCGGCGACATCGCGGGCAAAGCCCATCTCGTGCGTCACGACGATCATGGTCATACCGTCGTGCGCCAGGTCGCGCATGACGCCCAGAACGTCGCGCACGAGCTCAGGGTCGAGCGCCGAGGTGGCCTCGTCAAAGAGCATCACGTGCGGGTTCATCGACAGGGCGCGGGCGATGGCCACGCGCTGCTGCTGGCCGCCCGAGAGCTGGCTCGGCATAAAGTCGATGCGCTCGGCCAGGCCGACCTTGGTCAGCTCCTCGACGGCGATCTTCTCGGCCTCTTCCTTGCTGCGCTTGAGCACCTTTTGCTGCGCAAGCATGACGTTCTTTTTGACCGACAGGTGCGGGAACAGGTTGAACTGCTGAAACACCATGCCCAGGTGCGTGCGCACTTTGTTGAGGTCGACGCCCTTGGCACACACATCCACGCCCTCGACGACAATCGAGCCGCTCGTGGGATGCTCCAGGCGATTGATGCAGCGAAGCATCGTCGACTTGCCCGAGCCTGAGGGGCCCAAGACCACAACGACCTCACCCTTGTGCACATCCAGATCGATATCGCGCAGGACCACGTTGTCCCCAAAGGCCTTCTGGAGGTTCTTGATGCTGACGACGACCTCGTTCGAGTTATTGGTTTCGCTCATGATAGGACCTCCTTACAGACCGGCGATGTGATCGGCGGGCGTCGCGACAACCTGTCCGGCGCTCTTGGCGGGACGCTTCTTCTTGGTCTCGGCCGTGCCCAAAAGCCTCGCCTCAAGACCGCTCACCAAGCGAGCGAGCGGCAGGGTGATGACCAGATAGAACAGGGCGGCAACCACGTACGGTGTAATGGAGCCCGTCGTGGCCACGATGGTACGGGCGTTCATGACGATCTCGACCACACCCACGGCGGCAAGCAGCGACGTATCCTTGTAAAGCAAGATAAACTCGCTGGTCAGCGTAGGCAAAACATTACGGAACGTCTGCGGAATCATGACATAGAGCAGCGTCTGGAACGCGTTCATGCCCAGCGAACGCGCAGCCTCGTTTTGGCCCTTGGGGATCGATTGAATACCGGCACGGAAGATCTCGCATAGGTACGCAGACGAGTTCATGGCCATGACGATAACGCCAAGCACGTAGTCATCAACCTTGACGCCGGCCAACGGCAGACCGAAGAACGCGATATAGATCTGCAGGAACGCCGGCGTACCGCGGATGATATTCACATAGATGCCGGCGAGGCAGCGCAGGATGCGCGACTTGGAGATGCGCATGAGCGACAGGGCAAAACCGAAGGGAATTGCCAGCGGAAACGCCACAAGCACGATCGAAAGCGACATAAGGAAGCCCTTAAAGACGATCGGCAGGCTTTGGACCAAAATGACCGGGTTCAAGAACAGGCGCAGGAACATATTGGAGTTCCAGGCCTCGACCCACGGCTGCTCCTTAAGATCGGCCAGGAAGTTATCGAAGGCCGTCACGCCCTTGATCTCCACCGACGGAATCTTGGAGATCTTCTTGGTCGAGCCATCGGCCAAAGTGTAGGTGCCGCTAAAGGCCTCATCGCCGCCCTCGACGGGGAAGGTCACGCCGTAAACCTCGACACGGAAAAAGCCGCCGGCAGGCGCCGTCTCGCCAAAGTCAATCTTGAGCGTCTGGCCATCAGCCTTGCACGTGGGTTTCATGGGCGTACGATCCATGAGGTCCTCGCCCGAGAGCATCGTCAATCGCGTGTCATCGGTACCAAACGTCGTGCCGTCGACAAACGTCAAAGAAAGACCGCTCAGCTCCTCGTCGGCATCGGCCTGGACCTCCCAGGTAATGCGCGTCTCGGTACCGCCGACCACAGCGCTGCCCGAACCGGTGTTGGGTCGGGCGGTAATCTTTGCGGTCTCAAGCGCCTGGGCGGTCGTGGGCGCATATGCCCCCACACACACCAGCGCAAGCGCCACGGCCATGACGCAGACTAGCTTTTGGAGCAAGGCGGGCAGTGGAAAACGCTGCTCCGCGGCCCCTTTGTTCAGTCGAGACAAGGTGGCTCCTATCGTAGAAGTTGCCGGCAAAACGAGACGGAAATACTCTCCGTCAAGAGAAGCGCAAAGGCCCTCTCCGCCAAAACGGAAAGGGCCCGTGAGCAATCAAGTAGCTATTTTACTTGATGTTGTACTTAGCCATGAGGGCGTCAACGGTACCGTCGTCGGTCAGGTCCTTGATGGCCTGGTTGATGTCGTCCTTGAGCTTGGTGTTGCCCTGGTTGATGGCGATGGCGTACTCCTCGCCGGTGCTAATCTGCTTAATGGTCTGGCAGGTGTTGAACTGCTCGGCGGTCAGCTGGCTGGCAACGGAGCGGTTGGTGACTACGGCGTCGCCCTTATCGGACTGCAGGGCGCTGAAGCACTCGGTGGCGTCCTTGTAGGGGACAATCTTGGCCTTGGGGAAGTTCTCCTGGGCAAAGGACTCGGCGGTCGAGCCAGACTGGACGATGATGGTAGCATCGGCGTTGTTGAGCTTCTCGCTGTAGTTGTCGGCCGTGATGTCGGCGTTATCGACCTTGGTCACGATAGCCTGATCGTCCATGTAGTAGGAATCGGAGAAAGTGACTTCTTTCTCGCGCTCGGGCGTGTCGGTGATAGCCGCGATGGAGACGTCATATTTGGCGCCCGAAGCGACGCCCGGAACCAGCGTGTCAAAGTCATTGTTGACATACTCGACATCCAGGCCCAGCTTGTCGCCGATAGCCTTGATGAGTTCAAGGTCAAAGCCCTGATAATCGCCGTTGTCATCCTTGTACTCAAACGGAGCGTACTCGGCAGAGGTGCCGACGGTCAGCGTACCGTCCTTGACGAGCGCGTACTCCTTGGAGCCGTCGACCTTCTCGACCTTAGCGTCGTCAGAGCTGCTGGAACCGGCATTAGAACCAGAGGTGGCGTTGGACGAGCCGCAGCCCGTCAGAGCGAGGGCGAGCGCCATAGCACCCGTGGCGGCAAATGCGCCAAGCTTCTTCAGCTTCATAATCAGTCTCCTTCCAATGACCCCACGTGATTCAGAGGTCTGCAAAAACTGAGGGTTATTATGCACCCGCTTGGAAGAATCTGCAATTAGAAAACTGATTAAAACAAACCCATAACGTGAATGGAGCGTCCCACTTTATGGCAGCCATTACTGCTGCAATGACCTTAACAGTTTGATTTCAGCCGCATAACCTGCAAGTTCGTTCGGTGTCTCCAAAATGAATGGCAATGCGCGCAAGCGACCATTCGATACAATATTCTGCATAACCTGCATACCGCCACCAAATTCCTCGCTGCCAAGGTATCCCTTGCCGATGCACTCGTGACGATCTTTATGGGCGCCACAAGGGTTCTTCGAATCGTTGATGTGTACGGCATGCAGACGATCGATACCCACCACGCGGTCGAATTCGTCGAGTACGCCGTCCAGATCATGGATGATGTCGTAGCCAGCATCGCTCACATGGCAGGTGTCCAAACAAACGCCCAGCTTATCGGACAGCTCTGGGCACTTGGCGGCAACGCCCTCGATAATGCACGCCAGTTCTTCAAAGCTACGGCCCACCTCGGTGCCCTTGCCGGCCATGGTCTCGAGCAATACCGTCGTCTGCTGTCCCTCGAACATCACCTGGCACAGCGTATCAACAATCATCTGAATGCCGACGTCTGCCCCCTGTCCTACATGCGCACCGGGATGAAAATTGTAGTAGTTGCCGGGCAGTGCTTCCATGCGCCGTAGGTCCTCTGCCATGGCCTCCAGGGCAAACTCACGCGCCCGCTCTTTGGCTGAGCAGGGGTTATAGGTATACGGGGCATGAGCCACGAGCGGGCCAAAGTCGTTTTGCGCCATAAGCTCGCGCAGAGCCGCCACGTCATCCATGTCAAGGTCTTTTGCCTTGCCACCGCGCGGGTTGCGCGTAAAGAACGCAAAGGTATTGGCACCAATGGACAACGCCGTCTCCCCCATTGCCCGATAGCCCTTCGTCGTCGAAAGATGGCATCCGATTGTCAGCATCTCCAGCTCCCCCTCATCAGTTGCGGTGAAATACGGTCTATTGGTGCCCTATTTTGGCGCAAACAGACCGTATTCCACCGCAAGTTATAAAAGGGGCATCAGAGATGTGGGCCGCCAGGCACCACGGGCGCCGGCGTCATGATCCCCTACGTGTCAGCGCCAAGTCCTAGAGGGCTAGACGAATCGCATCGATGATGTGTGCACAGCGCTGCGTGGCGGCAAGGGGCATGACGGGACTCTCGAGTTTCCCCGCCTGAATGAGCCGCGTCGCATGCTGGATTTCGCCGTAGAAATCATCGATCTCAAACGGGGCATTTATTTCTAGCGTTCGACCGTCGGAATACTTCACATGGGCGAGCTCGGGGCGATGGAGACGCTCGATTTCCAACGAGCCTCGCTCACAGGCAATCGTTAAGCGGCTTTCATATGTTGCTTTGCCGTCGCACACCATATGAATGGGTATACCGCCGACGCTCATACGGATCTCGTCGGCCCAATCGACGCGGCCGCCCGATACGTCACGCCAGCGAACTTCACGGGACGAAACCTCGCACGCGCCCGCGAGCAAATCCTCAAACCAACCGACCGCATAACAGCCCATGTCATATAGACAGCCGCCCTGCAACGGATCAAGCAGATAGCCCGAAGGAGACTCGCCGTAATCGAGCTTTTGCACGCTTTCAATCGAGACAATACGGCCAAGCTCACCCGACGCAAGCAAGTCTTTCACGCGAGTGTGCATCGGGCAAAACCGATTCTTCATCGCCTCCATAAACAGCACGCCGCGCTCGCGAGAGGTGGAGGCAATCGAGAGAGCCTCTTCCTCACTCAAAACGGCCGGCTTTTCGCACAGCACGGCCTTTCCGGCGCACAGCGCGCGACAGGCCCAACGCGTATGCATGCCATGCGGAAGAGCCAAGTAGATTGCGTCGACATCGGGGTCGGCAATCAGCGCGTCATAAGCCGCATCGCCGTTATCGTCGACCGAGACATGGCCATGCGCAGCATCGATCGAAAACGCTCGGCAAAATTCCTCGACATGTGCAGGAGTGCGGCCGGCCGCAGCCACCAGCCGTGCCCCATCGACCTTCTTGAGAGACGATGCAAATCGATGAGAAATGTGCCCAGCGCCCAAAATGCCCCAACGAACCTCACGCGAATCATTACGTAAACCTCGGTCACCCACGATAGCCTCCCATCAGTTGCGGCGAAATAGTTCCTGCTACCGCCCTATTCTGCCGCAAACAGGAACTATTCCATCACAAGATATAAAAGGGTCATGAGGAGCGTGTTTTGCCGAAGACTTTAAGCATGGCCGTTACGGGGCCCGGCTGGAAGCGTCGGCGCACGTCATCGAGACGCTCGGGGATATCGATATGCTGCGGGCAGTGACGCGCGCATTTGCCGCACTTGACGCAATTGCTCACCAGCTTGGGCTCGCTCGTGCGCACCGCACTCGCCGTAAAGTATTGCGACAGCCCCGTAAACCAGCTGTGCGCATAGCTCGCGTTGTAGGCGGCAAAGCAGCCGGGAATGTTGATACCCTTGGGACATGGCATGCAGTAGCCGCATCCCGTGCAGGGCACGCGATTCGATTTTTCAAACTCATCCAGCACGTGCGCGATCGTGTCGAGCTGGTTGGCAGTCATCGAATTCGGCAACGCGAGGTCTGCCAGTGACGAATTCTCGTCCACCTGCGCGGTATCGGTCATACCAGAAAGCAGCATCGTCACCTGAGGATGATTCCACACCCACGAAAGACCCCAGGCGGCAGGAGTGCGCAAATGCGGGTCACGGGCACTATCGAGCACAGCGCGGGCCCGTGGCGGCAGCTTGCCCGCTAAACGCCCGCCCAGCAGCGGCTCCATCACAAACACCGCGAGCCCGCGCTCCGCAGCCGCCATGAGTCCTGCCGTTCCCGCTTGGTAACGCTCGCCGGCATAGTTGTACTGTATCTGGCAAAAATCCCAGTCATATGCGTCAAGCATCGTCAGGAAATCCACCGCGCTGCCGTGGTACGAAAAACCAATCTGGCGAATACGCCCCGCCGCCTTTTGACACGCGATCCAGTCCTCAATGCCCAACGCCACCACACGTTCCCACTGGGTGGGCGAGGTAATGTTATGCATGAGGTAATAGTCGATATGGTCGGTCCGCAGGCGCCGCAGTTGCTCATCGAAGAACCGGTCGAAATCCTCCGCGCACTTGCACGAAGCATGCGGCAACTTGGTCGCCAGCAACACCCGGTCACGCAGCCCCAAGCGCTCAAGCGAGGCGCCCACGCACGCCTCGTTACCGGGATAGAGATACGCGGTGTCCAGATAATTAATCCCCTGCTCCACCGCACGGGAAATGATGGCATCGGCTGTCTTCGCATCCGGACGTCCCGGCGCACCGGGAAACCTCATGCAGCCCAGACCCAACGCCGAGATACGGTTGCCGCTTTTGGGGTCAACGCGATATTGCACGGCCCCTCCCTTCGCCATCAGCGCCCCGGCAAGGCGAAACACAATGGTCACGCAGCCGAAACATCGTGGAATCGCAATCGAGAACGTATCGTAACGCAGTAGAAATCGAGCTGTCACGGCACCGCTTTAACATCAGCAAAAAGCCCGATGAAAGGGGCCGGGCATGACCACGCGCATGTCTTTGCGGTCTGCCCCGCGGCATAAGCGCACAGCGCAATAGTTTCTTTTTCATAACAGCCGCCCCGCGCACCCATCAATCACCCCGGCAGCATACAATCCATCAGGCGCCCCGCACGCGGGCGCCTTTTTGTGAGGAGATGATTCACATGCAGATCAACAAGGTCGCCTTTATCGGCAAGGGCGGCGTCGGCCTGCTCTACGGCAGCATGATTGCCAAGGCCCTCGGCAATGACGCCGTCGAATACGTTATGGATGACGCCCGTTTTGAGCGTCACGCGGGCGATGCGCTCACCGTCAACGGAAAGCCTTGCGATCTCACGTCCGTCCGCGCCAGCGAGGCAGCGCCCGCCGATCTGGTCATCCTGACGGTCAAGACCACCGGTCTCGACCAAGCACTCAAGACTATGGAGCGTGTCGTGGGACCCAACACGCTCATCGCCTCGCTGTGCAACGGCATTACGAGCGAGCAAAAGATTGCCGAGC
>CATYJU010000005.1 GCA_958407995.1 uncultured Collinsella sp.
ACTTGCAGCGACGGACCTCAGGACGCTCTTACACCACGTCTACGCGCGCCACCACGGAGCGGCCTGGAATTCATCCGTAGAGGTCTTCATTGGCTGCGCCAGGAGTGTCCCTAACTGCCGGAGGGGGTGTCTGCCGTGGCAGACACCCCCTCCGGATGTGGGAAGTTTGCGCTGCAGGTTACTTGTCGGTGCCCAGCTTGTGCGGCTTGAGAGCGAGCGCATTGACGAGTGCGTCGGTGGCAGACTTGACGGCTGCCGGCTGCGGATCGTTGACGTGATCCTCGGGGTGTACGGGCAGGTCCTTCTTGACGGCATCGTGGATCAAGTTGAGGTACTCAGTCACGCCAGTGGTCGATAGATGCGTGCCATCGCCATCGAACAGGTCGTTGCGGTTGGCACTGTATCCGTACCAGTCGATAACGCGTACGTTCTTGTAACGCGTAGCGGCGTTGGCGATGGCCTGGTTGGTAGAGCCAACCCACGGCTGCGGGCTGCGCGTGTTCACAAACACCACAATACGCTTATCTCCTGCATCGTCCATGATGGCGTCGATCTGGTCGTCGGTTACCAAGCCGTTGGTGCCCAGTGCAAAGACCACGATCTTGCCGGCAAGGTTCTGTTGAAGATAGCCCTCAAATGTCGCACGGCCCGCATCGAACTGGCGGCCCTTTTCGGCATCGATATGGCTGTGCGGGAACACGCCGTCAAAGGTGTCCACGGCACGCAGCGACACGGAGTCACCGATCATCAACAGGTCGTAGGAGCCATCGGGGAAGCCGTCGTTGTCCTTGTCGGTGTCGTCGGCCGCCTGCTGGTCGGTGGGCGCGGTGTTTTTGGCTTCCTTGTTGAGGACTTCGGCGCCCTCACCGCTCAGCGCAGACGTCTCGGGCACAAAGATCAGGCCGCCCAGTGCAACGACCAACACGACAGCGCAGGTTGCGCAGACAGGGACGTGCGCGCGTGCCCAGTTGGCGGGCTTTGTGGTGCCATCGCGGAACTCGGCGACGGTGCGGCCGAAGGCGCCCTTCCTAAACGGCGTCTCGATAAAGCGATAGGAGCACTCGGCTACGGCGACCACCAGCAGCACCTGCAAAATGTATTGCCACCAGGGCGTATCGTTGATGTTGGCGACCGGGTTCATGAGCAACAGCAGGGGATAGTGCCACAGGTAGATGCTGTACGAGCGCTTGCCAACCCACACGAGCGGCTCGGCGGACAGCGCGCGGGCAACCATTCCCTGGGGCTGCACGCAGGCCGCGATGACCATGAGCGTGAGGATCGAGCACAGCAGCGTGCCTCCGCGATACTGGAAGGCGGTGTAGCCGTTGGTGAGCGCGACCATGGCGGCAAGGCCAACCAGACCCACGACGCCCAACACATCGATGGATGCGGGCGAGGACCAAAAACGCACGAGGGCGCTCGGCTGTGCCGGGGCGGTCTCGGCTGCTTCGTCGGCCTTCTCGCCAGGTTTGCCCTCGGCGTTCTTGCCGTGCTTGGCGGCGCCAGCCAGGCGATTGAGCCCCAAACGATGAGCGAGACGCACCGGCGCCAGGTCGCGATCGGGGATAAAGGCCATCCAGGCACCCAGCAGCAGCGAGAACACGCGGGTGTCGGTGCCGTAGTACACGCGGCTGGGGTCGGCGGCAGGGTTGTAAAGCACCATCATGGCGAGGGCAGATACCGCGGCAAGGCCCAGAACCACGCGGCGCGTGTTGGGCTTGCTCACATGCATGGATACCATGGCAAACAGCAGCGGCGGCCAAATCAGGTAGAACTGTTCCTCGATGGCAAGCGACCAAAAGTGCGTGAGCGGTGAGGGGTCGCCCAGAGCATTGAAGTACGAGACGTTTTGAGCAATCTGCCACCAGTTGTTAAAGAACAGCAGCGACGGCAAGATGTCGGGGCGCATCTTGGTGAGCATCACGTGGTTGAAGACGGTGCACAGCGCGCAGGTCACCACCACGACGGTTACCACGGCGGGGACCAGGCGACGGATGCGGCGAATCCAGAAGCTCTTGAGGTCGATGCGGCCGGTCTTAGCGACTTCGTTGAGCAGCAAGCGCGTGATCAGATAGCCCGAAAGCACAAAGAAGATCGTGACGCCGAGCAGGCCGCCCTGCGCCCACGTGAGGTTAAGGTGATAGAGCACCACCGCGACGACGGCGAGCGTACGCAGGCCGTCAAGGGCAGGGATGTAGCGGGATTTGGGGCGAGCAGGCGTCTGCTCCGCGGCGGGAGTGTTGGCGCGGCCCGCGTTGTTGGCAGAAGCACGATGGGGGCTCACGGTGCGTCGCGGTTCGTTGGCGCGGCGTTCGCCCTTCACGCGTTCGTGCGGCGCCGGCTCGTTGCCCGTGCGGCGTCGACCGCGCGAGCCCGATTGCGAGAGTTGTTCCATAAAACATCATCCAATGACGAGAATAATCAGCACGCCTTCATTGTAGCTGCCTGCTCCTGTGAATGCTTGCTGCTGGCGCAAGCTCAAGCGCGCGTCCACATCAAAGTGAACTAAAGTTATAGGGGGTGCGAGAGTGCACGATCGACGGCTGCGGTGGGCATAAGGCCCGCAGATGAGGAGGTTTCCATGGCAGATCGCGGCATCGTTGCGGTGTTCGGCAGCATGAACATGGACCTTTCGGTGGCGTGCGAGCGCATACCGCGTGCGGGCGAGACCGTCGGCGGCAGCGGGTTTATCACCAACGCCGGCGGCAAGGGCGCCAATCAGGCCGTAGCTGCCGCGCGTATGGGCGCTTGCACGCACATGATCGGCGCGGTCGGTCGCGACGCGTTCGGCGCGTCGCTCGTGGCGGGGCTCCAAGACGCCGGCGTGGACTGTGACTTTGTAGTGCATCGCGATGATGTGGAGACGGGAACGGCGACCATCATTCGCTGCGAGGGAGACAACCGCATCGTGCTGTCGCCGGGCGCCAACCATGCGCTTGCGGGCGAGGACGTTGCCCGCGCGCTGAGGCGTCTGGTGGCCGATGAACTCGATAGTGACGCCAGCAAGATTGCCCCGGCTGCCGGAAGCGTCTTTATCGCCCAGGGTGAATGTGACCTTGTAGCGACGGCCGAGGCGCTTGTTTGCGCTCACGAGCTCGGGTTCTATACAGTCTTTAATCCGGCGCCTGCCTGCGATGTGCCTGCGGAGGCCTGGTCCGCGGTCGACCTGGTCTGCCCCAACGAGACCGAGTGCCAGGTGCTGACGGGCATTCTGCCCACGGATGATGCGAGTTGCGTCGCCGCGCTCAATGCGCTGCTCGACAAGGGCGCCGGAGCTGCGGTCATCACGTTGGGCGGCGCCGGGTCGGTTACGCTCGGCGATGACGGCGAGCTGCTGCGCATGCCGGCACTTTCGAGTACGGTAATCGATACCACGGCCGCCGGCGATACGTTTATCGGCGCGTTGGCGGCGGCTCGCCTAGAGGGCTTGCCGCTCTTTGAGTGCATGGCTGCGGGTGCTCGCGCCTCGGCAGTGACGGTGTCGCGCCTGGGCGCTCAGCAATCGATTCCCACGCGCGCCGAAGTTGAACATTGGTTTGGTTAAACGATAAAGACGGAGAAGCGGAGTAGAACAATGGCAATCAAGAAGCTGATCCTTGATCTGGATATGGGTGTGGACGATGCGATGGCGCTGGCCTATGCCATCGCGAGCCCCGAGGTGGAGCTCGTGGGCATCACCACGTGCTTTGGCAACGTGCGCGTCGAGCAATCGGCGCACAATTGCCTGGCGGTGCTCGATCTGCTGGGTCGCCCCGAGGTTCCGGTGTACCTGGGTGCCGACCGTCCTCTGCAGGCGACTGAGCCCTATACGCCGCCGGCGTCCACCGCGCTCATTCACGGCAAGAACGGCATCGGCGGCGCGAGCGTGCCCGCGTCGCCCTACGAGCCGGTGGGGGCGACCTCGGCCGACGGCAACGCTGCGGTCGATTATCTGATCGATGCCGCGCGCACCTATGGTCCCGATCTGGTCTACGTAGCGACTGGCCCGCTCTCCAACCTGGCGCTCGCCCTGGAGCGCGATGCGGCGGCGATGATGTCCATTGGCCGCGTGGTCGTGATGGGCGGCGCCCTTACCGTGCCCGGTAACGTGAGCGCGGGCGCCGAGGCCAACATGGCGAGCGACCCCGAGGCAGCCGACGCGGTGCTGCGCTCGGGCCGTAAGCTCACCATGGTGGGTCTGGACGTGACGCATCGCGTGATGCTCACACGCCGCGACATTGCCGGCTGGACGGGCTCGGGCACCATGGCGGGCTGCGCATTTGCGAGCATGGTCGAGCACTACATTGGCTCGTACGAGATGAACGCACCCTACCTGGGTGGTTGTGCGCTGCACGATCCGCTGGCCGTTGCCGTGGCGATCGACCCCACGCTCGTAGGTGCGCTCGGCTGCAACCTGCGTGTTGATCTGCTGGGCGAGTACCGCGGTCGCACCATCTGCGATGAGCGTCGCCTGTCCGATCCGGACAAGAGCGCGCTTGTGGCACTGACCGTGGATGCTCCGCGCTTCCTGTCCGAGTTCAAGACACGTATGGCCCGTGTCCTTGGCTAAGTTGTCTTTTTGGGACGGGGCTTTTTTGACTGGTATGATTGGTGCGACCGTTCGAACCAGCTAAAAGAGCCCCGTCCCAATTTGACTATCGAGAGGATCTGCCATGGAGCGCATCGCCAGCTTTTCCGTTGATCATCTGCTGCTTGAGCCCGGCGTGTATGTGAGCCGCATCGACCGCGATCCGGCGACCGGTGCCGCCGTCACCACGTTTGACCTGCGCCTGACCACGCCCAACAAGGAGCCGGTCATGAACACGGCCGAGTGCCACACCATTGAGCACCTGGGCGCGACGTTCCTTCGCAATCATGCCGAGTGGTCGAGCCGCATTGTCTACTTTGGCCCCATGGGCTGCCGCACGGGCTTTTACCTCGTCGTGTTTGGCGAGGTGACGAGCGAGGAGATTCTGCCGCTCGTGCGTGAGCTGTTCGAGTTTGTCGCCGGCTTTGAGGGCGATGTCCCCGGTGCCGCTCCCGAGGAGTGCGGTAACTACCTGGACCAGAACCTCCCCATGGCAAACTGGCTCGCGCGCCGCTACCTCGACCGCGACCTGGCCGATATCGACGAGAAGCACCTGCACTATCAGCAGGCGTAAGGGTTTTATCGCCCAAAACGCGTGCATTGGGCGCCTTTGCTTATGCGGGGGCGCCTTTTTGTTGATTGGTCGGGACGAGCGTTCAAAATCGCTCATGTTTGTTCTAGAATGTTCGTATAGTCACATTTACGAACAGGAGTGAACATGCATATCTACTCTGTCAACGATCCCGAGTTCAAATCCTATGGCAACGTTTGGGATAACGTTTCGTCCGAGCTCACGTCGCCCGTGCTCGAGGCACTCTCTGCCACGCCCATTCCCGAGGGCAGCAAGTACGTAGCAAGCGCGCCGGAGCTCGAGGGCGTCAAAGATGCCGACAAGCTTGGCTTTCTCATGTTTGGTGGCCGTCCGTTCCAGCTGGGCTGGTGCAACGGCCACAACACGCGTCTCAACTGCCTGGAGTACCACCGCGCGAGCGAGTTCAACCTGGGCGCGCGCGACTTTATCCTGCTCGTGGCGCATCGCTGGGAGATCGAGGACGGCAAGCTCGACACCGCGTGTGTCAAGGCGTTTCGCGTGCCGGCGGGTACGGTCGTCGAAGTCTTCAACACCACGCTCCACTACACGCCGTGCATGGTCGACGACGGTGGCTTCCAGGTGATGGTGGCGCTGCCCGCCGGCACCAACGGCCCGCGCCCCGAGGTCGCGGCCGACATGCCTGCGGCCGGCGACAGCTACTGCTACTGGAAGGCCGACAAGTGGGTCCTCTGCCATGCTGACAGCCCCAAGGCAGCCGAAGGCGGCTACGTAGGCCTCATCGGCAAGAACCTCGACATCACCGTGGACTAGCGCATCGCCCCAAACCACCACAAAGGTGCCTGTCCCCTTTGCGGTGGTTTGGGGCGGGCGGATATCGGGAAGTGCCAGACGGGGGAGGCTGCCGGGCGCCTTGCCGTCTGCGGATTTTGGGACATGTGGCCCGCTTTTTGAGCCTGCCTGTCGGTACACTAAAAGCACTATGGGTACCCGCGAGCGACATATCGGCCACGCGGCCGCCCGATCCGCTCCCGTGGCGGATCCCAGGGGCGGCAGGCTCTTCGCCATGCCGCGATTCCTTGTTGGCATAACACATCAGGTGTACCGCCACCGCGTCTTTGCTATCGCCGGTGTCATCACCGCGCTGTTCCTCATGCTTTTGGCAGTCTTGCCGGCGCTGTTCGCCTTCGACCCCAAACTTTCTAACGCCGTGCCCGCCTATAGCGAGGTGTCCGAAGAGGTCGTGGATGCGCTCGTCCATTCGAGCTCTCTCCCGCTGCTTGTCGCCGCAATTATATTTTCGATCTGGGGCGTATCGGTCTATCTGCGCTGTTTGGACTATGTGTTGCGCCGCCGCCTTGTTGCCATCGCCTCCATCTGCGCCCTGTGGATGATTGAAGTCATTCTCAAGTACAAGTCGTTCACGCCGTTCTATGCCACCGTGCTGTGGTACCTGTACTATGTGCCCATGACGCTCATTCCGCTGCTCTACCAGTTGTGTGGTCTGCGCCTTGCGGGCCTGGAGCAACACCGCCTGGGTCGCCGCTACTGCGCTGCGCTGTGGATTGTGGCCATCCTGCTTATCGGATTTGTGCTCACCAATGATTTTCACCAGCAGGTCTTCCGCTTTGACCGTACGAGTGGCACCTGGAGCAACGATTACACGTACGGCTGGGGTTATTTCGCCGTCTTAGTGTGGACGGCCTTTAACTTCGTGGCCTTTTTTATCCTGGTGGGCCGGTCCTCGTCCTTTCGCATCCAGCGTTTCTCGGGTACGGCGGCGCTCGTACTGCTGGGTGGCGCATTCTTTGCCATCTCGTATGCTCTGCGCGTGCCCTGGGCATAGAGGCTCAACTTTTCGCTCGTCTATTGCGTCCTGTGCGTGGTGGCGATGGAAATCTGTCTCGATTGCGGTGTCATTCCGTCGTATCACGACATCGCCGGCATTTTCGACACCTTGCCGCTTGACCTCAAAGTTCTAACGCGCGACCTGCAGGAAGTCTATGCCACGCCAGTGTCAAAGCCAATGCCGGTGGGCGTGCGCGAGGAGTTGCGGGTCCAGGAGCACGGCCGCGCCCATGCCTTTGCCGTGGCGTCCGATCCCGATGTAATGTACCGTGCCTTCCCACTGCTGGGCGGATCGGCCCTGCTTGCCCAAGACGTGTCGGAGCTCAACGAGCTTAACCGTGAACTGGCACATCGTCGCATGGAACTGCAGCGTCAAAACGAGCTGCTCGCCGCCGACTACGACCTTAAGACGCATTTGGCAGATCAAGAGGCCGAGACCTTGCTGGTCCAAGACGTGGACCAGGCGCTTGCCCGCGCGCTCGAAGGGATGTACGACCTGCTGAGCTCGCTGCCGCCGTTGACCGACGAAGCGTCTTCGCACGAGCGTTACCACATGTTGCAGCGCGCCAAGATGCTTGTCGCCTATTGCAAACGCAAGGGGTCGCTCACGTTGGCACAGCACGGGGAGAGCGGTTTTGATCGCGACCGCATTCAGCTTATTGCCAACGAGCTCGCAAGCGACCTGCGCACCATCGATATCGATTGCGCCTCGATTATCGCCATACGGCGCCCGTTGCACGCCAGTACGGTAAGCGCGCTGTACGACTGCGTGTATGACTTTGCGTTTTTTGCCTACACCACCGACCATCCGGCGCTTATGTATCACTTGGGCGACCATGACCGATGCAGTGTCGAGCTGCGCGCCACGCTTTTTTCCAACGATGATGTAGATCTTTCGCAGACGCCCGCTGCGCAAGAGCTCGAAAGCGCTTTGCAAGGGCGCAACGTGGCATATCGCCTTGAGGGCGGGCCCGGCCAGCTGCGCATGATCGTCTTGATGCCGAGGGCGGGTGAGTGACGATGCAGATTTCGCTCATCCTTCCCCAAATCGTTGCGCTCGATGTTGTCTTTGCCCTGGCTGCGTGTCTGCAGACGATCCACGTCCCGCTCATCGCATCGCGCCGCTCGTCCTATAACCGTAAGGTGATTTGCGCCTACGAGGCGAGCCTTGTGCTTCACCTGATGATTTCGGCGCTCATCTTATTCGCGTCGTCTGGCTCGTATCTGGTGGCGCCGCTTGGCGTTTGCGCCAGGGCAATGGGCGGAGCGTTGTGGCTGAATGCCGCGATCCTTGCCTATGGCGTGGTACTTATGGTGCACTATCGTCGCCCCGTCATGCTGGTCGAGCTGCTGCTTGTTGTCGCCGTTACACCACCGGTGGTTTTTGCCATGGGCTCGGCGTGGACCGTTGTCCTTATCGCAGAGGGAGCGTTCTTCCTGTTCCGCTCCATCGCGGCGCTCTTGATGGACGTCCGTAACCGCCAAGAGGATATCACCATGTTCTCGACGATCGAGACCATCAACGTGATTCCCGTGGGCATCCTGTATCTGGACCCGAGGGGCCGTCCGCTGCTCATGAACCGCTGCATGCGCAAAAACCTGGTGGAACTTCATATGCCCACCGACCTAGGCGACATGAGCAGCACATGGAACGACCTGCGCAAACTGAGCATGCAAATGCCCGAAAGCAGCAGGAACCGTGTGCGGATTAATCTGGACCGCTTTGGTGAGGCGCGTGCGGTGGTCGAGGTCTCTCCCGCTGAGATTCGCCTATTTGTGCACGACGAGGTTATGGTTTCGGGACGCCTCTTTGAGCGCATTATCGGACTGGACGTGACGGAATACGCACACGCCTACGATCGCTTGGCGCAAGCCAACCACCTACTTGAGCTTGCGGGCCAAGAGCTCCAGTCCCAGATTGAAGAAGTTAAAAAGGTTGCCGACAATGCGGCCTATCTGCGTATGCGCGCCCGCGTTCACGATGTGATCGGGCAGCGCCTGTCCATTCTCCATCGCTATTTGGAGGAGGGGCGCCTGGACGACGAGTCGCTCGAGCAGATTGACCCGTTGCTGCGCTCGATCGCCGCCGATTTGCGCAGTGGCGGTGCCAGCGAGCCTGCAGAGCAGTTGGGTGATACCGTCCATGCTTTTGGCTTGGTGAGTGTGCAGATCGATGTTGAGGGTGCGCTGCCTGAGGACGCGCGTGTCGCCGCCGCATTTTTGCAGATTATTCGCGAGGCCTCGACCAATGCCACCAAGCATGCGCAGGCGCATCGGGTCCATGTGCGCCTGTGGCAGGAGGGGGCGGATGCTGACGGCATCGCGCACATGACGATTTCTAACGACGGCGCGCCTGCACCCGTATCGTATCGCGAGGGAACGGGTATCCCAGGTATGAGGCATGTCGCGCAAGATCTGGGTGGCAGCCTAGAGGTCCATGCCGCCCCGCTCTTTACGCTTGCGGTGTCCATCCCGCTCAACGCCAGCGCCACAGCTCAAAGGAGAAGCTCATGATCCGCGTCCTTATAGTCGAAGACCAGGCCATCCTGCGCGAGAGCCTGGCGCGTTCCGTTGGCGACCAGCCCGATATGACCGTTGTTTCCGCCATTGCCGATGCTTCCGAGGCCTTGGGTGTCGCGCTCAAGGAGCGCCCGGACATGATACTGATGGACGTATGCACCGAGCATGATTCCAACGGCATCGTGGCGGCGGCGCGCATTAAAGAACAACTGCCCGAGTGCCGCGTCATTATCATGACCGGCATGCCCGAGATCACCTTTGTCGATCAGGCCCGCGAGGCGGGCGTCGATAGCTTTGTGTACAAGAACGTCGGTATCGACGAGCTGTTCGCCGTGATGCGCTCCACGCTGGCGGGCTATTGCACGTTTCCCAAGCCGCCCGAGAGTATTTTTTCGGGTACGGCGGCACTCGACGATGTTGAGCTATCGATTTTGCGCCTTGCCTGCGAGGGCAAGAGCCGTCGCGAGATCGCGGCCGAGCTGTTTATGAGTGAGGGCACCATCAAGCGTCGCATCTCGGAGATCCTGAGCAAGACCGGCTACGACAACATCATGCGCTTGGCCGTGCGCGCAGTAACGGAGGGCAGCATCGTTCCCAATATGGAGCGCTAGCGCTCGTTACGCATCGGCACAAAAACGACGGGGCCGCAGGATTAACTCCTGCGGCCCCGCCTAACATGTGCGCGGATGTGTCCGCCAATCCGCGGCTATCGGTGTCTGCCGTTACGCGATGGTTGCGCTGTAGGAGGCGACGTCCTCGTAGGAATCGGTCAGGTAGGCGTCGATGCCGATGGTCGTGTTGACGAGGTCGTCAAGGCTATCGAGCGTGCCGTTCGAGAACGTGAACTCCTCGGTGGCGTTGGTGCCGGGCATCAGGTGAGCCGAGAACCAGGGTTCCTTCATGGTGCCGTTGACGTTGGTCTTGCCGGAAGGAGCGTAGAAGGTCAGGTCCTTGTCGCTCTTGTTGGTGATGTTGACGACAAAGCCGATATCGCCCCAGTCGTCCTTGAACTTCTCGGTGATGGTGATGGTGCACAGATCGTCATCGGCGACGGTGACGGCGGGGGAGATTTCGACGTTCTGGACATCGTCGTCTTCGACGGCCTCATCGATCTCCTCTTCCTTCTCGGCCGCCTCGCGATCCTTCTTCACCGTGCCGGACAGGTCCTTGTCGGACTTGGTAAAGACAAGATTTCCGTCATCTTCTTCGAGGATGAGTTTGCCGTCCTTGAGCTTCATGTCATACGACTCGTCTTCGGCGGTGAGGGTTACGGTGGTGGCGTCCTTTGCCTCCCATTTAAGGTCGACGACTTCAAGGAACAGGTCGAGGGCACCTGTACCGTCCTCATCGAGAATCAGGACGCAGTGGACACCCCAATCCTCGAGCATCTTCATGTACTCATCGGTTAGCTCTTCGCCATCCACGGTTCCACCCGAGAGTTCCCAGCTGCCGACGAAGTTGGCCTTGGGGTCTTTGCCGCCGCCGCTGCAGCCCGTCAGGGCAAAGGCGAGCGCCAGGACGCATGTCAGAAATGCGAGTGCGGACTTTTTGAACGTTGTCTTCATGGTGTCCTCCTTTATCGAACGAAACCCATAGAAGCAAATGCGGGGGTGGCGGACCTCCCCGCCAATTACCGGATAGAGGGGCTAGGGCCTGGGCGTTCCGCAGTTGCTGCAGAACTTGCCGCCGTTTTCGCTGCCGCAGTTGGGGCAGAACCACTTGGCCGGTGCCGGGGCGGGTGCGGGACTACCGCACTCGGAGCAGAACTTGCCGGTGTTGGTGGCGCCGCAGCTGCAGGTCCACGTGCCGGCCGCAGGTGCGGCGACAGGAGCCGGGGCGGGTGCCGGAGCCGGCTGCGGGGCAGCCTGCTGCTGTGCCTGACCGGCGGCGAACAGCTGGCTAGCGTTCATGCCGCCCATGCCACCTGCCATGCCCATGCCCATAAAGCCTGCCATCGCGCCGTTGGGGTTGGCGGCTGCCGCGCGCATCGCATCGCTCTGGGCGCTGGCGATGTTGGCTGCCGCCATGGTGGGATCGCGCATGACCGCGGCTTTCTGCAGGTCCTTGATCATCTGCTCGTCTTCTTGCGAGGCGGCGATGGAGTTGACGCCAAAGCTTACGATCTCAACGCCGCGCAGGTCACGCCAGTCGGCAGAGAGGACCTCGTTGAGCGCGCGGGCGAGCTCGGTGGTGTGGCCGGGGATGGCGCTGTAGCGGATGCCCATCTCCGAGATCTTGGCAAAGGCGGGCTGCAGGGCGGTGAGCAGCTCGGACTTAAGCTGGCTGTCGATCTTGTCGCGCGTATAGCTATCGGTCACGTTGCCGCACACATTGGTGTAGAACAGCAGCGGGTTGGTGATACGGTACGAATACTCGCCGTTGCAGCGAACGGAGATGTCGACATCCAGACCGATATTGTTGTCGACTACGCGGAAGGGCACGGGAGAGGCGGTGCCGTACTTGTTGCCGATGATCTCCTTGGTGTTGATGAAGTAGACGCGCTGGTCCTTGCCCGCGTCGCCGCCAAAGGTAAAGCGGCTGCCGATATTGGCGAAGGTCTCCTTGATGGAGTCGCCCAGGTTGCCGCTAAAGACGCTCGGCTCGCTGCCGGTGTCAAAGACGAACTCACCGGGCTCCAGCGCGACTTCGATGATCTTGCCGTTTTGCACCACGAGCATGCCCTGGCCGTCGTTGACGGCGATGACCGAGCCGTTGGAGATGACGTTGTCCTCGCCGCGCGTGTTGGAGCTGCGGCCGCCGGTGCGCTTGCTGCCCTTGCAGGCCAAGACGTCAGCGGGCATCGATTCGCAGTAGATAAATTCCTTCCACTGGTCGGCCATGACGTCGCCGGCAGCACCCAATCCAGCTTTCAAGAGTCCCATGGTGATCTTCCTTTCTCGTCAAAGGCCGGGTGGTATTGGTCAGGATGGTTAATCGTCCTTGTCGTCCTTCATGACAACGGTGGTCTCGGTGTGGCTGAAGGTGTCGTGCTTCTCGGTCAGGTCGAGCTCGCCACAGTAGCAATCGGCGTGGGTGGCCTCGTTGGCCGTCTTGAGCTGGCCCACCAGCAGCACGTCTGCGATGACCACGATGATCAGCGGCGCGACGATGTTGATGAGGATGCCCTCGATATCAAAGGTGAGGTAATCCGGATCGAAGGCGTTCTCACCCATGAAGAGGATCTGGGAGAGGACAAATCCGATCACAAAGAACAGCGCCGAGGCGATAGCGAGCTTGGGCTTGGAGCAAGGAAGCTCGCCGACCATACGGCCGGTTTGGCCGTTCATGGCAAACAGGTAGCTCTTGCCGTTCCACGAGGTGGAAAGCATCCACACGGGGAACAGGGCATAGTCGCTGTCTTCCCAGGTGTAGTCGAGCTGCTTGCTTTCGACCGTGGCATCGTCATATTCGTCGACGACGGTTTCGCGCAGGGCCGAGATCGTGCTTTCCTCCATGCGGCGTTCGGCGCGCGCCTTGCAGGTTTCGCAGTCCTCGTCGTAGCGGTTGGCGATGTAGCCGGGCATATACGCGACCGAAAACGGGCGCAGGGCATCGTAGTCAAACGGCTCGATGGCGTCCATGTGGCCGTCGGGCATCTTGGACGATCCGTCGACGGGCACGCGCTTAAACGAGATGTTTCCCTTGCGGTAGGCGTCGTAGTGGTCGGTGGTCGTGACGGTGCGGTCGGATTCCTCGGTCACGGTCTCGTTGGTCGCATCGAAGCACACTTCGCCGTCCACGCGGGCGCCGTAAAGCCAAAACGGCACGTAAACGCCTTGGACTTCGTCGATGTGGTTGCCGGTGACAAAGCTCTTGGGCAGCAGGATCTTGCCCTTGTAGTGCTCTTTGAGCGCGGCCATAACGTCGTCGCGGCCGAGCTTAAACGGAATTACCAGGTCGGGCGAGAAGTCGCCCGAGAGCTGACCGGGTGCCACGGCGGGGTTGCCGCAGTACGGGCAGGTGGTAACGGCGACGGTGCCATCCGAGATTAGCTCGGCGCCGCACGACGAGCAGATATAGCCGGCGTTTTGGGCGAGCTCCTGCACCGCAGCGTCGGTCGCGGGCTTGGGCGTTGCGGCTGCCGCATCGGCTTTGGCATCGGCCTTGTCCTGGCGCTCGCGATAGAGGGCCTCGACTTCTTCGACTTCAAAGCGCGAGTCACAGTAGTCGCAGACGAGCTTTTGCTCGGCGCTTGCAAAATGCAAGGGGCCACCGCAGGCAGGGCACTGATAGTTAACGCTCTCGAAGGCCATGATCGGTCCTTTCCGTGCCGGGGGCTATGCGCCGATGGCGCCGCCGCAGTATTCGCAGCGCCCGCTGGCATCGGGAATGGTGGTGGCTCCGCAGAAGGGGCAGGTCACCGCGGTCTTGGGGGCCTTGGCGGCCACGACGCTGTCGCGCGTCTCCTGGCGCAGCTGCACCAGCGCATCGCGGACTTCGGTTGCCTGGCGCTTGGCCTCGCGGTATTCGATGGAGCCGCGCTGATCGATGGTGGAGTCGTTCACGCGCAGGTTGATCTCGGTAAAGTACGGCGTGTTGACGTGGATGGTCAGATTAAAGTCGTAATCCAGGTCGTAGCGCGGCGGGTTGTAGCTCTCGCGCTCGCCGTCCTTGGTCTCGCGATAGATCTCGGTGCGCTGCTCGTCGATATCCATATCGCAGCCGAGTACCTGCGAGAACTCGATGATGTCGGGATTGGCGTCGCGCCAGCGGCTCTGCGAAGTGATGATCAGCAGGCCCGCGTCCTCATCGAGCATAATATTGGTGCGCCCGGCAGAAAGCGTGCGCGTGGGGTTGAACGAAGACAGGCGCTCGGCGTTGGCCTCGCGGTAGGCGAGTTGCTCACGGATATCGTCCGCGGTGCTGGAGCGATAGCCGTGAAAGTAGGGGGAGAGCTTGCCGGCGCACTCTTTGCACAGGTAGCCTTCATTGATTTTTGTCTTACCTAGAAGTCCCAGCTCGGTACCGCAAATCGCGCACTCTTTCTTCTCGAACATCTTGTCAAAGAAGCCCATGGCTGCCTCCCATCAACTGGTAGCGTGTGTCACTTTTGATGATGGGGGAGTGCGCGATCCTTCGCGATACCCAGACGGCTCAAGGAGTCTCCACAACTGGGACACATGGCCCATTTTTCATCCGACACATAGGGACACTCCTTGCTGCGGGTAGTCATTGCACTCATTGGGGACGTACTTAAATGAGTGGTAGTTGGGGACACTCCTGGCCGAGCTAGAGATCGCGCGCGTCCCTTCTGGTCCATGCGGCTCAAAATCGCGGCGTGATGTGGACGGCTGGGGTCGAATTGGCAGCATTTCGAGCCTGGCTTCGATATTGAGACTGGTTCTTTATTAAAATAGATTTCCAGACAATTGAGCGGCTGGTGGTTAACCATGAGGGGCATGGGAGACACAACCGCATATTTGCGTCGGGGCATTCGGGAGATTATATGCCTGGCGCTGTTCTTCTTCACGTTTTTGGCGTGCGAGTATCTTTTTGATGTGCGCATGGCCGAGTTCGTGTCTCCGAACGAGGTCGTTATTTATGAGAGCCTTGTCATCGGCGCGAGCGTGATCGGCTTTTTCGTGCGCCCATTTCTGTATTATCGCCGTCCCCAGTCGATCGATGCGACAAGCGATATTACAGGCGTGCTATTGGTGTCGGCATTGTTGCTGATGATTATGGCGGTGCAGTTTCAGATCGTGATTGCCGGCGGTTTGGTGGCGTGCTGCGCCCTGGGCTACTGCGGGTCGACCGCCCATGCCAATCTGGCGCGGCGTTTTGCGCAGACGCCCTGTTTGGCGCGCGCCGTGGCGGTTTCTTATGCTGCGGGCATTTTGGTACAGGTGCTCAACCATATGGTGATGCCTGCGGGCATTCCCCAGCAGTTTGTCCTCACCGCCTGTGCGATTGCGCTGGTTGGGCTGCTTCACGGTACCCGTCGAGCTAAATTGCGTGATGAGTCTGCGCCCGAGTTCGAGGCCGAGATTGCCGAGCTGTCGGTTGATGCGTTTGAACGTGGTGCCAGGTGGCGCGATGACCCCGAGGCAAAGGCAGCCTTCCAAGGTGCCGTGGTGCGCCTGACGGTGGCGACCGCCTGCCTCACCGGCGTGTTCGCGGCTCTCAATGCCGGCCTTACGACTTCGCATGTCGCCGGCGCCATCGACCTGGGCGACTGGTCGCGCTTGCTGCCGGTTGTGAGCGCCCTTGCCGCCGGCGTCCTGTATGACCTGCGCGGGCGTTCGTATATGAATATCATCATGACGTGTGCCGCCATGCTGTCCACGCTCTCGTTCTTTGTACTTCTCACCGATGGCAACGGTGGCAATACGCTTGCCGCCACGATTATCTTTTACCTGGGCACGGGCTTTTTCGTGGTGTTCTTCACCGCGAAGTTCGCCGCGATTTCGATGTATGCCCGCTGGGCGTATCTGTGGCCGTGCATGGGTCGTGTTATCAACAACGTTTGCTCGATACTCGTGACGGCTCCGGCGGTGGCGATCATCTCGAGCCAAAATGTGCTGACGGCGGTGGGTGTCGTGCTCGTGCTGTTCGTCGGCATCGCGATTTCGCTGTTGGGACAGTTTGGGCAAGACGGCGAGCGCGAGGCGACGCATGGCGGGCTGGCGTTTGCTACTGACGATCTTGGCGTGAGCCGTGCGCCCGATCAGGCCGACACGGTGCCCCTGGAGCCGCCGGAGCTTTCGTTTGACGATCGGCTCGACGGCTTCGTTGCCGCCTTTGGGCTCACCAAGCGCGAGCGCGATGTTCTGGAGGCGCTAGTCGTTTCGGACGACAGCGTTCAGGACGTTGCGGCGGCACTCTTCCTCTCGCGCTCCACACTCTACCGCCACATTGCCTCGATCAACAAAAAGGTCGGTACCAATTCGCGCGTGGCGCTCATTAGCCTCTTCTGGTCCTGGACACCCCAAGACTAGCCAACCACCACAAAGGGGACAGGCACCTTTGTGGTGGTTTTGCCCTTGGGCTGTCTACTGTGGCGGCTCACCGTGCTACAGCAGCTCGCCGTGGCGGGCGATGTAGCGGCGCTTTGCCAGTTGAGTGAGCGCGATGTAGGCGGCAACGATGCCGATGAGCAGTGCGAAAAAGATTGCGGGTAGCGTCATGAGGCCCAGCGCGTCGGCGATGGGGCTTGCCGGCAGCCAGGTGACGAGTGCCAGCCCCAGCACGGTGAGAGCGCACAGCGCGGGCGCGGCGTGGTCACGCGGGCTCGGCAGGCGCGGGGAGCGCAGCATGTGGATCACGAGCGTCTGCGACCACATGGACTCGACAAACCAGCCGCTCTGGAAGAGCGCCGCAAAGGCCGCCATGCCCGCGGCGTCGCCCGCTGCGGCAAGCTCGGACCAGCTCGCGCCTACGGCGGCGGGGCACACCACAAAGTAGAGCGCGGCGAAGGTCACGATGTCAAACAGCGAGCTCACGGGGCCCAGCTCGAGCATAAAGCCCTTGATGGACGCGGCGTCCCAGGCGCGCGGACGGGCGGTCCAGGCGTCATCGACGGTGTCCCACGGCAGCGCGATGCACACGATCTCGTAGACCAGCGACAGCAGTACCAGCTGCAGGGCGCTCATGGGCAAAAACGGCAAGAACAGGCTCGCGACGGTCACGGACAGCACATTGCCAAAGTTGGAGCTCACCGTGGTCTTGAGGTACTTGAGCAGGTTGCCGTAGGTGCGGCGGCCTTCGATGATGCCGCGCTCGAGCACGCCCAGGTCCTTCTGAAGCAAGATGATATCGGCGGATTCCTTGGCAATGTCGACGGCCGAATCGACCGAGATGCCGCAATCGCTCGCACGCATGGCGGCGGCGTCGTTGATGCCGTCGCCCATAAAGCCCACGGTGTGGCCGAGCAACTCGCGCATGACGCGCACCAGGCGCGCCTTCTGCAGCGGCGAGAGCTTGGCGAAGAGGTGGGTTTTCTCGGCGCGCTCGGCAAGCTCGGTGTCGTCGAGTGCATCGATCTCGTAGCCCAGCAAGACGTTGCTCGCGTCGATGCCAATCTGCTCGCAGACGGTGGCGGCGACGCGGTCGTTGTCGCCGGTCAGGACCTTGACCGCCACGCCTTTGGCCTCGAGCGTGGCGACGGCGCCCGCGGCACTCGCTTTGGGCGGATCGAGGAAGGCCAAAAAGCCCATCAGCACCATGTCGCACTCGTCGGCGATGCCAAACTCGCCCACGCAGCGCGGATCGGTCTTCTGCGCCACGGCAATCACGCGCAGGCCCTCGGCGTTAAGATTGGCGACCTGCTTGCGAATCTGGGCGAGCTTGTCTTCGGCGAGCGGCCGGGCGATACCGTTGACCTCGACAAAAGAGCAGATCTCGAGCATTTCCTCGGCAGCTCCCTTGGTAACCATCTGGGTTTTGCCTTGGGCGTCGGAGACAACTACGCTCAGGCGACGGCGCGAGAAATCGAAGGGAACCTCGTCGACCTTGGTGTAGCGGTCGCGCAGGCTCTGGCCCAGCATGGAATCGGGTGCGACGGTCGAGGGTGTCACATCGGCACGGTCGATTACGGCCAGGTCGATAAGATTTTTGAGGCCGGTCTGGAAGAAGCTGTTCAAAAACGCATGGCGCAGCACGCGTGCGTCCTCGTTGCCGTCGGTGTTGAGGTAGCGCTCGAGTACGATGCGGTCTTCGGTGAGGGTGCCGGTCTTGTCGCAGCACAGGACGTCCATGGCGCCCAGGTTTTGAATCGCCGGCAGCTCCTTGACGATAACCTGGCGACGGGCGAGGTCCTTGGCGCCCTGCGACAGACTCGTGGTCACGATGACGGGGAGCATCTGCGGCGTGATGCCCACGGCCACGCTCGTGGCGAACAGCAGCGCGTCGATGACGTTGCCCTTGGTCGCGGCATTGATGGCAAAGACGGCCGGCGCCATAACGAGCATGAGGCGTACGAGCAACATGGAGACGCTGGAGACGCCGCGGTCAAACGCGCTCTTCTCGCCACGCCCGTTGAGCATCTTGGCGATGCCGCCCAGGTAGGTGTCCGAGCCGGTGGCAACGACAAGCGCCATGGCGGTGCCGTTTTGCACGGAGGTGCCGGTAAAGACGATGTTCTTGCAGGCAGAGAGCGGCAGTGCGGAGCCGTCGGCACCCTCGACGATAGTGATGGCGGTGGTCTTCTCGACGGCCTCGCTCTCGCCGGTGAGCGCGGACTCGACTACAAACAGATCGCGCGCGGTGATGATACGGGCATCTGCCGGAACCATATCGCCGGCAGAGAGGCGGATCACATCGCCGGGGACGAGCTCGTCGAAGGGGATCTCGATGCGCTCGCCGTCGCGCAGGGCGGTGCAAGTGTTGGAGACCAGGTCCTTGAGGGCCTCTGCCGCATTGCCGCTGCGGGCTTCCTGGATAAACTTCATGCCGCCCGATACCAGCAGCATGATGCCGATGACGATGACCGTGGAGGGGTCGCGCTGCGGCTCGGGCACGGCGAGCACGTCGATATAGAGCGAGACCAGCGCAAGTGCGGCGAGGATGCCGGCGAAGGGATCGATGAAGGCGTCGGCGATGCGGCGGGCGAGCGTCTTGGTCGGTGCCTCGATGGTGTTGGGGCCGGAGGCGTACAGGCGCTCGGTTGCCTGCTCGGCGGTGAGGCCGTTTGCCGTGGCGTCAAGCAGTACGAGAGCGTCATCGGCACTATGGGTGGTGGCGAATATGGTGTTCTTGGACAGGCCGGTGTGAGCGGCAGGGCGTGCCGTGCGGCGGCGCTTGGAGATGGCTTCGAGAACCGTGGCGGTTTTGAGCATCAGCATAGGGTCCTCCTTGTTGAAGGGAGTTAGCGTACGTGTCGTATTGAATTGCAAAAAACCTAGATGTCGCTCACGTCATGCTCGCGAACCACCACAAAGGGGACAGGCACCTTTGTGGGGGGGTTGACGATCTGCCGGTGGCGTTTATGCGTGTGCGGAGTCCTCGCGGCGTGCCGAGGGCGACATGCAGGTTTTTCGACTAGGACTGCCTTCCATGGCACACCTCCTTAAGGCCGGGCGCAGCGCGCTTTGGGTATCTCGTACCCCTTTTTAATCCGCTCGTATTCTTGATGAGGGGGTTTGACATGTCAACCCCATTGTTCGGAAAACCATTCCCTCTGACAAAGCCTTTACAGAATGCCGTGGCCCCAAAGCGCGCCCGCATCTACGCTTCGCCTGCGCTAAACTGGAAGGCACGTACGCGATTACGAGAGGAGCCCGCATGGAGGCTTACAAGCAAGAGTTCATCAAGTTTATGGTCGAGTCCGACGTCCTTAAGTTCGGCAGCTTTACGCTCAAGAGCGGCCGTCAGTCCCCGTTCTTTATGAACGCCGGTGCTTACGTGACGGGCTATCAGCTCAAGAAGCTGGGCGAGTATTACGCCCAGGCCATCCACGATAACTTTGGCGACGACTTTGATGTGCTGTTTGGACCGGCCTACAAGGGTATTCCGCTGGCCGTCGTGACCGCAATTGCCTATCACGAGCTGTACGGCAAGGAGGTCAAGTACTGCTGCGACCGCAAGGAGGCCAAGGACCACGGCGCCGACAAGGGCAACCTGCTGGGCTATGAGCCCCAGGACGGCGATCGCGTGGTCATGGTCGAGGATGTCACCACCAGCGGCAAGTCCATCGACGAGACCTATCCCAAGGTTAAGGCTGCTGCCGACGTCGAAATCAAGGGCCTCATTGTGTCTCTCAACCGTATGGAGGTCGGCAAGGGCGGCGTGACCACCGCGCAGAAGGAGATCGAGGCCAAGTACGGTTTCCCCGTCGCGAGCATCGTTTCCATGGCCGAGGTCGTCGAGACCCTCTACAACCACGAGATCGATGGCAAGGTCGTCATCGATGACGAGCTCAAGGCCGCCATCGACGCCTACTACGAGCAGTACGGAGCACGCTAGTTACGGCGTTTTACCAAACGCCGTAACCGGCCGACGCTGCGCGCCGCCCAGGACGACAATTTGTCATTCAAAAGGCGAGGCATGACCAGAAGGTCTATGCCTCGCCTTTTTCATGCCAACTTGTTCGTCCTGGACGGCGCTCGCTCATATGACCCAATCCGCTGTCAAGAGCCACAATGGCCCCGCCGACCGCTTGCAATCGGTCGGCGGGGCCTGCCGTTGAACCCGTCCCGGTCCGCCCCCGGCATGTCGTCGACGCCTTCGGCTCAGTCTCATATCCGCGGATACCGCTCTGGCGGCCCGCAATCCTCTCCTTCGGCGGGGGTTCCCCAAGTCTGTCGACGCGAATGCGGCGACCGCCGCGCGCACAGCGAGAACGGGGGTATCCCCGAAGGCTGCCCGGCTCGCCGGGACGGGGGCTATGTCTATTCGCCGGCCTCCCGGCACATCATGCCGAGGGCCCACAGCCACCTCACGAGCTCGGCGGCGGTGGCGGCGTTCGCCTTCGCCTGGGGCATGCCCCTCTCGAGCATCTCCTCGCGTCGCCGGAGCAGGCGCTCGGACCCCTTCCTCCCGTGCATCCTTATCTCGAGCGGGACTCCGGAGCCCTTGGGCATCAGCTTGGGCTGGTGCCCGGCCTGGGCGTAGCGCCAGGACCCCTCGACCGCCAGCCTCCTGACGAGCGCGTTGCCGGCCCCGCTGATTCCGCCGAGTCGCACGGAGTCGGCGCTCGACCTCTGCTTCAAGACTTTAGTCTGCTGGCCGCGCAGCGGCCAGCTTTAAACCACCCGCTACGCGGGTGGAGACAAACGGCTTTACAAAGCCACCCCTCCGACCGATATTGACGATTGTTCAGGCCGTCAAGAATTCGAGTCGAAGGGGTGGTCGCCATGGCCCAGAAGGCCTACAGCCTTTCCCACACGAAGTGGATGTGCAAGTACCACATCGTGTTCACGCCGAAGTATAGGCGCAAAGTGATCTACAACCAAATCAGGAGCGACATAGGGGAGATCCTCAGGAAGCTGTGCGAGTACAAGGGGATCGAGATAATCGAGGGGCACCTGATGCCAGACCACGTGCACGTGCTGCTGGCGATCCCGCCGAAGTACAGCGTCGCGAGCGTCATGGGCTACCTGAAGGGGAAGAGCTCGCTGATGATATTCGACAGGCACGCCAACCTCAAGTACAAGTTCGGCAACAGGAAGTTCTGGGCGGAGGGCTACTACGTGTCCACCGTCGGCCTGAACGAGGCGACGATCGCCAAGTACATCAGGGAGCAGGAGTCCCACGACATCGCGCTGGACAAGCTGAGCGTGAGGGAGTACGAGGACCCCTTCAAGAGGAGGTGATCACGCCGGTTCGACCGGCGCGCCACGGGTCAAGATGCACTAGGCCTGGACGAAGTCCGGGCCCGCGCCTTTAGACGCGAGCCCGGGGCCCGTGGGTTATACCCTAAGAGCAAACCACCCTTTTTAAGGGTGGTTCTGATTCGGGGCGAGGCCGAAGTAGGCCGTCACCTGCCTGCCGGAGCGGAACCTCGAGAAGTCGCCGACCTCGGACGCGAAGGCGGCGGCGAGTACGAACCCGCACCCCTTGATGGACTGGAGCGCCTCGACCTCGGCCGAGAGTGGGCCCGCCGCGACGGCGGCCCTGTACTCGGCGAGGAGGGCCTCCCTTGCCTCGTCGGCCGCCTCGACCTCGTTCCTCAGCGCCGCCAGCGCCCGGATGCCGCCGTCGTCGGCGGGGCGCACCTTGTCGAGCCACCTGAGGAAGCCGTACGTCCAGTACTTCCGGGGGTTTCCCGCCGGCGTCGTGCCGCCGTAGACGTAGCCCCGGCGGGCGAGGAACGCCAGGAGCCGCTGCTTCGCCGCCGCGAGCCTGGCGGTCGCCGCGTCGTGGGCGGCGGCGAGGTCCCTGAGCCCCTCGATCTCGGGGGACGGCACCCATACCGGGGTGACGTCGTGCGACAGTATCGCCTTGGCCATCCTGGCCGCGTCGTTGCGGTCGTTCTTGGACGAGAGGTCGGCCGCCGACCTCGGGACCTTGGAGACGGCCGCGACGACGCAGTCGACGCCGAGGGCCGACAGCTCCCTCTGCGGCGCGAAGCCGAGGTAGCAGCTCTCGTAGGCGGCGAGCGACGGGCCCGGGAAGCCCGACATCCACTCCGCGACCTCGCCCCACGGGTTGCCGCGGAACCTCCTCGCCACGGCCTCGCCCGTCTCCGCGTCGAGCGCGCAGACGGTGGTGGACCTGAGGTGTACGTCCATTCCGAAGGCGGTAGAATATCTAGGCACGGGAGCCTCCCAACCTCGTTGCGGCGCGGCTGCGCCTCTGGCACTTCAACAACATTGTCGCAGCCCCGACCCGCGGTCACGAGCGGGGGCTCCTGTCGTTTCCGTGCCCTCGGATTGGGTCATAGTGTCTGTCCGTCCTCTACCTGCGTCGTTGTCTCGCTTCGGATGGGTGGTCATTGGGGACGTTCTTAAATGACTAGTCAGAAATGAGCGTGGATAATCTCCCGTTTTTGGCCCCCGTGTGGACTCAAAGTGGGAGATTATCCACGCTCGTTTTAATATGGCTGGGCTGCGGTGCCTATCTAATCGGCTCAGCGTCTTCCCTGAGAATCGAAAGATACTCTTCATACCCGTACTGTCGGTATCTCTGTCTTGACTCGTCGAGTGGACGGAGGATACCCAATTCTTCAAATGATTTGACGAGCGAGCTCGCGGTGCTCCTACCGATATCGAGTCGGGCAGCGATAAATGCGGTGTCGAGGATGGGATGCTCTTCAAGAAGGCTCAGCAGCCTTTGTCCGTTTGCGGCAGTCCTTCCGAGATTTTCGGTAATAGCTGCCGTCGAACGGTTGTGGAGATCAACAAGACTCTTTAAAGACCCTACCGAGTCCTTCGCACTCTCAAGAAGACTGGCGCAGAAAAACTCTATCCATTCCTCGTAAGTTCCTCGTTCCCTTACGGATGTGAGTTGTCGGTAGTACTCGCTTCGATTTTTCTTGAACTGGAACGATGGATAGAACAAGCAAGAATGAAGAACGCCATCATTGATGAGCATAAGTGTAATGAGAAGCCTGCCCAGGCGACCGTTTCCGTCTAGGAATGGATGGGCAGTTTCAAATTGGTAATGGACGAGCGCCGCCCGCACGATCGGATCCATTTCGACTTGAGGCTCATTGATAAATCGTTCGAGGTCCTGGAGCGTGTTGCTCAAATCTTCAATGTTTGGAGGGACGAACGATGCAGTTGCAATGGTGCAGCCTGAAGGGCCAATCCAGTTTTGTGAGGAGCGCAGCTCGCCTGGATTCTTCTCCGTTCCGCGCACTCCGTCCAGTAGGACCGCATGAACCTGCCTGAGAAGCCTCGTACACAAGGGCATCTTTTTGAGCAGTTCTACGCCGCGGTCGACAGCACGGACATAATTCACGACATCTGCGACATCTTTATGATGGAGTTGGGTTTGCGATGGACTAAGTAGGTCGTCAAACGTGCACTGGGTTCCCTCAATTTGCGAAGAAAGGAGTGCTTCTTTGCGCACATACATTGTCAGATACATGTCGGCGTTGGGAACAAAGTAGAGCATGCCTTCAAGCTCTCCAAGCTTTCGTGAGCATGTGGAAAGCGTGCGATAGGTTTCCTCAGTGAGGTTTAGCTGCCTCAATGATTGCAAGGGCGTTGGCAAAAACGAATAGTAAGCCAATTTCCCCGATAGATTATTGCGGAGCGTTCCCTGGCCGTTCTCCTCGATTTGCATCGCGCCCTCCATATCTTTAGTGCCGGAAACTCGCTATTAGGCTAATCATATCAATTCTAATAACGAGTTTATGGCGAAAATAGTTATTAGAGTCGATTTGAATAATCTAATGACGAGAAGTCGTTATTGCTTTGGTGCAAGGTGGTCGAGTGGTCCCTCGGGCGCAGAGGAAAACGGAGCATTCAACACGAGCGTGGATAATCTCCCGGTTTTGGCCTGTGTGCGGGCTCAAAGTGGGAGATTATCCACGCTCGTTAGATATGCGTCCGAAAATCCACGCTCGTCGCTACTTAAGCCCCGGGAGGCGGGTGTAGGGAAACGAGCACTCCAGGAATTCGGAGCAGCGGGCGTAGTCTTTGGCGAAGTAGCTGCTGTAGAGCGAATCGAGCACGTATTGCACGGCGATGTGGCTGGCGAACTGCGTGATGCGATGCGTCATACTCTCGTGGTCACTTACCGTGAGGTAGGCGGCAAAGCCAGGGTGAATGCGAGCGCAATAAGGCGTGCCGATGACGATGACCGGGACATGCCGGCTGCTGAGAATCGGCAAGATGTCCTTGAGGTTGGGGGCAAGGCCGTTGTAGGAGATGACGATTGCCGCATGGTCGGGACCCGAGGCGAGCGCCGTACGCACCTGGGCCTCAGCGCCGTCGTGGCACGTTGCGCTTTTGCCGGCGGAGAGCAGGCGGTCGCGGAACATTCCTGCTGGATAGAGGTTGTGCGAGCCCGTGTAGATGTCGACCTGTCGGGCGTTTGCGATGAGCTTGGCGGCGTGGTCAAGCTGCGTGGGGTCGAGTAGTTCCTGCGTTTCGGCCAGCGTGGTCTGGTAGAGCCCTTCCATGCGCTCCATAACCTGCAGGCGATACTCAGCTTATCGACCCGCGATGCAAAGGAGATACTCATCCCACGAGCACTACCGGGAAGGGCTTGCGATTCGAGCCCTCACCTTAGCAATTTGACCATTTGGCACTATAATCACCATAGGCATGCGCATAACGTTGCGCTTAATCAAGAGGAGAAAACATATGGGTCTGTTTGACATGTTTAAGAAGAAGGCTGAGCCCGCGGCAGCTGCTGCTCCGGCCTCCATCTCTGCTTCTGCTGGCGCCGACGTGCTGTGCTCGCCTGTCAAGGGCAAGGTCATCAAGATGGCCGACGTGCCCGATCCCGTCTTTGGTGGCGAGGTTCTGGGCAAGGGCTGCGCTGTGTGGCCCGAGGACGACCTGGTCTACGCTCCCTGCGACGGCAAGGTGACCGTCACCATGGGTCACGCCGTGGGCCTGCAGTCCGATAGCGGCATCGAGGTTCTGGTGCACGTTGGCGTCGATACCGTCAACATGAACGGTGATGGCTTCGAGGGCTTCGTCAAGGCCGACGACGTTGTCAAAGCTGGTCAGCCCATACTCAAGATCGACCGCGCCAAGATCGCTGCCGCCGGTTACAAGGACTGCGTCGTCGTGGCCGTGTCCAACACCGCCGAGTTCGCTGACGTCGAGCTCGCCGTCGAGGCCGAGTCTGCCGTCGCCGCCGGTGACGCCATCGTTAAGGTCGTCCGCAAGTAGTCTGCGGCATCCAGAAGATGCGCAAGGGTGGTCGGGTTGTCCGGCCACCCTTTTTTAATAGGCTAAACAGGTGCATTTTATTGCAAGGGGCTTGCTTTACGGGCCATTCGTTCGTCAAATTGAGCCGCCTGCGCTTTTGCGACGCAGGGGGTTGGGCCGGGCCGCTAATATGGACTTGCTGTTACGACGTGCGCTGCGCAGGGAACGCGGCGCCGCTTGTTTGGAGGAATGTCATGAAAAAGAAGCTGCTGCTTGCGCCTCTGATGGCCGCCCTGGTCGCGTGCGTGGTTTTGCTTTCCGGCTGCGGAGGGCCTTCGGTGGAAGAGCTCATCACCAACGACCTTACGAGCCAGTTTGACGAGATCAAGAACGGCGGCGATGATTTCCTCTCCGGTCTGGAAGAGGCTTCGGGCGACGAGTTTGAGCAACTGGGCATCGATCCCAAGGAGTACGCCAAGAGCTATCTCGAGGGCTTTGATTACAAGATCGGCGATGTGACGGTCGATGAGGACAAGGGCACTGCGACCGCCGAGGTTACCATCACCTGCAAGTCCATGAATAAGATCGTCGAAGATTTCGCCACCCAGTATCAGGAGAAGGTTACCGCACTCGATACGATGCCTTCCGAGGATGACCTGTACAAGATGGCCGGCCAGGTCATGGTCGACGTGACCAAGGCCGCTAAGACCAAGGACACCAAGGTCACCTTTAAATATTCCGCCAACGAGGATAACGAGTGGTCTGCCGACGATTCCGCAACCACCGAGATGATGAATGCGATGATGAGCTAGGGGGTTACGCGGTTCTACGAACCGCGTAACTGCTCGACGCTGCAAACGCCCCTAAGCGGCAATCTGACGTTCAATTTCAAGGGCGCGACCAGAAGGTCAGCGCCCTTTCATTTCACGTCACCTTGCTCGCTTAGGGGCGTTTTCGCTGTCCGTCCTCTACCTGCGGCGTTGCCATGGTAGTCATTGGGGCGGCACTTGGGGACGTTCCTTTTCTGCCGGCAGTTGGGGACACTTCTTTGGTGCGGGGGCAGCTAAAAGAGCCCCGTCCCACATTAGCTGCCCGTGGGGGGATGTGCGGTTACTCGCCCAGCACCAGCGCTGCAAGCTCATCCTGGGTGTCCACCACGTAGTCGGCGCCGGCGGCTTCCAGCTCTGCGCGGCCGCGGAAGCCCCAGCTGACGCCGGCACTCTTAAGGCCGGCGTTGTGTCCGGTCAGGATATCGACATTGGAATCGCCCACATAGAGCGTGGTTGCCGGATCGGCGCCCAGCTCCTTCATCACATGCAGCGTGACGGGTGCCTCGGGCTTGGGCGGAAACGCATCGACACGGCCCTGTACCAGCGCAAAGCGCTCGGGGCCAAAGTATTTCTCGATAAGCGGGGCTGCCGAAATATGATCCTTGTTGGTGAGTACGGCAAGCTGAACGCCCGCTGCGCGCAGACGGTCGAGCATCTCAATCGTGTCGGCGTAGGGGGCGGTGTGGTCCTCCTTGTGCTCGCCGTAGTAAGCCCTAAACTCGGCAAGCGTCTGCTCAAACATACGGCTGTCGCCTGCATGCTCGGCGGGCATAAAGCGCTCGACCAGCTTAAGCATGCCGTTTCCCACTTTGTAGCGGTACTCGTCCACGGCAAACGTGGGCCAGCCGTGCATCTCGCAGGTGTGGTTGCCGGCGGCCGCCAGGTCCTCGAGCGTGTTGAGGATGGTGCCGTCTAAATCAAAGATCACATGGGAAAAAGCTGCTGCCATGAAAGCTCCCGTCATTGGGTTTCAAAACGCACCCCATAATACTGGGCTTCCGCGTTGGGCGTGCTTGGAATCTGAACATCTTCAGGGTTATCGAGCCGCATCGCGCCAGCCGTGCGAACTTGCCGTTAGCAAATTCTCGGCAGCTGCTCTCCTACGAGCATATCGAGGATGCGGGTCGATCCCCAGCCGGTGCGTACGCGCACGGCGGGTCGAGCGCCCTCGGCAAGCGGCAGCACGCGACCGATGATGGCGGCGTTCTCGCCGTAGCGGGCGGCGCGCATGGCCGCCAGCGCGGCATCGGCCTGCTCAGCCGGCACCACGGCAACCATCTTGCCCTCGTTTGCCACCTGCAGAACGTCGTAGCCGAGCATCTCACATGCCGCCTGCACGTCGGGGCGCACGGGCACGGCATCCTCGTCGACCTCCATGGCAACACCGCTGGCCTGGGCAAACTCGTTGAGTGTGGATGCCAGGCCGCCGCGCGTGGGGTCGCGAAAGCAACGCGTGCCGGGCGCTGCGGCCAGAACGTCGGCAATCAGGTGGTTGAGCGGCGCGGCGTCGCTTTCTATCGTGCTCGAAAAGGCCAAACCCTCGCGCTGGCTCATGATGGCGATACCGTGGTCGCCCAGTGTGCCCGACACCAGAATGACATCGCCGGGCTGGCAGTTGGCGCCGCTGAGCGCCACGCCCGTGGGAACCTCGCCCACGCCGGCGGTATTGATGTAGACGCCGTCGGCCCCGCCGCGCTCGACCACCTTGGTGTCGCCCGTGATTATGGACACGCCCGCCTCGCGCGCCGTCTCGGCCATCGTCTGCACAATCTGGCGGAGCTTATCCATGGGATAGCCCTCTTCGAGGATAAAGCCGCACGATAGGTAGCGCACGTTGGCGCCCGAGGTCGCGACGTCGTTGACGGTTCCGCATACGGCGAGGCGGCCGATGTTGCCGCCGGGGAAGAACTGCGGCGAGACTACAAAGCTGTCGGTCGACATGGCGATGCGCCCGCTCGCGGGTAGCGCGGCGACGCCGGCGTCGTTGCCCTCGAGCAACTCGGGCGACCCGAAGGCATCCAAAAAGACCTCATCGATGATGCGTTTCATCATCTGACCGCCAGAGCCGTGGCCCAACAGGACGGTGCTATCGGTGGCAGTACGGGACATATCGAAAACTCCAATCGTGGGTGGTGCCAGTGTGCGGGTGCGTCCGGGCTAGTCGCGATAACGGTAGTACGCCGCGCAGCTGCCCTCGGAGCTCACCATGCACGGGCCGACGGGGTGCTCGGGCGTGCAAGTGCGGCCAAAGAGCGGGCAGCTGCTCGGCGTAATGGCCCCGCGCAGCACGTCGCCGCAGCGGCACCCACGCGGCTCGACCGTCGCCTCGACGGGCACCTCAAAGCGGGTACGGGCATCAAAGCGCGAGAACTCGGGGCGGATGGAAAGGCCCGAGTTGGCAATCGGCCCCAGCCCGCGCCACGTGGTGTCGCACGGCTCAAACACTTGCTCGACCAGCTGGCGCGCCACGGGATTGCCGTCGGCATTGACGCCGCGACGGTAGGCGTTGTCGATTGCGGGCCTGCCCTTGACAACCATCTGGACCAGCATGCAGATGCCCTGCAGGATGTCGACCGGCTCAAATCCCGTGACCACGCCCGGGGTATCGAACTCATCGACCAAAAAGCTAAAGGGCGCCAAGCCCGTGATGGTGGCGACGTGGCCCGGCAGGATAAAGCCGTCGATGGCGGTCTCGGGATCGTTGGCGATGGCGCGCAACGCCGGCGGCGTGGTCTTGTGGGCGCAATAGACCGAAAAGTTCAAAAGCCCGCGCGCCTCGGCCTCCAAGATGGCGGCGGCGATGGTGGGCGTTGTGGTCTCAAAGCCCACGCCCATAAAAATGACCGGACGATCGGGGTTTTGCTCGGCAATGTCGAGCGCGTCGAGCGGGGAGTAGACGATGCGGATGTCGCGCCCTGCCGCCTTTTGCGCAGCGAGCGAGGTGGACGATCCGGGCACGCGCATCATGTCGCCAAAGGTGGTGATGATGGCGCCGTCTATGTTGGCGAGCGCGATTGCGTGGTCGATGTCGCGGTTGGCGGTAACGCAGACGGGGCAGCCCGGTCCGCTCAGCAGCTTGAGCCCGACCGGCATAATGGAGCGAAAGCCATAGCGGCCGATGCTCACGGTGTGCGTGCCGCAGACTTCCATAAGGTTGATGGTACGGTCGCCGACAAGACCGCGAATGCGTTCGATGAGCTCGCGGGCCAGCTTGGAATCGCGAAATGCCGAAAAGTCGATACCGGAGCGAGCCGGCTGTCCGGCCGCCACTAGTATGCCTCGGCCGGGTTGCTGACCAGTTGGTCTTCTTCTGCCAGTTCGGTCATGGTGTTGACCAGGTCGAGCGTCTCCTGCGCTTCCTGCTCGTCGACGATCTGGATGCCAAAGCCGGCGTGCACGAGAATATAATCGCCAACCTGTGCCGTCGGCACGAGTCGTAGCGATACGGGGCGCTCGATGCCCATCATGTCGACGGTGGCCTTGAGGTCGTCGTCGCGTTTGACTACTTTACCGGGAACGGCAAGGCACATATTGTTCCCCTTTTAGACGCTTTGCGCTGGATAGGCGCTTAATAATCCATCAGTTGATGGTAGCGCTCGCGGGGTTTGCGGGCAAACGCGTTACGCCTGTGAGACGGCTGGGCATAGTGGCGTGCGAGCGCGAGCTACTGCGATGCAATCTGCGCAAGACGAGCGCTTGCGACCGCCGCCTGACCGTAGGCGATACAGCCGTCATTGACGGGCACGGTATGGGGGACCAAGACAGTAAGGCCCGCACTTTTGAGCTCGTGGGTGAGGAGCTGGAGTAGAAGTCGGTTCATGAACACGCCGCCCGAGAGTGCGACGGTGTCGATGTCCTCGCGCGCGCAGATTTCGCTGGCGATGTGTGCCGAGGAGCGCGCGACGGCGACATGGAGGTCGAGTGCGAGCCTGTTGGCGGGCGCTCCGGCTTCAATTCCCTCCAAAAGTGCCTCAAAGAGTGCTTTCTGGTCTAGAACATCGGGGCCGTCCAGCCACGATGGGCCAGATGCGAAATAGCCGGCATTGTCGTCGGGAAAATGGGCGCCTTCGCTGTCGAGCGCGCGCCAGGCGGCGGCTTCGAGCTCGATGGCGGGTTCGCCCTCGTAAGTCGCCTGGTCGCAAATGCCTAGGATCGCGGCGGCGGCATCAAACAGGCGGCCCATGCTGCTGGTGCGCGGGCTGTTGATGCCGCGCTCGATCATCGTTGCCGTTATGCTGCGCGTTTGCTCGTCAAGGCTGTTCAAGAGCCCCACGGCTCCCGGGTGCTCGAGTAGGTCGAACTCACTTAGCAGGGCAAAGGCATTGCGGCGGGCATCGTGTACGGATGCGGCGCCACCGGGAAGTGCCCAGGTGCGCAGATGCGCGACGCGCTCAAAATCGGAGAGACGGGCGATAAGAAACTCGCCGCCCCATATGGTGCCATCGGTGCCGGCACCCGTGCCGTCGAAGGCGATACCGAGGACGCGTGCATCGGGCGCAAGCCGGCCTGCGGCAATCGCCTCTGCCATTACGCTCGCGATGTGCGCATGATGGTGCTGGACTTCGATGAGCGGCAGATTGTGCTCCCGTGCCTGTTCGCGCGCCCATTGGCTCGACAGATAGCTGGGATGCATGTCGCATGCCAGGGCGGCAGGCGCCAGGTCAAAGAGGTTTTCCAGACGCGAGCGCGCGGCGCTCCAAGCATCGAAAGTCGCGCCGTTTTCGACATCGCCGATATGCTGCGACACAAAACAGGCCGCATGGCCGTCGGCGTCCTCGCGCGTGAGTGCGACCGTGGCTTTTTGCTGCGGCCCACAGGCGAGTACGCAGGGCGTGGTGCCGTCGAGCGCCGGCAACGACAGCGGTTGCGGCGCATATCCGCGTGCACGACGTACGGGCATGACGTCGCCGTCGACCACGCGTACCACGGAGTCGTCGTAGCGCGACAGAATTGCGCGGTCGTTGCCGAGCAGCGCATCGGCGATGCCGGCGGCAACAAGGTGCTCCCATGCAAGGGCGTCGTCGGTCTCGATGGGCTCTTCGCTCAGGTTTCCGCTGGTCATGACGAACGCGTGCATACCGTAGACTTCTGCCGCGGCAAGCAACAGATGCTGAAGCGGGGTGTAGGGGAGCATAACACCGAGCTCGGGAAGGTCGTGCGCGACGGACGGCGCGAGCGCGAGGGCGTCGGGGGAATCGCCGCTCTCGCAAACAGCATGTCGGCGCAGCAGCACAATGGGGCGAATGCTGCCGGCCAGCAAGCCGCGCTCAACGTCGCTGATATGGCACAGGCGTTCAACGTCGGCAAGGCTGCGCACCATAACGGCAAGTGGCTTGTTGCTGCGGCGTTTACGGCGGCGAAGCTCGGCTACCGCCTGCTCGTTGGAGGCGTCGCTTGCCAAGTGAAATCCGCCCAGACCCTTGATGGCGACGATGCCGCCGCTGGCCAGCAGCTCGACGCAGCGCTCGATGATAGCGTCGCTGGCCTCGCGTGTGGTGCCGACGGCCGGTGTCGCGGACGAATTCCCGCACGCATCGCCGTTCACAGCCTCGCACCAAGTAATATGCGGCCCGCAATCAAAGCAGGCATCGGGCTGCGCGTGAAAGCGACGGTCGAGCGGATTGGCATACTCCGCGGCGCACTCAGGGCACATGGGAAAACGGTCCATCGAGGTAGCCGCTCGGTCATACGGCAGCGACCGGATGATGGTAAAGCGTGGGCCGCAGTTAGTGCAGTTGATAAAGGGGTAGTGATAGCGCCGATCGGCGGGGTTGAACAACTCGCGCAGACAATCATCGCAAGTGGCGATATCGGGCGAGACGAGCGTCGTGTGCGCGGTCTGGTCCTGCGATGCCACAATACGAAAGCCCTGCTCATCGGCAGCGCTCCAGCCGCCAGGCTTCAAATCCGCAATATCGACTCGCTCAACGCGAGCCGCCGCGGGCGCATGCTCAGAAAGCGCGGCAACAAAAGCATCGAGCGCATCGGCCGGAGCGTGCGCCTCGATATGCACGCCGTCGCCCGCGTTGAGCACCCATCCGCAAATGCCATGCGCCATGGCCTCGCGATACACAAACGGCCGCATGCCAACGCCCTGCACAATGCCCGTCACATGAATATGCACATGCCGCATGCGACACCCCTCATCAAAACCGACCAAAAAGGGACAGGTTTATTTTGGTAGGTAAAACTTCTAAACCTGCCAAAACAAACCTGTCCCTATTTGGCAGGTGCGCTGCGGGAAATCCCGCTACAGCCCCAGGCTCTGCTTGGTGGCGGCGCACGTGAGCTCGCCGTGCTTAACGCCGCGCAGGCCCAGCAGGCGGTCGGCTAGTTCGTAGACGCGCTCGCCGCGACCCTTGAGTGCCAGGATTTCCAAGCAGTTGTGGTGATCCAAATGCACGTGCATCGTCGATACGATCTCGTCGGTGTAGTCGTGCTGCACCTCGTCCAGGCGGCGCGTCAGATCGCCGGTGTGATGGTCGTAGATCATGGTGAGCGACCCGATAACGTGCTCATCGGGCGTGCGCATCTGCTCTTTGGCGATCGAGGCGCGAATCAAATCGCGCACGGCCTCGGAGCGGTTGGCCACGTCGCCGCGGCGCGCGATCTGTTCGTCGAAACGGCGCAGCAGGTCGTCCGGTGCGGTAACCGAAAAACGGACCAGCTCGGAGCCGGAGCCACTACAGTGGCAGCCCGCGTCACCGTCCGCCCCGTGCGGATGCTCGTGCTCGTACCCGCAGCCGTGCTCGTGTTCGGCCACCTTACACCAGCTTCACGGAGCCGACGGAGTTGTGGTCGGCCTCGATGGCTTCCTCGTAGCCCTCGAGCGCGTCATGCGCCTCGTGCAACGCGGCCATGGCTGCCTCGAGCTTGGCGCCGATGCGCTCCATGTCAAAATTTTCGGTCGCATGCAGCAACTGATGGCTCCACTCGTGAGCGAGCTCGATGGTGTCGTCGACCTGCTTGACGCTCATGGCAAGCTGGCTCATGTTCATTCCAACATCATGCATGGGAAATCTCCTTGTGTGGACGGTAATCCAGTGGTTCAGATTTTACTACGCCCGCTCTGCGCGCCGCTGCATAAGAAAACGGGTGCGAGTCTGTGCGACTCGCACCCGTTCACTGGGGGCTGTTTGTAGCTACCATACTATCCGTGGTCGCACGCGCCGCACCCGGCAGTCCGGCGAGCGGTGCAAAACCGCTCATGGACGGCGGGCAAGTAACAAGCGTATTACAGATGCTTCTCCAGCAGCGCCTGCAGCCTCGCCTTGGGCAGAGCGCCAACCGAGCGGTCAATCTCCTCGCCGTTCTTAAACACAATCAGCGTGGGGATGCTCATGACGCCATACTTCATGGCCAGGTCCTGGTTGTCGTCGACGTTGCATTTGGCAACGGCAAGCTTGCCCGCCAGCTCATCGGCAACCTCGTCAACGATGGGCGAGAGGGATCGACAGGGCCCGCACCACGGTGCCCAAAAATCGACCAGCACGGGCAGGCTGTCGTTAACGATGGAATCGAAGTTCTCGGGGGTAATCTGATTAATGTCAGCCATGGTGACCTCCATAATGCGACGCGGCTCGGCCGCGTAAAACTCAGTACGACCGTGCTTATACCCAGCCGCCCGCAAAGCAACCACTCGCGGGCGGCTCTTTTATATAATGGTGGGCACGCAAACGATTGGAGAGCGCATGCCCACGTCACAAAGCCAGAAAAAAGAAGCCATCGCCCAGGCGACCGAGCAGGAGCTCGCATCGCTCGCGGGTCGTGGCGTGCGTATCGCGGGCAACGCGTGCTCGCCGATCGTGCTGGTCAAAGGCGATCTGGACGAGGCCGAGCGTTCGGGTGGCGAGCTTGCCGCCGGCCCGGATGGCGCGGCGTTGCGCAAGGCGCTTGGGGCCATCGGCTACGCGCCCGAGGATTTTTGCGTGCTGGCAAGCGTCGCCGGCGTGGGTGATGGGACGGTCGCGGTGGGCGAGACTCTGCCGTGCGAGCTGTTCCGTGAGGCGCTTGAGGCTTTGGACCCCGAGGCGGTGCTGCTGCTCGACAACAACGCGGCTGACGCCATGCGCGAGACCTACGCCGATATGCTCGTGGCGATCGATGACTTCGACACCGCCATGCTCAAGCCCGGCCTGGTCGCCCATGTGCAGGGCCGCCGCGTGCTCGCGCTCGATGGCTTTGAGGCGGCGCTGACCGACAAAGCGGCCAAGCAGCGCATGTGGGCCTACATCAAGCAGCTGACCCCGGCGGCCGCTCCGCTGTAGCGGATTGGCGCCGGTGAGCGATTGCCTGGCGGGCAAGACACGCCGCGAGATCGGCGCCGCACTTCTACATCACAGCGCGCAGCTCAAACCGATCGCCGTTAATGCGGAACTGACAGTTGCCGTTCATGCGCTCCACGGCAAGTTTGATACTCTTGGTGCCAAAGCCGTGGCCCGCATGCCGGGTCACGGGCATGCCGTCGACCATGCGCGGCGCGCGGTCAAACGTGTTGGAAACTAACAGCAGCAGCTGGCCGTCCTCTAATCGCAGGTCAAAGTCGACGAATCGCTTTCCCTGGGGCGCGGCGCTCGCGGCGGTGATAGCGTTTTCCAAGGCATTTGAGAGCACGCTAAACAGGTCGGCGTCACCTACGTGGATGGTTTCGGGTACGGCGGCGCGCAGGTTGGCGGTAATGCCGTTTCTATTGATATCCGAGTTAAATGACGAAAGCGCGATGTTTACGGTCTCGTTGGCGCAGAAGCGGCGTACGGCGGTGCGATCGCCGGCTTCGCAGAGTTCATCGATGCGTTTGAGCGCCTCGTCGGTGTGGCCCTCCTCAATTAAAGCGGCCAGGCCGCGTAGGAAGTGGCGCATATCGTGGCGAAGAATCGACAGCTCGCGCCCAGATTGACGCCAAGCCTCGAGCTCTTTGATGGCGGCGCTGTCGCGGGTTTCGAGCATCCAGCGCTCTCGCTCGGCGGTTTCCTTTTCTTCGTATTCACGCAGGTAGACGGCGAGGAACATAAGGTAGAACGCGCAGAGCGCAAAGGCCAAAAACTCAACCGTCACCACCGAGCCCGAGTGGAACAGCGTGGTGTAGACGTTGGTGGCATAGTCAAAGACGTAATAGACGAGCGGCAGGATTAAAAGGATGCCCAGCTCGGTGGTGCTTTTAATCGCCAAGCGTGGACCGATGTCGCCGGCCCAATGCAACAGGACGGCAAAGACGGCGAGTGTGGTCGCGATGCGCGCCAGATAGTACGCAATCTGAGAATCGGTTGCGGCAAATGCGGCGATGCCCATCCAATTGCTGAACTGGCAGCTCAGATAGGCACTCGTAATGCCGAGCACGGCAAGCAGCGGGCTCAGGCGGTAGCGCGCGCACAAATAGATGACGAGCGGCAGATGCACGACGAGCGGATATACCTGGCGGGCAAAAAGCTCGCCGCCGACGGCATTGGCGAGGCCAAATGCGCATCCGGTTACGGCACCGACCAACACCAGTTCAAGCGCATGACGCCGGTTGATCTCGACACCGCACAGCGCCGCCGAGGCAAAGACGCCAAAGAGCAGCGTCGTGGCGTGGTGGATTGCCCAAAGGACCATTTCGACCGAGGAGACCATCAGCGCCTCCCGCCCTCAAAGCGCGCCGCAAAGTAGGCGTCTTGGAATCCCTGCTTGCAGCTGCGCGAAAGCGGGATGCACGCGCCCGAGCGCATGACGATGTCCGTGCGGTCAAAGTGATCGATATTGCGCAGGTTGACCTGGTAGCTGCGGTGGCATTTAAAGAAGACCGCGTTTTGCTCCAAGCGGTCCTCGACGCTGCGGAACGACTCGAGTGCCTCGATATCGCGTCCGTCGCGCAGGTGGAAGACCACGTGCTTGTTGCGCGCCTCGGCATATTCGATGTCGGACAGGCGCAGGGCGTGGTAGCCAAAGGAAGTTTTGATCACGAGCTCGTCGGTTGCCGCCGGGCGCATGCTCGAAAGCTCGTCGAGTAATCGCGCCAGGCGTTCGTAGGCCACGGGCTTGAGCAGATAGTCGAAGGCGCGGACCTCGTAGGATTCCAGCGCGAACTCGGGCGACGAGGTGAGGAACACCAGGCGCACGGCGGTGTCGGCCTGGCGCAGTTCGCGTGCGGTGTCCATGCCGTTGACGAGCGGCATGATCATGTCGAGCAGAATGATGTCGGCGCGCGATGCGGCATGGCGGGCCAGCAGGTCCTCGCCGCGCGTGACGAGCGCAACATCGACCGCCGTGCCCGTCTCGGTCGACCAACGGTCGATCATCCGGTGCAGTCTATCTAGAAAAGCGACATCATCGTCGCAGGCGATAATCTTGAGCATTCGGCCCCCTTAAGTAGTTCGATTTTGCCACATCGGGCACGCGCCGCTTGCGGGGGTGCGGACCGTTTGCGCCCCACGGCGTGCAGCTCGCGCCAAGCGGTGTTGCGGTGGCGAAAGATGCCTCCTGCGCCATCGAGAGCTCAGCTATCCTCAGCTTGCCAGTTCGAAAATGGACCTGCCACATGATTGAATCTTTATTACAACTTTACACCTAGGTTTACAGCTGTCTTGTCAGCTGTAAACCTAGGTGTCATACTAAAGCCCCAAGATTCGCCAAAAGAGAGGGGCCTTGATGGCACAGAGCGCGAACATGGATGCGTCGGAGCTTGCACGCGATATCGCGGCCGGCCTAGCATCGGCAACGACGGCAACGGAGCGCGCGGCACTGGTGCCCGCAGAGCTCGTCGAGGCCATTCAGCAACTAAAAACCCAACGTGACGCGGTGATCCTGGCGCACTATTACGTGGCGCCCGAGGTGCAGGCTGTGGCTGATTACGTCGGCGATAGCTTCTACCTGGCAAAGCTCGCCAAAAGCCTGCCGCAGCAGACCATCGTGTTGTGCGGCGTGGAGTTTATGGGCGAGAGCGCCAAGCTGCTCAATCCCACTAAGACCGTGCTGCTGCCCGAGCCGGGTGCGGACTGTCCCATGGCGCACATGGTCAAGCGCGAGACGGTCGACGCGGCGCGCGCCGACTACGGCGACGACCTGGCTGTCGTCTGCTACGTCAACTCCACGGTCGAGATCAAGAGCTGGAGCGACGTGTGCGTCACCAGCTCCAACGCCGTCAAGATCGTGTCCGAGCTGCCGCAGCAGCATATCCTGTTCATTCCCGACCAAAACCTGGGCCGCTTCGTAGCCGAGCAGGTGCCGCAAAAGCACGTCATCCTCAACAACGGCTACTGCCCGCGCCATCACATCATCACCGTCGAGCAGATCGTCGACGCGACGGAGGCCCACCCCGACGCGCTTGTGCTGGCGCATCCTGAGTGCAAGGCCGACGTCCTTGCCGAGGCCGACTACATCGGCTCCACCGCCGGCATCATCAAGTATGCCGAGGAGTCCGACGCGAGCGAGTTCATTATCGTGACGGTCCGCGGCGTGCTCTACGAGCTCGAGCGCCGCTGCCAGGGCACTGGCAAGAAGTTCTACTTTCCCGCGGTGCAGCCCACCTGCGTCAACATGGATCTCATCACGCTCGAAAAGCTCGTGCGCTGCCTGGAGACGGGCGAGGGCGAGGTGCAGATCGGCGTCTCGGACGAGGCGGCAGACCAGGCCAAGCTCACGCTCGACCGTATGCTCGAGTACGCAGCGCGCTAGAACAATGTTGCATGAGGGATGGTCCCTTATGCCACATTCAAGGGAGAGGATTCCTGTGGAAACCAAGCAATACCCCGATATGGAGTGCGACGTCGTCATTGCCGGCTGCGGCGTGGCGGGCCTGTACGCGGCGCTCAACCTGCCGATGAGCACGCGCGTGATCATGCTCTCCAAGGGCGCTGTCGACGAGTGCGATTCGATGCTCGCGCAGGGCGGCATCTGCGTGCTGCCCGAGGGCTCGGACTACGATGCCTTCTTTGAGGACACCATGCACGCCGGCCACTACGAGAACCGCCGCGAGAGCGTCGACATCATGATTCGCTCGAGCCGCTCGGTCATCAACGACCTGCTAGCGATGGGCGTGGATTTTGAGCGCAAGGCCGACGGCAGCCTCGACTTTACCCGCGAGGGCGCGCACAGCCGTCCGCGCATTGCCTTCCATGCCGACATTACGGGCAAGGAGATCACGACCAAACTGCTCCAGGCCGTTCGCAAGCTGGACAACGTGCAGATTTTGGAGCACGTGGCCATGACCGACATCCTGACGGGCGAGCGTGACGGCGCCACGGTGTGCACCGGCGTCGTCGCCGTAGCCGTGGACGAGAACAACTCGGTTCGTCCCGCCGACGAGCTGGTAAATGCCGCCGAGGGCGCGCATGCCGGCGAGCCGTTTAAGATCCATGCCCGCCACACGCTGTGGGCAACGGGCGGCATCGGCGGCGTATACGACCATTCGACCAACTACCCGCAGCTCACGGGCGATGCCTGCTACATTGCTCAGGAGCATGGCATTAAGATGGAGCACCTGGACTACGTGCAGATTCACCCCACGGGGCTGTTCTCGCCGCAGCCGGGCCGCACCTTCCTGATCAGCGAGAGCTGCCGCGGCGAGGGCGCGATTTTGCTTAACGCCGCCGGCGAGCGCTTTACCGATGAGCTCCAGCCGCGCGATGTGGTCGCCGCCGCTATTCGCGAGCAGATGAAGCAGGACGGCACCGAGCACGAGTGGCTGAGCTTTGCCCCCGTCGAGCGCGACGTGGTGAACGGGCACTTTGCCAACATTCGCGCGCGCTGCCTGGAGGACGGCCGCGACATCTTGGACGAGCCCATTCCCGTTACGCCGACGCAGCACTACTTTATGGGCGGCGTGTGGGTCGACAAGGACGGCCGCACCTCGATGCCCGAGCTCTACGCCGCGGGCGAGACGGCCTGCAACGGCGTTCACGGCAAGAATCGCCTGGCTTCCAACAGCCTGCTCGAGGCGCTGGTCTGGGGTCGTCGCGCCGCGTGGTGCATGCGCACCGGCGAGTCGCTCGCAGTGGAGCAGGCGGGCGATCCCGCGCTCGATGGCCGTCATCGCGCCCTGGGCGCCGACCCTCTGGCAATCGATGATTTGGCCCGTGCCGCCGGCACGCAGGCCGTGGAGGAGTAGACCATGAATCCCATTACCATGAAGCTCGTCGTCGATGATCTGATTCTGCAGGCCCTGCGCGAGGACATCACGTTTGAGGACGTGAGCACGGCGAGCGTGTGCCCCACGGCGCGTCCCGCCACGGTGGAGCTTATCGCCAAGGCCGACGGCATCATCGCCGGCTTGGATGTGTTTGCCCGCACCTTTGAGCTGCTGGATTCGCAGAGCTCGGTGCTGTTTGATGTCTCGGATGGCGACGAGGTGCATGCCGGCGATCACGTGGGCCAGGTGCGCGGCGACGCGCGCGTGTTGCTTTCGGGCGAGCGCGTGGCGCTCAACTACCTGCAGCGTATGAGCGGTATCGCCACCTACACGCACAACATGGCGGCGGCGCTCGAGGGTACCAAGACCGTGCTTGTCGACACGCGCAAGACCACGCCGGGCATGCGCGTCTTCGAGAAGGCCGCGGTCGAGATCGGTGGCGGCAGCAACCACCGTTACAACCTGTCGACGGCCGTCATGCTCAAGGACAACCACATCGATGCCGCCGGTGGCGTGACGCGTGCAATCGAGATGGCGCGCGCCCATGCATCGTTTACCACGACGGTCGAGATCGAGTGCGAGAACCTGGACATGGTGCGCGAGGCCGTGGAGGCCGGCGCCGACATCATCATGTTCGACAACATGACCCATGACGACATGGCCGCCGCGATTGAGCTTATCGCCGGCCGTGCCAAGACCGAGTGCTCGGGCAACGTGGACGCCAGCAATATCCGCGCGCTCGCCGACCTGGGCGTTGACTTTATTAGCTCGGGGGCGTTGACGCACTCCGCGCCGATTCTCGACCTCTCGCTTAAGCACCTGCGCCTGCTGGACGGTAAATAATGGACGCCCGTGAGCGTCGCCGTGCCATCATGGCCGTGCTCGAGGGAGCCAAGGGGCCCGTATCGGGCAGCGCGCTTGCCCGCGAGGTGGGTGTGAGCCGCCAGATTGTCGTGCAAGACATCGCTCTGCTGCGCGCCGACGGGCACGATATCGTGGCGACCAACCGTGGTTATGTGCTGCAGGAGGCCCCCAGCAGCCCCGCCGTGCCCACGCGCTTGGTCAAGGTTCGCCACAGCGTGGAGCAGGCAGGCGATGAGCTCACGAGTATCGTCGACGCCGGCGGCGCCGTGCTCAACGTGATTGTCAATCACCGCGTGTACGGTAAGATTACGGCCGACCTGGACATCCGCAATCGTCGCGATGTCGAGCGCTATCTGCGCGATATCGAGAGCGGCAAGAGCTTTCCGCTGCTAACGGTGACGAGCGGCTATCACTTCCATCGCATTGCCGCGGACGACGAGCAAACCCTCGACGAGATCGAGGCCATGCTCAAAGAGAAGGGCTATCTGGCAGACCTAATGCCCTACGAGGACGATTTGTCCTAGCCCGACACCGTCCCCAATTAGCTGCCCACGAATGCAAAAGGAGGCCTCCGCGGCGATGCGGAGGCCTCCTTTTTGTGCACGGTGTACTTTTGAGTGTGCAGTGGGGGAGTTGTTACTCCTCGACGATCTCGGTGATCGCGCCAGCGGGGCAAGCGTCCTGGCAGGCGCCACAAGCGACGCAGGAGTCCTCGTCAGCGACGGTAGCGACGTCCTGGAGCTCCAGAACGCCAGCGGGGCAGGAGTCGACGCAAACGCCACAAGCGATGCACTCGTCGGCATCAATTACGGGATGAGCCATGGTAGTTTCCTCTCTGTTGACCGACGCTACAGGCGATGCGCGCCGGTTTGATTCGGGCAAAAACATACCACGGGAGCGACCGTTTGCAATACCCTCTGGCCGGCATCTTCATACCGTTCGCCGAGTATGCCAAGGTTTACTAAAAAACGCGCAGGTGGGGCCGTTGAGCTGCGCAAATGTTAGCTAAAGGTGACTTGAAATATTGAGCTATTGAGCGCGCCTGCGGAAAGGGCATCCCGTTATTTGGTCGAAAAACGGGTCGCAGTTTCCGGTTGGGCCCGCTAGCGGAAACTGCGACCCGGTATCAGCTCTCAAAACGGGATACGGTTTCCGGTTGAGCCTTCAGACGGAAACCGCGGCCCGGAATCCACGCTCAAAACGGGACGAGCTTTCCGCAAGGCAGCCCCAGGCACCCTCGGACCCAAGCCTCAGCCATCTCTACATAGATCTCGATAGATTTGCCTAGAACTCAAACAGCGCATCTACCTGCGCATTTAAGAACCTAAACTCTTGGCAATAAGAAATCTTATATGAATTGACTTAGATTTTGTATATTCCGGCCCATAAGGGGATACACTACATCCTGAAAGACAAGCCGAAACACCGCGCGGCAGACCGCCGAGTCGGTGCAAACGCACAAGAGAGAGGGAATTTCTAATGGGCAAGATTCTTGGTATCGACCTTGGTACTACTAACTCCGCAATGGCCGTTCTCGAGGGCGGTTCTCCGACCATTATCGTGAACGCCGAGGGCGACCGCACCACCCCGTCCGTCGTGGGCTTCCGTGCCGACGGCGACCGCGTCGTGGGTAAGGCCGCTAAGAACCAGGCTGTCACCAACCCCAAGAACACCGTGTTCTCCATCAAGCGCTTCATGGGCCGCAAGTACTCCGAGTGCACCTCCGAGATCAAGACCGTGCCGTATGAGGTCAAGGAGGGTCAGGGTGGCCGTGCCGTCGTCGACATCGAGGGCAAGGATTACACCGCCGAGCAGGTGAGCGCCATGACGCTCGCAAAGATGAAGGCCGACGCCGAGAAGTATCTGGGCGAGACCGTCACCGACGCCGTCATCACCGTCCCGGCCTACTTCAACGACGCCCAGCGTCAGGCCACCAAAGACGCCGGTAAGATCGCCGGCCTCAACGTCAAGCGTATCGTCAACGAGCCGACCGCTGCTGCTCTGGCCTATGGCCTGGACAAGCAGGGCACTGACCAGCGCATTCTGGTCTTCGACCTGGGTGGCGGCACCTTCGACGTCTCCATCCTCGACCTCGCCGACGGCGTGTTTGAGGTTCTGTCCACCTCGGGCGACAACCACCTGGGCGGCGACGACTGGGATCAGCGCGTCATCGACTGGATGGCCGATAAGTTCCAGCAGGAGAACGGTGTCGACCTGCGTCAGGACCCCATGGCCCTGCAGCGTCTGAAGGAGGCCGCCGAGAACGCCAAGAAGGAGCTCTCCGCTGCCCAGCAGACCACCATCAACCTGCCGTTCATCACCATGAACCAGTCCGGCCCGCTGCACCTCAACTACACGCTGACCCGCGCCGAGTTCGAGAAGATCACCCGCGACCTGCTCGAGCGCTGCAAGCAGCCTGTCACCAACGCCCTGCGCGACGCCAAGCTTAAGCTCTCCGATCTGACCGAGGTCATCCTCGTCGGCGGCTCCACCCGTATGCCCGCTGTCCAGGAGCTCGTCAAGACCATGACCGGCAAGCAGCCCAACATGTCCGTGAACCCCGATGAGGTCGTTGCCGACGGCGCTGCCGTCCAGGGCGGCGTGCTCACTGGCGACGTCGAGGGCATCCTGCTGCTCGACGTAACCCCGCTGTCGCTGGGCGTCGAGACCATGGGCGGCATCATGACCAAGATGATCGACCGCAACACCACGATCCCGACCTCCAAGACCGAGGTCTACTCCACCGCTGCCGACAACCAGACCAGCGTCGAGATCAACGTGCTCCAGGGCGAGCGCGAGCTTGCCCGCGACAACAAGTCGCTCGGTAAGTTCCAGCTGACCGGTATCCCGGCTGCCCGCCGCGGCGTGCCGCAGATCGAGGTCACCTTCGACATCGACGCCAACGGCATCGTCAAGGTTTCCGCTAAGGACAAGGGTACCGGCAAGGAGCAGCAGATCACTATCTCCGGCTCCACCGCTTTGTCCGACGACGAAGTCGATCGTATGGTCAAGGACGCCGAGGCTCATGCCGAGGAGGACAAGAAGCAGAAGGAAGAGGTCGAGGTCCGCAACCAGACCGATAGCCTGTGCTACTCCACCGAGCAGACCCTCAACGAGCTGGGCGACAAGGTTTCCGCCGATGTGAAGTCCAAGGCCGAGACCGCTATCGCCGACGCCAAGAAGGCGCTCGAGGGCTCTGACGTCGAGGCCATCAAGGCCGCTGGCGAGTCCCTGCAGTCCGTGGCCTACGAGCTGGCCCAGGTTGTCTACGCCGACGCTCAGCAGCAGACCGACGGTGCCGCCGGCGCCCAGCCTGCCGACGATGACGTCGTCGACGCCGACTACGAGGTTGTGGACGACGAGGACAAGTAATCATGTCCGCCCGTAAAGCTCGCACGGAGGCGGCCGCCGCTGGCGCCGCCCCCGTTGACTCTGAGGAGAAGGACGTGAAGATTCCCGTAGAGGCCGTCGACGATACCGAGGCCAACGAGGCCCCGGCCGCCGAGGCTGCCGAGAACCAGGTAGAGGATTCCAACAAGGAGGCGACGATGACCGAGGACGAGATGGTGGAAGCCGCTATCCGCGCCGGTGAGGAAGCCGCCGACAACGACTTTAAGCTCAAGTTCGAGCAGGCCCAGAAGGAGCTTGCCGACGTGCGCAATGAGCTCGATGCTGCGGCAGAGGCTCAGAAGGCCGCCGAGGACAAAGCAAAGGACGCCACCGAGCGTACCGCCCGTCTGCAGGCCGACTGGGAGAACTTCCGTCGCCGCACCGCCAATGAGCGTATCGCCGAGCGCGAGCGCGCGACCGAGAAGCTTGTCACCGCGCTGTTGCCGGTGATCGACGATATCGAGCGCGCGATCGACCATGCCCGCAGTCAAGAGCTTTCCGACGACTTTAAGCGGTTCGTCGATGGCGTTGACGCGGTACATGCCAAGCTGCTCGATGTGTTTGCGCACGAGGGCGTTGAGCCCATCGACCCCAAGGGCGAGGCGTTCGATCCGCTCGAGCACCAGGCCGTGGGGCGTGTCGAGGACGCATCGCAGTACGACGAGACCGTCAACGACGTGTACCAGAAGGGCTACCGCATGGCGGATCGCATCCTGCGTTCCGCGATGGTGACGGTGACCTACGGTGGCGAGAAGCGCCCCGCACCGGAGCCCGAAGCGGCGCCCGAGGATGCCGCGGCCGATACGGCCGAGAGCACCGAGGAGTAATTGAGAAGGGCCCCGGGGCAACACCCGGGGCCCTTTCTGGCCTAGTGCCATATGAAAGCATGAGCCGTCGTCAGCAGTGACGGCGGACGTAACAGGAGAGGAGCTACGATGGCTGCAGGCAAAACCTTCTATGACATCCTGGGCGTATCCAAGAGCGCCTCCGACAAAGAGATCAAGAGCGCGTTTCGCAAGCTCGCGCAAAAATATCACCCCGATGCCGGCGGCGACGAGGCCAAGTTTAAGGAGATCAGCGAGGCCTATGAGACGCTTTCGGACGAGAAGAAGCGCAAAGAGTACGACCAGATGCTCATGTTCGGCGGTATGCCGGGCGCGGGCGGCGCGTATGGCGGCGGCTACGGTGCCGGCGCGGGTGCCAGCGGCTGGGGCGACATCTTCGACAGCATCTTTAGCGGCAACGGCGCCTGGGGCAGTGATTGGGGCTCGGGCTTTGCCGGGGCTGCGGGCGCTGCCGGTGCCGGCGCTGGCCGCAGCCGTGCTCGCAAGGGCGGCGACCTGTCGCTGACTGTCGACGTAACGGCCGAGGACGCGTTTCGCGGCGTGACGCACAAGGTTACCTACCGCATTCCCTCGACGGGCGAGCAGCAGACCATTACGGTCTCGGTGCCTGCGGGTGCGGTCGACGGAGGCAAGCTGCGTTACAAACGTCGCGGCGAGTACGGCGTTGCCGGAGGCGAGCGCGGCGACCTGGTCGTGACCACGCACGTGGAGGAGCATCCGCTGTTTAAGCGCAAGGGTGCCGACGTGACCATGGAGGTGCCGATCTCGGTCTACGAGGCGGCGCTCGGCTGCACGGTTGATGTGCCCACGCCCGGCGGCGCGACGGTTCGTCTGAAGGTGCCCGCTGGCACCCAGACGGGCAAGAAGTTCCGCTTTAAGGAAATGGGGGCGCCCGACGTTAAGCACCGTGGCCGCACGGGTGCGCTGCTCGTCGAGATCAAGGTGCAGGTTCCCTCGAACCTGTCCGACGATGAGCGCGATGCCATGACCAAGCTGCGCGAGGCCGACACGCGCGATTATCGCGAGAAGGTCAACCGTTACAAGGCGACGTTCTAGGGCGGTCGTGGCGCACGCCCGCGCCCGCGGGCTTATGATGGACGATAACGAGACGGAAAGGGGTCAGGTAGCATGGCCGAGGACAATAGGAACAAACCGCTGTACATGATCAGCGTGGCGGCCGAGCTGACCGGCATGCATCCGCAGACTCTGCGCGTCTACGAGTCCAAGGGCCTGGTGAACCCCCAGCGCTCGGGCGGCAACACGCGCCTGTATTCGCGTGCCGATATCGAGCGCCTGGAGCTCATCAACCAACTGACCGACGAGGGCATCAACCTCGCCGGCGTGGTGCGCATCCTCGATATGAAGGAGCGTGCCGAGGAACGTGAGCGCGAGAACGAAAAGCTCCGCGCCCGCGTGCGCCAGCTCGAGGACGAGCTGCACGAGTACAAGATGCAGAAGAAGATCACCGCCCTGGCCCCGCGCGACGGCTCAGTCAACCCCGAGCAAGTCATGCGCAAGCTTTTGGGCGCCGGCGGGGATTTGTAGTTACGCGGGTTTACCAACCCGCGTAACGGGCCGACGCTGCGCGCCGCCCAGGGCGACAATTTGTCATTCAAAAGGCAAGGCATGACCAGAAGGTCTATGCCTTGCCTTTTTCATGCCAACTTGTTCGCCCTGGACGTCGCTCGCTGTCGTTGCCAAAACATCGGCGTTGTTGTGGGTAGTCATTGGGGACGTTCTTAAATGACTAGTTGAAAGGGACGCTCTTGCGCCAAATCTGCCGGCCCACACTGGGCTCGTCCTTTGCTTTACTGAGATAAAGTGAACGCGCAGATTCGTAACCCGCTCGCAACCGTTCTATGGCACGATATTGAACGAATGTATGCTATGCGCCCGAGCCTTTCGGGCAGAGTGGGAGACAGTATGGTTAAGCTGTACGAGGACGGCATCTACCTGCGCGGCGGCAGCGAAGTTGTGCCTGCGGCCGAGGCTGCCGAGCGCGGTATTACGCAGGCGCCCGAGGATGCCAAGCGTGGCACCATCGCGTATTCGATCCTTCAGGCACACAACACGTCCGGCGACTCCGAGGCGCTCAAGATTCGCTTCGACGCCATGGCGAGCCACGACATCACCTTTGTCGGCATCATCCAGACGGCGCGCGCCTCGGGCATGGAGCAGTTCCCGCTGCCCTACGTGCTCACCAACTGCCATAACTCGCTGTGCGCCGTGGGCGGCACCATCAACGAGGACGACCACGTCTTTGGTCTCTCGGCTGCCAAGAAGTACGGCGGCATCTTCGTCCCGCCGCACATCGCCGTCATCCACTCCTTTATGCGTGAGAACTTCGCCGGTTGCGGCAAGATGATTCTGGGTTCCGACTCGCACACCCGCTATGGCGCCCTGGGCACCATGGCCGTGGGCGAGGGCGGCGGCGAGCTGGCAAAGCAGCTGCTGCGCGACACCTACGACGTTGCCTATCCCGGCGTCGTGGCCATCTACCTCACGGGCGCCCCGCGCCCCGGCGTCGGCCCGCACGATGTGGCGCTCGCTATCATCCGCGCCGTCTTTACCAAGGGCTACGTCAAGAACAAGGTTATGGAGTTTGTGGGTCCCGGCATCGCGAGCATGACGACCGACTACCGCAACGGCGTCGACGTCATGACCACCGAGACCACCTGTCTGTCGAGCATCTGGGCTACCGACGAGGACACACACGCGTTTTTGGCCATGCACGGCCGCGGCGACGACTACCGCGAGCTCAAGCCCGCCGATGTCGCCTACTACGACGGCTGCGTCGAGGTCGACCTGTCGAGCATCAAGCCCATGATCGCGCTGCCGTTCCATCCTTCCAACGGCTTTGAGATCGACGAGCTCAACGAGAACCTCGAGGACATCCTGCATGAGGTGGAGCTCGAGGCCGCCAAGATCGGCGAGGGCAAGACGCACTTTAGCCTGCTCGACAAGATCGTCGACGGCAAACTGCGCGTGCAGCAGGGCGTTATCGCCGGTTGCTCGGGCGGCAATTACGACTCCGTGGTCCAGGCTGCCCGTGTGCTCAAGGGCGCCAACACCGGCTGCGGCGAGTTTTCGCTGTCGGTCTATCCCACAAGCCAGCCTGTGGCGCTCGAGCTTACACGCCGCGGCTACATCTACGACCTTATGGAGGCCGGCGCGATCGTGCGCACGGCGTTCTGCGGTCCGTGCTTTGGCGCCGGCGACACGCCTGCCAACAACGGCCTGTCCATCCGCCACACTACGCGCAACTTCCCCAACCGCGAGGGTTCCAAGCCGGGCAATGGCCAGCTGAGCGCTGTGGCCCTGATGGACGCCCGCTCCATTGCGGCGACGGCTGCCAACGGCGGCGTCCTGACGCCGGCGACCGACCTGCCCGAGGACACCTGGGACGAGGCCTGCGAGTACACCTTCGACGACGCACCGTACAAGAAGCGCGTGTACTGGGGTTTTGGCAAGGCGGAGCCTGCCGACGAGCTGGTCGAAGGCCCCAACATCAAGCCGTGGCCCGCGATGGAGTCCCTCGGCGACGATATCCTGCTCAAGGTGTGCTCCAAGATCATGGACCCGGTCACCACGACCGACGAGCTCATTCCTTCGGGAGAGACGAGTTCCTTCCGCTCCAACCCGCTGGGCTTGGCTGAGTTTACGCTCAGCCGCCGTGACCCGGCCTACGTGGGTCGTTCCAAGGAAGTCGACGCGGTGGAAAAGCGCCGCGTTGCCGGTGAGGCGGCGGGCGACCTGACGGCGCTCGACGCCGAGCTTGCGGGCGTGTTTGAGGCGCTGACCGGCGCGGGTATCGCGGCCGATGCCAAGGCGACCGAGTACGGCTCCATGCTCTACGCCAAGAAGCCCGGTGACGGTTCTGCCCGCGAGCAGGCCGCGAGCTGCCAGCGCGTAATTGGCGGCCTGGCCAACATCGTCCACGAGTACGCCACCAAGCGCTATCGCTCCAACGTGATGAACTGGGGTATGGTGCCCTTCCAGATGGAGGCCGAGCCCAGCTTTGAGGTGGGCGACTATGTCTTTGTGCCGGGTATCCGTGCCGCGCTCGACGGTGACCTAAAGGACATCGCCGCCTACGTGGTGCGCGCCGACGGTGCGGTCGAGCAGATTGAGCTCTACATTGCCGATATGACGGCAGAGGAGCGTGCCATCGTCAAGGCCGGCTGCCTGATCAACTACAACAAGTTCAAGGCCGCTGCCGAGTAACGCACTTAATTGTCCGCCCGGGGCTTACCCTTTCCCGCCCGCTCACGCGCTTCGCGAGGGTCGCGTTCGGGAAAGGGTAAGCCCCGGGCTACATTTCTGCGTTCTCGTTGGGTCTTGAGGGACGCTAATAAATAGACTTGCTTGATGCCGCCTCTGTTATCGGGGCGGCTTCTTTTGTCGAAAACCACCATGAAGGGGTAGGCGCCTTTGCGGTGGTTCCGTTTGTCTCGACCTGTAACATCTGGGCCCCTATTTGACAAGCGGTTGTTACAGATTGAGACAAACGATCGCCGCCGATCATTTCATCTCAATCTGTAACATCTAGGATCGAAAAGGGCCGCTAGATGTTACAGATCGAGACAGTGGAACATCGGAGCCGAAACCACCACAAAGGTGCCTGCCCGGCGGGTCCTTATTTCGATGGGGTCCAGGTTATTTCATCGTCAAATAGCCAAGTGCGTGCCGAGCCACTGTTGCGCGCTGTCTGCGGATCGGGCTCGCAGGTTTGTTCGTAGGCATCCTCGGTACACCGATCCATAAAATCGACGACTGCCGTCTGGTCGCCCTCCATGACGTAGATTACGTCGCCATCCGAGATATAGACCCCCGGTCCTTCATTGTCCACGCAGCCGGGGTCGTATGAGACGTTGCACAATTTGCTCCCGTTTGCCGCATCGAGCTCAAGGGTCGAATGATACCCGCCAACCATTTGGCCGTTCTTGGCTCGATATGTTGCGGCGCCGTACCACCGCTTAAACGTCTTGCCTTTGAGTAAACTGGTTGCCTTACCGATAAGCTGCTCATCTTGGGTATAGCGCGTGGCTCCAAGTTCGATTCGGGGATAGTTACTGACCCCAAGCGCTGCGGGCGTACCGTCGAAATCGACGGTGATCGAATCGGGTTTGACGATATCGGTGAGGATTTCGATGGGGTAGCTTACGGTTTCAACCGCCGCCTGCGTTGCCGAGGCAGGGAGAAATGCGAGATAGATAATTCCTACGCCGACTGCGGTAATCGCAAACGCTAAGACGAGCAGGCCGATATAGGTGGAGCGTTTCACGGCGGGTACCTCGCAAACAGTATGCATTCATTAAGATAAGTGATACCAGCTTACGACAATATTCAAAAGAAAGCGATCGGTCGAAATGACGGGGCGAAAAGGCCCTATTGGGCTTCGATTTGACCTCTAATAGGAATATTTGCCCCACTCATTCTGGGCGAGGGGTCAAAATTGAGTTCACGAGTTTTGCGCAATACTATTCTCACTAAACCCGCTATTTTTACTATAAGCACTATAAAAACGACAGGGACGATGACGAGAGTATTGTGGCGTACGATAACCAAGCCGTTTAAGCCGGCACCCTTGTCTTGAATCTCCATCTATATCTGCGCGAACGGGCTATCGGTGGCTCTCGATTTTGTCGCTGTGCTCTCGTTGGATCTTGGGATCGCCAAACGTAGACTGGGCTTGATGTCGCCTCTTTTAATCGGGGCTGATTCTTCTCTGGACCACCACAAAGGGGACGGGCATCTTTGTGGTGGTTCTTGGTTTGTCTCGATCTGTAACAGTTAGACCCTAATTTGCCGAGTAGATGTTACAGATTGAGACAAACGGGCGCCGCTGGTCATTTTCTCTCGATCTGTAACATCTGGAGCAATAAACAGTCGCTAGATGTTACAGATTGAGATAGTAAGGGGGCGAGGCCGTAGCGGGTGAGCGCACCTGCTCCCTATCTTTCAATCACTCAGAAAATCTTATATATATAGACTTAGATTTGTGTATAAGATCGCGCAAAGCTGGCAACAATACTTCTCGAACAACGTGAAGCCGCCCCGTAGGGCGGCCGCCCCAAGAGAGGTGATTCCATGAGAATCGATAAGCTAGCAATGACGTCGCGCGAGGCGTTGCAGACCGCCATGAGCACGGCTGCCGACGCGCAGGCCGGCGCGGTGGAGCCGATTCACCTGCTGTCCGCCCTGCTCGGTGCCGGCGAGCGCAATATCTCCGTGATCATCGAGCGCATCGGTGCCGACCCGGCTCAGCTTGCACGCTCCACGCAGGATGCCATTGACCACGCGCCCAAGGTTTCCGGCGAGGGTCAGCAGATGGGTCTTTCCAACGAGCTCGTCCGCGTTATCGAGAAGGCCGAGAAGAAGGCCACCAAGATGGGCGACAGCTTTGTGGTGACCGAGCATTTGCTGATGGCGCTTGCCGAGGACAAGGGCGAGGCCGGTCGTGTACTGCGCGACGCCGGCGTCACCAAGGAGCGCATCGAGCAGGTCTACGAGGAGCTGCGCGGCGATGACCGCGTGACGTCCGCCGAGGACAAGACACAGTTTGAGGCGCTGGAGCAGTACGGCCGCAATATCTGCGACCTTGCCCGCGCCGGTAAGCTCGACCCGGTCATCGGCCGTACCGACGAGATTCGCCGTACCATCCAGGTCCTGTCCCGTCGCACCAAGAACAACCCCGTGCTCATCGGCGAGCCGGGCGTCGGCAAGACGGCCATCGTCGAGGGCATCGCCCAACGTATCGTGGCCGGCGACGTGCCGAGCACCCTGCGCGACCGCGACCTCATCGAGCTCGACATGAGCGCGTTGGTCGCCGGCGCCAAGTACCGTGGTGAGTTCGAGGACCGCTTAAAGGCCGTGCTCAAAGAAGTGCAAAAATCCGAAGGCAAGGTCATCCTGTTCATCGATGAGCTCCACACCATCGTGGGCGCGGGTGCCACCGAGGGCTCCATGGACGCCGGCAATATCCTGAAGCCGGCGCTTGCCCGTGGCGACCTGCATGCGATCGGCGCGACCACGCTCGACGAATACCGCAAGTACATCGAGAAGGACGCGGCGCTCGCCCGTCGTTTCCAGACCGTGATGGTCAGCGAGCCCACCGTCGAGGACACCATTTCGATCCTGCGTGGCTTGAAGGAGAAGTACGAGATCTTCCACGGCGTGCATATCACCGATAGCGCGCTCGTGGCAGCTGCCGACCTCTCCGATCGCTACATCGCCGACCGTTTCCTGCCCGACAAGGCCATCGACCTGGTCGATGAGGCGGCAAGCCGCCTGCGCATGGAGCTCGACAGCATGCCGGTCGAGATCGATGCCACCACGCGTCAGCTCACCCAGCTGCAGATCGAGGAGCAGGCACTCATGAAGGAGACCGACGACGCTTCCAAGGAGCGTCTGGAGGCCTTGCGCCAGGAGATTGCCGAGGTTCAGGAAAAGCTCAACGTGCAAAAGGCCGGCTGGCTCAACCAGAAGAACGCCATCGACCACGTGCAGGAGCTCAAGGGCCAGCTCGATGAGGCCAAGAGCGAAGAGGAGCGCGCGACGCGCAATGGCGACCTGGGCCGTGCGTCCGAGCTGCGCTACTCCGTGATCCCGGGCTTGCAGCAGCAGATTCAGGATTCCGAGGCCGCGCTCGAGGCGCAAAAGCAGCAGGACGGCGAGGGCCTGAACGAGCAGGTGACCTCCGATGAGATCGCCGAGGTCGTGAGCGCTTGGACCGGTGTGCCCGTCTCCAAGATGATGCAGGGCGAGCTCGACAAGCTGAAGGGCCTGGAGGGCGAGCTGCATAAGCGCGTCATCGGCCAGGACGAGGCGGTCTCCGCTGTCGCCGCGGCCGTGCGCCGCAGCCGTGCGGGTCTCTCCGATCCGGACAAGCCCATCGGCAGCTTCTTCTTCCTGGGCCCCACCGGCGTGGGCAAGACCGAGCTCGCCAAGGCGCTGGCCGAGTGCCTGTTCGATGACGAGCGCGCGCTCGTGCGTATCGACATGTCCGAGTATATGGAGAAGTTCAGCGTCCAGCGTCTGATTGGTGCGCCCCCGGGATACGTGGGCTACGACGAGGGCGGTCAGCTCACCGAGGCCGTGCGCCGTCGTCCGTACTCTGTGATCTTGCTCGACGAGATGGAGAAGGCTCATCCGGATGTCTTTAACGTGCTGCTGCAGGTACTTGATGACGGTCGTCTGACCGATGGCCAGGGTCGCCAGGTGTCCTTCAAGAACACGATTATCATCATGACGTCCAACGTGGGCTCCAAGGCCATCGCCGATCTGTCCGGTAAGGACGAGGAGGAGATGCGCCATCAGGTCGACGCTGCCATGGCTCAGACCTTCCGCCCCGAGTTCCTCAACCGTATCGACGATATCGTGGTGTTCCATCCGCTCGGTATGGCGCAGATCGAGAAGATCGTCGACATCCAGCTCGCCGACGTCCGCGCGCGTCTGGCCAAGGAGCGCATGACGCTTGCCATCACCCCGGCGGCCAAGCAGATGCTCGCCGTGGGCGGCCTGGACCCGGTCTTTGGCGCCCGTCCGCTCAAGCGTCTGGTTCAGCGCGAGGTCGTGGATGCCATCGCCGCCGCTATCATCGACGGCACGGTGCGCGAGGGCGATCAGGTGACGGTCGATGCCGACAAGGACGGCGGCTTTACCGTCGTGTGCGACAACACGCCGGCGGCCACCTACGAGGTCCCCGACGCTGAGTAGATTTTTGGGGCCGGCTTTAAAACCGCCCCTCATCGCAAAACGCCAAGGGCGGCGGATCCAATTGGGTCCGCCGCCCTTTTTCGTGCGACAATCGATGATGTTGAGCATGAGTACATGGCAAGGAGATATGCAGATGAACGTCGAGATCAAGACGAACACGCCGGCGACTAACGCCGCGTCCGCCGCACCAAAGCCCGCACCGAAACCGGCGCCCAAGCCGTGCGACCCCTACATTCGTGCCGAGAACGAGGACGATGACGGTTACGACCCCTACAGCGACCGACGCCCCGAGCGTGAGCCGATGTTCGAAGCCGACCCGTGGCGTTAAAGCAGCCAAAAGAGCCCCGTCCCAAAAAACTGCCCTCGCTGCGGCCGCCTAGCTCAGGGCATTGATGCTTGGCAGTAGAAAAACTTGATTATCTATTAATCAAGTTGCGCGCAATCTTGCTCTCTTGCTAATCAAGAATCAGTATAATTTTGATTAGCAAGAGAGCAAGATTGGAGAATCATGGCATTCAACGACTTGGTGGCCCAGAAAATAAAGGACTTTGAGCAACAGGGAGTTCCGCAGGTTTTTGAGCGAGACCTTGATCTGGGAAACCCGCAGGAGCCAAAGCGCGACAACATCGTGAACGTAATTGTGGGAGCTCGCCGTTGCGGAAAGACGTATCGCCTGTATCAGGAGATGCGGCGGCTTCAGGGCCAAGGTGTCGAGCTCGATCGGATGCTATATTTCAATTTTGAGGATGAGCGTTTGCGTCCGTATGAGCCATCGCTGCTGGCGGACGTGCTCGATACGTTTTATGCGCTCTATCCTGCTGCCCGAACCGAGGGTGCCTACATTTTCTTTGACGAGATCCAGGAAATTCCCGAATGGGGTGCGTTTCTGCGGCGTGTGGTCGATACGGAGAAAGCGACCGTCTACGTGTCGGGATCTTCTTCTAAGATGCTGTCCTCAGAACTTAAGAGCGAGTTCAGGGGCCGTTCCCTTGTACGAGAGCTTTTTCCGTTGAGTTTTTCGGAATACGTCCGATATAAGACTGGAAGCGCTCCTGGTCCGGATGCACCCTTTTCCCCAAGCGATGCAGCGCTGCTTCGACATCATCTGATCGGATATCTTGAACGAGGGGGATTCATCGCGACGCTTGAGCAGACGCCCGCAGACGCGATTCAGCTGCTACAGGAATATGCTTCGCGAACGGTCGCCATGGACGTCGTTGAACGTTACGACGTCAAGAACCCTCGCCTGGCATCGCTGTTCTTGACGCGGTGTATGGCATCTTCGGGACGAGAGCTGTCAGTGAACAAAGTGTACAACGAGTTCAAGAGCAGACAGATACCCGTCAGTCGTAATTCGCTCAGCGACTTACTTGAGTATTATGAGGACGCCTATCTGTTATTTTCTGTGCCGGAGTTCATGCGTTCACTGGCAAATAACATGCGGTCTGCGTCTAAGGTCTACGCTGTCGACCCTGCGATGTTTGGAGCATTCTCTCCCGCATCGGCATTGGACCAGGGCCAGAGGCTCGAGACCGCAGTGTTCAATGCGCTAAGAAGAAGGACTCCCGCGGTGAGGACCGGCTCGGTCTGCCGCCTGCTAATCAAAGAGAAGAGCAAAAGCCATGAGGTGGACTTTGTGGCTGGGGATGCGCTTCTCATGCGGGCTTATAGCCTGATTCAGGTGAGTGCGGATATGGCAAGTGAGAAAACGCGCGAGCGCGAAATCGCCGCGCTTGATGCCTCGATGGCCCAGTTTGATCTTGGCGAGTCGGCAATCGTTACCATGGATGAACAGACCGATATTCCATGCGAGCACGGTGTGGTACACGTTATGCCCGCATGGAAGTGGCTCCTTGCCTAATCATCTATGGGCCTGTGGGGTCAGGACCTCCCGGCTCCTTCATCACGGTTGGGGAGCACCTTGCTGCGCCAGGCTAGTCCTGGGTTTTGATACTCGGCAGCAGGATCTGCGCGAGGTAGTCGGTCTCGAGTTTGGTCGCGGCGTCTGCGTTGCCGTCTTTGCCAACCAGGTCGTTCTTGATCTGGCTATAGGTGTAGCGGTTGCCGGTCGTAAGCTCGACAAGCTCAATGGCCGTGTCCATGGGGTAGGTTGACACGGGGTTCTGCGTCCGTCCGTTGATGGTCTGGGGCACCACGTACGGATAGACGGGGCCGCTGGCGTAGACGGTATAACCGTTGCCTAGATTGGCCGCGCCCAAAACCGTATCGCCTTCATCGGGCGTAAAGCTCTCGCCCTCGCGCACCGCAACGAGCGTCACGAGCGGCGTATTGGCGTCGTCGCCCAGATAGATGCATAGCGTGCTTCCGTTTTGCCAAGTTGCGACCTTGCCGTACCACTCGACGGGAATATCGAGCTGGTAGAGGTCGGTTGCCTTGTGGCGAGCGTCAGCATCACGGGACGCCTGTGCCTTTTGCGCGCTCACGGCATTGACGGCGGCGTCGCGCCGCGCGGTTGCTGCCTGCTGGAGCACTTTGGCAGCCGCGGCGGAGCTCGCACCGCCCTCCTCGGCATACTTGGCGGCGGCATCGATCTGGTCGTCAGTCACCGTGTCGGCCGAAGGCACCTTGAGCTTAAAGGTGGCCTGGGCACTTAAATCCTGTCCATCGCTCTTAACGGTGACCTGCGTCTTGGTGGTCGGGACGGTATAGATGGTGCCGTCGGCCGCGATGGGGGAGGCAGCGATGGAGAGCGTGTAATCGCCGGGCAGCAGTTTGATGCCGCGGCCGTGCTCGTCAACGTAGAGTGTTTCGCTCACAGAAGAGCCGTCGGAGTCCTGGCCACTCACCTGCACGGGGATCTTTGAGCCAGTGGAACAGTCGAGGCCCGCGGCCTGCACGCCAATCTGCACTGACATCATCGTGTGGGCATTGGCGGCGACAGTGGCAGCCTGCTCTTGCTGATATCCGTTCCAGGCAGCATAGCCTGCGCCGCCGGCGACGAGCGCGACGGCCACAACGCCGGCAACCATCAGGTTGCGGCGCTTGGGCGACATCTTGCGATGGCGAACTTCGGCCTCGCGTGCCGAGGGAACGGATGGTAGGGGAATATCGCCCATGGCGATGGTCTCGTCCACGGCTGGTGCGGAACCCAGGCCAGGAAGCTCGCGGGTCAGCGAATCCTCGGCCGGTAAGCTGTCGAGCAAGACGGTTTCCTCGCCCGTGTCGGATTCGGGCTGGTTGCCGGCCTCGCTTTCGGTGTCTTCGTGATCTGCCTCATCCTCGGCAGGCTCAACGTCGCCTGCATCCTGATCATCGGATTGCGCCTCGGTTTCCGGCTCATCCTGCACATCAACGCCCGAATCGTCAAACGCAATCTCATCGAGTGAAATCCGGTCTAAGCTCTCCAAGGCCTCAGCGCAAGCTTCTGCATCTTGGGCCGCATCCTCTTGGCCCATCGTCTCATCTTTCATATATCCCCCAAGCTCAATATCGGGACAACACTGTACCCAAAAATGGAGCCATATAAAGCGCGTGCGAAATATAAGATCCGATTTAACTCGAGCGCATCGTTCGGCCGCATCCTCGCGGCGGCAAAAGGCCCCCGGAACGCGAACGAATCACATTCCGGGGGCTCTACAATGCGTTGAGTTGCGCGGAGCCGGCTATGCTGCTTCGTGCTCAAGCGATGTCTGCGCCAGGCGCGTTACTCGGCGTGTGCGTAATCCACCTTGGCGCGGCGAGCGGTAGCCTTCTCCCAATCGCTGGTGCCCTCAAAGACATCCTGCTTGTAGGGATTGCGGCCGAGCTTCTTGGCACGGTAGGCGATGTAGATGATCGCGGCGACGTTGGCGACCAGTGCGGCGATCGAGACCGCGGTGGCGGCGCCGGGGTCGAGCGTGGAGTGGGTCACAAAGATGGACTCCTCCTGGAAGTACGGGAACACCTGGGCAAACATGCACCAAATAGCAAGCGTAAAGGCGCGGTTCTGGATCCAGCCGCCCTTGTTCCAGATAAAGGCGGCGACGGTGGGCGCCAGCAGCAGCGCAAAGCCGCAGAACCAGGAGTGGGTGGGCAGGCAGTTGTAGGTGTAGCAGAAGTTCCAGATATCGTAGGCGATGATGTAGACCCAGGTCATGTCGGGCCACAGCATATCGGTCTGATCCTCGGAGGCGTAGACGCTCCACCAACCGGTCATGCAGAAGATGTTGATGATACCGGCGATGCCGTTGAACACGTTGTTCCAGCCGGCCAGCTGCGTAGCACCTTCGGAGGTGACCCAGGTGGACTCGCCCAGGACAAAGAAGTGATAGGCGCTCTCAAAGTCGGATACGACGGCGATCATGATGTTGATGGCGACGATCACAAACGGCCATGCGCGGAACCAATGCGCCTTGCCGATCTTTCCCCACTGGTACTTAATGGCAATGAAGCCCCAGCAACCGGCCAGCGCAGCGTATACCTTGGCGTAGTGGAACCAGCTGTTCTGGTACACATGGGTGGGGTTGGTGAGCGCCCACTCGGCACCCTGCGAAACGCCGATGGCGATGGCGACGCAGTAGATGGTCATGGCCAGCGGAGCCACGCCAAAGATGATTGCCGCGCCCAGCTTAGTGCGGCGGCCGACCTCGTTGAGCACGATCAGGCCAATAAAGACCATGGCCCAGCCGGCCCAGTGGATAAGGTATCGCTACCCCAAACATCGAACAGCATGCTGCTCTCCTTTCACACGCCCGCGGCCCCTCTTCTGATCGCGGGCAGTTTGGCCAAATGTCGTCAGTTCTGGGGCTTGCGCTCCGGATACTTGGCGGTATAGCCCTCGATGTGGAGTGTCGAGGCGATGATTTCCTTGACCGTTTCGTCGGGCACATCGGGGTGCGTGCGGATATACATCAAAAGACCCATGATGAGGGTGTAGAACGTCTCGTAGACATGGTCGATGCGTAGCTCATGATGGGCGACAAAATCCACTACGGTGGTGTCGCAGATATACTGCGCCACGCGCTGGACCACGTTGTGCAAAAAGCCGCCGTAGAGCGCGCCGCTGCTCGAGGTAAGCGTGCTCGGCAGCTCGTGGCCGCTGGCGACCAGGCGCTTAAAGAGCGGGGCGACGGTGTCGAGCGCGCCCTCGATATCACCGACGGTGCGGTCGGCGTTCCACCGCTCGAGTTCGGAGATAAAGCCGTCGATCGCCTCGTCCATAACAGCGGTGACGGCGGCGTCCATGTCGGCGAAGTAATGGTAGAACAATGAACGCGTGCAGCCGGCTCGCTTGGTCACGGCCGATACCGATAGGTGGGACACGCCCAGCTCGGAGCTTACGGTGCGCACGGCATCGAGGATCTCGCGACGGCGTTCGTCGCCCGTCAGGCGCTTTGCCGCGCTATCGGATGCGGGGACGGCATCGACCACAGAGGTACCTGCTGTGTTGTTGCCCATGTTTTGCCGCCTTTCATCCTCTTTTGCCTGACCGTTCGCCTAACAGTCTTGAATATTGTTGACGGTTCGTCAATACTATTTTTGACACAATGTCAACAATGGCGGGTGAACGGCATGGGGCATGCCCGGCCTGCAAAAAAAGAGGGGCGCTGCGGCCTCGTCGGGCTGTGGCAAGAGAAGGGACAACCATGATTCTCAACGGACCGGGGATTAGCTACACCGAGCCCGACATCGGTTCGGAGTTCGTGCCGCCGCTGCCGGAGCATCCGCGCGAGGCCATCGTCAAGCTGTGCGAGCACTGCACCAACCGTCTGCTGCATCGCGATGAGCTGCTGGGCTACGAGTACTGGTCGTTTGCCGAGGCCGCGACTGACGAGCAGGCCGAAGTGCTCTGCAAGATGAAGATGCGCCGTCCCTATACGCTGCCCGAGATGGTCAAGCTCACCGGCATGACCGAAGCCGATATCGAGAAGATGCTCGACGATATGAGCTACACGGGCCTGCTCGAGTACAACTGGGAGAATCCCGAGCGCGCCAAGCAGTGGGTGCTGCCCATGCTGGTGCCGGGTTCCGCCGAGTTCCTCAACATGCGCGTGAGCCAGCTCGACGAGCACCCGGTCTATGCCAAGTTCTTTGAGCAGGCGTCCAAGGGGCCGCTGTCCAAGGCTACGCCGATGGTGCCGCCCGGTGGCGCCGGCATCGGCATGCACGTCATTCCGGTCGAGAAGGCCATCGACGCCGCGAGCACCTCGGTGCCGATCGAGCATATCGAGCACTGGCTCGACAAATACGATGGCAAATATGCCGCCAGCACCTGCAGCTGCCGCGCGAGCCGTCGCGTGATGGGTGAGGGCTGCGCCGACGACCCCGCCGACTGGTGCATTGCCGTGGGCGATATGGCCGACTATGTGGTTGAGACCGACCGCGGCCATTACGTGACGCGCGACGAGGTCTACGACATCCTGCGCCAGGCCGAGGACAACGGCTTTGTGCACCAGATCACCAATATCGACGGCGAGAACAAGATCTTCGCTATCTGCAACTGCAACGTCAACGTGTGTTATGCCCTGCGCACCTCTCAGCTGTTCAACACGCCCAACCTGTCACGCTCGGCCTATGTCGCCAAGGTCGAGAAGGACAAGTGCGTGGCCTGCGGTCGCTGCGTTGAGGTGTGTCCGGCCGGCGCCGCCAAACTGGGCCAGAAGCTCTGTAGCAAAAAGGCCGGTGGACAGGTGCCCGAGTATCCGCGCCAGGAGCTGCCCGATGCCACCAAGTGGGACCACACCAAGTGGTCGCCCAACTACCGCAACGACAACCGCATCGAGACGCACGAGTCCGGCACCGCTCCCTGCAAGACGGCCTGCCCCGCGCACGTTGCCGTTCAGGGCTATTTGAAGCTCGCGGCGCAGGGTCGCTATGACGAGGCCCTAGCACTCATTAAGCGCGAGAACCCGCTGCCCGCTATCTGCGGCCGTGTGTGCAACCGCCGCTGTGAGGATGCCTGCACCCGCGGCCGTGTGGACGCCGCCGTGGCCATCGACGAGGTCAAGAAGTTCATCGCCCAGCGCGATCTGGATGCCGCGACCCGCTATGTCCCACCTGTGGTGACCCCAACGCGTGCCGGCGGCTTCGACCAGAAGATCGCCATCATCGGCGCCGGTCCGGCCGGTCTGTCCTGCGCCTTTTATCTGGCCGAGAAGGGCTACAGGCCCGTCGTGTTCGAGAAGAACGAGCACCCGGGCGGCATGCTTACCTACGGCATTCCCAGCTTTAAGCTGCAGAAGGATGTTATCGAGGCCGAGGTCGAGGTCATTCGCCTGATGGGTGCCGAGTTCCGCTATGGCGTGGAAGTCGGTCGCGACGTGACGCTCGACGAGCTGCGCGCGCAGGGCTTTAAGGCCTTCTACGTTGCCATTGGCTGCCAGGGCGGCCGCCTTGCCGGCATTCCGGGCGAGGATGCCGAGGACGTGACCGTAGCCGTCGACTTTTTGCGCGAGGTCAACAGTGGCAAGATCGACGCGTTGCCCGGCCGCACCATTGTGGTGGGCGGCGGCAACGTGGCTATCGACGTTGCCCGCAACGCCTGCCGTCTGGGTTCTGAGCACGTTGAGATGTTCTGCCTGGAGAGCGAGGCCCAGATGCCCGCCAGCGAGGAAGAACGTCGCGAGGCCGTTGAGGACGGCGCGCACATCAGCTGCGGCTGGGGCCCCAAGGAGATTCACTTGGACGAGGCCGGTCGTGTGTGCGGTATCACCTTCAAGCGCTGCACGCGTGTCTTTGACGACGAGGGCCGTTTTGCGCCCGAGTACGACGAGAACGACCTGCGCCGTGTCGATGCCGACCGTGTCGTCATGTCGATTGGCCAGTCCATTGTGTGGGGCGACCTGCTGGCTGGCTCCAAAGTGGAGCTCGGCCGCGGCCAGGGTGCCCTTGCCGATCCCCAGACCTACCAGACCGCCGAGCCAGACATCTTTGTGGGCGGCGACGTCTACACCGGCCCCAGCTTTGCCATCGACGCCATCGCCGCCGGCCACGAGGCCGCGGTGTCCATCCATCGCTTTGTGCAGCCGGGCTCCACGCTCACCATCGGCCGCAACCAGCGCCGCTACACCTCGCTCGACCGCGACGATGCCGTGATCGAAAGCTACGACAACGCGAGCCGCGAGGTTGCCCACGTAGACCGCGAGCGCGAGAAGGCTGCACCGTTTAGCGAGTATGTTGAGACCTTTTCCGAGGAGCAGGTGCGCGCCGAGACCGCCCGCTGCCTGGGCTGCGGCGCCTCGATCGTCGACCCCAACAAGTGCATCGGCTGTGGCCTGTGCACCACCAAGTGCGCGTTCGACGCCATCCATCTGGATCGCGACCGCCCCGAGTGCTCCACGATGGTCAAATACGAGCAAAAGCTCCCAAGCCTGGGCAAGTACGCGCTCAAGCGCGCCATCAAGATTAAGTTCGGTCGCAAGTAAGTAGCCATAACGGGAACGGCGGAAGAAAAAGTGCATGAATTGGGGATCGTTTACCACATCATTCGCGATGTCGAGAATGTAGCGCGCGCTCATGGCGTGCGTCGCGTTTCGAGCGTAACGTTGCTGTTGGGCGAGGTCTCGGGCGTCGTTCCCGACTTGCTGCTCGACGCTTGGCGCTGGGCAGCAGATAAAAAGCCTATCGCGCAGGGCGCGGAGCTTGTTGTGGAGCCCGTCGAGGCTGTGACGCATTGCGAGGCATGTGGCCGCGACTACGCGACGGTCGAGCACGGCAAGACCTGTCCCCATTGCGGTAGCGGCGAGACATACCTGCTGCAGGGCCAAGAGGTCATGATCAAACAGATCGAGACCCCCGACGAGGACCCGGCAGACGCTGCTCCTGACGGCCTCTCCGACGCCCCCGATGCCGTCGACGCCGCCAACCCTCTCCACATCGCCTAGGATTCCCTATAAGTTGCGGTGAAATAGTTCCTAAATTCAGCCTTCTGGCTCTTAAACAAGAACTATTCCACCGCAACTATTTTGAGTGGTTTCATAGATCATAAGTCACGAAAATAGTCAAGCCATGTCTGTTTAAACAAAATAGCGGCAGTACAAGCGCGTTCGCGCTTGCCTAAAATCGATATTAATGAACAGCCTGCTTGTATCTGTAAAATGCATGGCTTGATGAGCGACGCCTTGTCGTGTAATGAGTCAAAAAGCAGCAAAGTAATCAATTTGTAACAAACATAAACGTTTAAACAAATAATCCAACCTTTTGTGAATTTAGCTATAATTCCACAATCCAAACAGGTATACTCCTTTCATGTCGTGTAGGAAATACGTAGACAAAAAGGAGGTTATGTGATGGTAAGTATTGTTCTTGCTAGCCACGGGGACTTGGCAGCTGGAATCAAGCAGACGGGCTCGATGGTCTTTGGCGATCAGCCGTCTGTTGCCGTGGTCTCGCTCGAGCCGAGCATGGGCCCCGACGACTTCCGTGCCAAGGTCGAGGAAGCAATCGCTTCCTTCGAAGACCAGGAGCAGGTACTCTTCCTCGTTGATCTGTGGGGCGGCACGCCGTTCAACCAGATCAGCGGGCTCATCGAGGGCCACGATTCCTGGGCTATCGTCACCGGTGTCAACCTGCCTATGCTCATCGAGGCATATTCGCAGCGCTTTGACGCAAAGAACACTGCACATGCGATCGCAAAACATCTCGTGACTGAGGCTAAGGCTGGCGTGCGCGTCAAGCCCGAGTCTCTGGAGCCCGAGGAGAAGAAGCCGGCTGCGGCCGCTGCTGCTCCTGCAGGCGCCATCCCTCCGGGAACGGTCATCGGCGACGGGCACATCAAGATCGCCCACGTCCGTATCGACACCCGTCTGCTTCATGGTCAGGTGGCCACCACGTGGACCAAGCAGATCAACCCCAACCGCATCATCGTGGTTTCCGACGGCGTTGCTCACGACGAGCTCCGCAAGACCATGATCGAGCAGGCTGCCCCTCCGGGAGTCCATGCCAACGTCGTGCCCATCAAGAAGATGGCCGAGGTCGTCAAGGACACGCGCTTTGGTGACACCAAGGCCATGCTGCTCTTTGAGAACCCGCAGGATCTGCTCAAGGCCATCGAGGCCGGCGTCGACATCAAGGAAGTCAACATCGGTTCCATGGCTCACTCCAAGGGCAAGGTCGTCGTCACCAACGCCGTCGCTATGGGCGATGACGACGTCAAGACTCTCGAGGCCCTTAAGGCCAAGGGCGTCAAGTTCGAGGTCCGCAAGGTTCCTTCGGATTCCTCCGAGGATCTCGACGCCATGTTGAAGAAAGCTAAGGCCGAACTGGCCGCTCAAGCATAGTAAAGGAGGGTCCGATACATGTCTGCAATCACTATTCTGCTTGTTGCGATTGTCGCGTTGCTTGCCGGTATGGAAGGCATTCTGGATGAGTTCCAGTTCCATCAGCCGCTCGTGGCATGCACGCTTATCGGTCTCGTAACCGGTCACCTTCAGGAGGGCATCCTCCTGGGCGGTTCGCTCCAGATGATGGCCCTTGGCTGGGCTAACGTCGGCGCCGCCGTCGCGCCTGACGCCGCTCTGGCCTCGGTCGCTTCTTCGATCATCATGGTGCTCGCCCTCAACGGTGGCGCCACCGATTCGGCCAAGGCCGTTACCACCGCTATCGCCGTCGCCGTCCCGCTGTCGGTCGCTGGTCTGTTCCTGACCATGATCTGCCGTACCATTGCTACCGCTATTGCTCACGCCATGGACGGTTGCGCCGAGAAGGGCGACTTCTCCGGCATCGAGCGCTGGCAGTATGCTGCCATCCTCATGCAGGGCCTTCGTATCGCCATCCCGGCAGTGCTTCTGTGCGTCATCCCGGCCGAGGCCGTTACCAACGCGCTTAACGCTATGCCCGACTGGCTGTCCGGCGGCATGGCTGTCGGCGGCGGCATGGTCGCTTCCGTCGGTTACGCCATGGTCATCAACATGATGGCCACCAAGGAGACCTGGCCGTTCTTCGTCCTCGGCTTTGTCCTTGCTGCCATCCCTCAGCTCACGCTGATCGCCCTTGGTCTCATCGGCATCTCCCTTGCCCTCATCTACCTTGGCCTTAAGGATCTGGCCAAGCAGGGTGGCGGCATGGGCGGTGGCTCCGGCGACCCGCTCGGCGACATTCTGAACGATTACGAGTAGGAGGGGAGTGATACATATGGCAGAGAACAAGATTCAGCTCACCAAGGCTGACCGCAAGAAGGTTTGCTTCCGTCATCAGTTCCTTCAGGGCTCGTGGAACTACGAGCGTATGCAGAACGGCGGCTGGTGCTTCGCAATGATCCCTGCGATCAAGAAGCTCTACACCAGCAAGGATGACCAGATTGCCGCTCTTAAGCGCCACCTGGAGTTCTATAACACCCACCCCTACGTTTCCGCCCCCGTCATTGGCGTTACCCTCGCTCTCGAGGAGGAGCGCGCCAACGGTGCCCCGATTGACGACGTCGCCATTCAGGGCGTCAAGGTCGGTATGATGGGCCCGCTCGCCGGCGTCGGCGACCCCGTCTTCTGGTTCACCCTTCGCCCGATTCTGGGCGCTCTGGGCGCTTCCCTGGCCATGTCCGGCAGCATCGTCGGTCCGCTGCTGTTCTTCTTCGCGTGGAACATCATCCGCTACGCTTTCCTGTGGTACACGCAGGAGTTTGGCTACAAGGTCGGATCCTCCATCGCCAAGGACCTCTCCGGTGGTCTGATGGGCAAGGTCACCGAGGGTGCTTCCATCCTGGGTATGTTCATCATCGGCGCCCTGGTCGAGCGCTGGGTGTCCATTTCCTTCACCCCGATCGTCTCCACGGTCAAGCAGTCTGCTGGCGCCTTTATCGACTGGGCTAGCCTGCCCTCCGGTTCCGAGGGTATCAAGGAAGCGCTGACGATGTACAACTCCGTCGGTGCTACCGCCCTTGATCAGATGAAGGTCACCACGCTTCAGGCCAACCTCGATCAGCTCATCCCCGGCCTTGCCGCCGTGTGCCTGACCCTGCTGGTCTGCAAGCTCCTCAAGAAGAAGGTCAGCCCGATCGTCATCATCCTGGCTCTCTTCGCCGTCGGCATCATCGGTCGCTTCTGCGGCTTCATGTAAGCACGCTTCGGCTTAAGACCGAGAATTGCTAGGCAAGGGCTTTTGAGCCATTGAAACGGACCGCACCCGGTGGGTACACTGGATGCGGTCCGATTGTTTTATTTGGAGGGCGAGGCGCGCATGGCGCAATCTCAGAACAGCACGGTCGATCTGGCAACGCCGGCAACCTGCCTGATGGGGCTTACCAGCCACGGTAACGTGATGGTAGGCAATAAGGCGTTCGAGTATTACAACGAGCGCAATCCCGAGGATTATATTCAAATCCCGTGGGACGAGGTCGACTATATTGCCGCCGAGGTTTTACGCGGCACCAAGAAGATCACGCGTTTTGCCATCTTCACCAAGGACAACGGTCACTTTACGTTTTCGACGCGCGACGACAAAGAGACGCTTCGTGCGGTCCGTAAGTACGTCGATGAGGATAAGCTCGTGCGTTCGCCCGATTTTATCGACGTAACGACCAAGGGCGCCAAGAGCATCCCCGCTGCCATCAAGAGCCTTTTCCACAGAGACAGCTAATCGTTGGCGATAGATGGCGGAAAATGCATCCCGGAATTTGTTCTCATTCCGGGATGCATTTTCCTTTTGAGGGCCAGTTGGGAAAGCTTGTCCCATTATTTCGCGTTATTCCGGGTTATTCTTTCCGATATTGAGGATTGCCCTCGGAAACTATTCGCTATAGAGCCTTCTCGATGAGTGGCCATGCGCTACATGGCAAAGGGGTAAATCTGCTACACTAGTACAACATGCCTCCGTAGCTCAGGGGATAGAGCACCGCTCTCCTAAAGCGGGTGTCGTGCGTTCGAATCGCACCGGGGGCACCAGAAGAAATTGCAGGTCAGACGGTATAAATCGTCTGACCTGCTTCTGTATAGATAGGGCTAAATAGACGATAGAGGGGTGAAAAAGGGGTGAAAGAAAGTTCTATGATGAAAACAGCGCGCCTACATATTTCACTCCGATATTTCACCCAAATATCCGGTTTTCAACCCTTTCCACAGCCTACGGGCTTATAAGAAGCCCTTCGGCCATGGAAAGCGTTGAAAACCTAGGGTGACGTTGCTGTGAGATGGGCGAGTTTCCAACAGCCCCCGGCGTCTTCGGGTTTCGCCTGGGACCCTGCGACACCGTGGACCGTCGAAAACTCGCCCTTCCGCTTGGAAGAGGGCTTTTACCCCTTAAAATTGTCCGAAAGTGACGACGACGCAGGAGGTCCGGTATGCCTGCCAGCAAGAAAGAGGCAAAGGAGTTCGTCAAACGGTGGAAGAAGCGCCTCGGTGCCATCCCCGCAGGCTCCAACAACGAGCAGCAGGATACGCAGAAGTTCTGGGTCGACCTGCTCATCAACGTCCTGGGCATCCCGTCCAACACCATAGACAGCTTCGTCGACTTCGAGCGCAAGGTGAGAGGCCGTCGCATCGACGTGTTCGTCTCCGACCACAACTTCCTCTGCGAGCAGAAGTCGTGGGGCATCGACCTCGACAAGCCAGAACCCAGGAACGGCGGCATGGAGACGCCGCTCCAGCAGGCCATGTGGTACGCGCGGCACCTGCCGTACTCCGAGCGCCCCCGCTGGGTGATGACGTGCAACTTCGGGACCTTCCGCCTCTACGATCTCGACAACGAGCGGCCCGAGGACACCGTGCAGGAGTTCTCCCTCGAAGAGCTCCCGGACAGCCTGTATCTCCTGTCCTTCCTGACCTCCAACGAGACGAGCCGCCTGCACAAGGAACAGCAGCTCTCCATCGAGGCCGGGGCCTACGTCTCCAGGCTCTACGATGCCCTTGCCAAGCAGTACCACCACATTGAGGAAAAGGACGAGCGGGCACAAGAGGAGCAGCGCTCCCTCAACGTGCTCATCACCCGAATCATCTTCCTGCTCTACGCTGAGGACGCCGACCTCCTGCAATCGCACCAGGCGTTCGGCAGGTACTGCGAGGGAGACCCCGCGAAGCTCCGCCGAAAACTGGTCGATTTGTTTGAGACGATCGACACGCCCCTAGAGCAGAGGGACGAGTACATGGACGAGGACCTCGCGGCCTTCCCCTACGTGAACGGCGGTCTGTTCTCCGACTCCTCCATCATCGTCCCGCAGATGACCCCGGAGATCCTCGAGGCCATCACCGACGCGTCCCAGGACTTCGACTGGCGCGAGATCTCGGGCGTCATCTTCGGCGGCGTGTTCGAGGGCACGCTGAACCCCGAGACGCGCCACGCCGGGGGCATGCACTACACGAGCGTCGAGAACATCGAGCGCTGCCTCAAGCCGCTCTTCCTCGACGAGCTGTGGGACGAACTGCACGAGGCCGAGGGCGAGAAGACAGCTGCCAAGCGCAAGCAGGCCCTGGCGAGGCTGCACGACAAGGTGGCCTCCATCACCATCGGCGACCCGGCATGCGGCTCGGGCAACTTCCTTACCGAGGCTTACCGGCAGCTGCGCACCATCGAGAACCGAATCATCGAGGACGAGCTCAGCGAGGAGACCGGCAATGCGGGGCAGACGTCCCTCGTCGTTGCGCAAGACAGCCCTGTCCGCGTGTCCCTGGACCAGCTGTACGGCATCGAGATAAACGACTTCGCCGTCTCGGTCGCTAAGACCGCCCTTTGGATCACCGAGGAGCAGATGCTCCGAAAGACGCAGGAGATATACGTCGACTACGACTTCGACTTCCTGCCGCTCAGGAGCCTCAGCAACCTCCATGAGGGCAACGCCCTCAAGACCGATTGGTCCGAGGTGTTCCCCGACGACCTCACCTACCTCGTGGGCAATCCGCCCTTCCTTGGGGCCCGTAACCAGTCCAAGGAGCAGAAGGCGGAGCTCCTCGAGGTCTTCGACGGAGCGAAGAACGCAGGCAACATCGACTACTGCGGGGCCTGGTACATGAAGGCCGCGAGGTTCACGCAGGGAAAGCGCACGCGCTGCGCCCTGGTCTCTACCAACTCGATATGTCAGGGCGAGCAGGTTGCCAACCTCTGGAAACCCCTGTACGACCTGGGTATCCACATCGACTTCGCGCACAACACGTTCAGGTGGGACAACGAGGCCGCGGACAAGGCACACGTGTTCTGTGTCATCGTCGGGTTCTCCCGCGAGTCGGGGACCAAGACGCTCTTCTACCACGCGACCCCGGACAGCGACGAAGAACAGATTCCCACGGCTCGAATCAATGCGTATCTGAAAGACGCTCCGGACGTTTTTGTCTACAGCAGAAGTAAGCCATTATCAGATGTTCCAGAAATGGGAATAGGCTCCCAGCCTATAGACGACGGCAATTACCTTTTCACTGATGAGCAGAAAATCGAATTCTTGCAAAGTGAACCTGGTGCAGAGAAATTCTTTCACAAGTGGCTTGGATCACAAGAATTTATCCGTGGCAAAAGCCGTTGGTGTTTATGGCTTGGGAACGCAAATTGGGATGAGCTAAAGAATCTGCCTAAATGCAGGGAAAGGGTTGAAGCGGTACGCCGGTATCGGCTCAAGAGCAAGAGAAGTCAGACCGTTAAGGCTGCGGAGTGCCCTGCCCATTTTGGAACTGAAATCCTGTCGGATACAGATTCAATTTTGATACCAGAGGTTTCATCAAGCCGAAGGCGATACATCCCAATGGGGTTCGTCGATGCTGAGGTCTTTTGTAGCAATAAAGTTCGTCTTATCCCAAATGCAACTCTCTATCAATACGGGGTGTTGCAGTCCCAATTTCATAATGCATGGGTTAGGGTCGTGACCGGAAGACTGAAAGATGATTATCAGTACTCGGCCGGTATTGACTACAACAACTTCGTCTGGCCCGAGCCCACGGAATCCCAACGCGAGGAAGTCGAGCACTGCGCCCAGGCCGTGCTCGATGCCCGTGACGCCCAAGAGGGTGCGACGCTCGCGGACATGTACGATCCAAAGAACGAAACGTTCTTCCCCGAGCTGATGGCGGCGCACAAGGCGCTCGACACTGCCGTTGAGGCCGCCTATGGCGTTGATTTCGGCGGAGACGAGGAGAAGATTGTCGCCCACCTCTTCAACTTGTACGCCGAGAGGGTCGGGGCGTAGCAATCGGCCTTGCGGCCGATGGGTCCCGCTTATGGGCGGGACCCCCGCGACGCGCGGCGTCGCTCTCGCTGCGGCTCCCTGGCAACGCTCCCCAGGGTCGCGTTTCGTCCGCCTCCGCTCACACCGGCCCCACCCGGCGAACGGCTGCGCTCGATGGCTTCCAGAAGTCGCCATCGCTCCGCCGTAGTCGCCGGGCGGGGCCTCTCGCGCCGGGTCGCCGAGCGCCGTCGTGCGACGCTCCCCATGGGTCGCGTCTCCTCGGCGTCGGCTCAACCGTCGCTCACCTGCCCGGGCTCGCGTTGCCTCGGCAACCGGTTCGCTCCGTGCAGGCAAGATATGGATTCCGTTGCACAGAATCATCTTGCCCGCCTGCGGCGGGGCGGCGAGCCGCTCCGAGGTCGCTCTCGCCGAAGGGCTAAAAGAAAGGGCCGGGGCGCTTGTTGCGTCCCGGCCCCAAGAGCTCAGTCGTCGCGCCCGTTCTGATTCTCCAGCGCCTTTCGCTCAAGCTCCCTGAACGCCCGCATCGCCGTCGCTATCCCGCGCAGCGTGAAGCGGACGGTGATGCCGGTCGAGCGGTTGACGGCGAAACCGAGCCTTCCGCCGTTGACCTTCCTCACGGCCCCGAGCGACTTCGAGGGGAAGCGGTACTGGAGGCTCCCGCCCTTGGACTTGGCGAGCTCGATGCCGTCCCGCCTGAGCCGCCGCTCAAGTTCGCCCATCCGGTCGGGGCAGTCGCGCATGCGCCCGATCTCCTCGATCCGGCGGGCGACCGCGACGCGGACGCGGGCGTTCTCCGAGCGCTCGGCCTGCCCCTTTCGGGCCATGTCGCGCTCGGCCCTGCCGGGTTGCCTCGCGTGGACGCGCGAGTTGGCCTTGCCACGCTCAAGCTGCCTGAGGCCGTATCGCTCGTCCAGGGCACGAACGGTCTTCACCCGCGCCTTTGCCGCCTTTCGCGCGGGGCCCTCGTCGAGCCTCCGCCCGGTCTCAAGGTCGGTGCGGTTGATGCCAAGGTGCACGGCGTAGCGGTCGATGGCGTCGGTGCGGCAGCGCTCGCGGTGCAGCACCATCACGACCTCCTGGTTGGGGTAGCGCTCGGCCGCGTACTCCCTCGCGTAGCGCATGCACATCTCCGGCGTCATCTTCCCGCCGTTGAGGTCGCACTCGTCGGGGAGGAACCCGAGTATCTGGTGCTGCATGTAGGTGCACCTGGCCCCGGCCTTGCCTGGCCTGTCGTGCCCCATGGCCGCCCTCGTGTCCGCCATCTCCTGGAACCAGCGGTCTTCGTCGATGATGTTCTGCGTGCCGTGGGCGAGCGCCTTTTCGCGGTCCCATGAGAGGTAGTCCCTGAGGCGGGAAAGGTGCCTCTCGCTGCATACGCTCGTCTGCTTTATCGCCGTCATGGCCACCTCCTAATCGAGTGAGAGCCCACTGAACTTGCTGCTCGGCTCGTCCTCATCCTTCTTCTCCGGCTCGGGCCATTCGGGGCACCAGGTTGGAACCTTCTTGCGCATCTTTCCGATTGCGGACTCGTCGAGGCTTTTCTGGTAGGAGCGTCGCCTCTCCGCTTCGTGCTCTGGCGTCCCGAGGTCGAAGTGCTCCTTCGTTGGCGTGTTGGTGCAGTCCGTGACGGGGGAGCGGAAGACCCCTGCGCGGCATGGGGGCATGCCGTTGTCTGCGTGTTTCACGACGATGATCCCGTCCCGGTCCGGGGCCATGTCGCGCCACTCCCAGGGGTGTATCACGTCGTCTGCGCTCTCGCTGTAGGACGTCGAGGAGGACGTGCCCGACGCGGCTCTGCCGCTGCTCGTGCCCTGCGTGTGGCGCGTGGTCTTGCCGATGAGCTCGGTGAAGTACCGGCGATCCTCCTCCTCTGCGAGCTTCATGGCGATCTTCACACCGCAGTTCGCGAGGATCTTCCTGCGGCCGTCTCTCTCGCCATACTTATTGAGCTGGGATACGCCCTGCGTCGCGCCGACCCAGAACGTGCCGTAACTGCGCGCCAGACTGAGGAGGGCGGGCAGGCACTCGACGCGGGGGAGGTTGCCCCACTCGTCGCCGAGTATCTGCACGGGGCGGGGGAGCCTGCCGCCGTTCACGTCCGCGACCGCCTGGACCGAAGCCCAGAGCTGCGAGAGGAACATCGCCGCGATGCAGTTGTAGGGTGAGCCCTCGTCGAGCACGTGGAGGAAGACGGCGCTCTTCTCCGTGAGTACCGTGTGCGGGTCGATGTCGGAGCCGGAGGTCATCCAGGCGACCGGGGCGGAGGAGAACGGGCGCAGGGCGACCTTGAGCGTCGAGAGTATGCTCCTGAGCTCGTTGCCGCCGGAGGATATGAACTGGGACGCCCTTCCCTTGGCGGGGTGTCCGCTTGGCAACGAGCGGAAGACGGCTTTCAGGGGCTCGGATGGGTCGTCGCCTTCTGCCTCGGTACCGCGGTCCAGGACCTCGCAGACGGTCGCGAGGTGCTTTGATTCCTCGGGACACTCGTCGGACATGGAGACCAGCAGGACCAGGGCCGAGAGCAGGCCCCTGGCCGATGCCGTCCAGTGCGAGCCCTTGCCCTTCTCGTCATCCTGCACCACGAGCTCGGCGATGGCGTCCGCCGCCTGCTCGGCCTCCTGGTCGCGCCCCTCGGCATGGAGGTCGAGAACCTGCTTGAGCGGGTTGAACCTCTGGCCGCGATAGGGGTGCTGCGTATCGAGCAGGAGGACGCGGTAGCCGCGACGGGCAAGCTCATCGCCCGTGAGCTCTATGAGCTCGTTCTTCACGTCTGAGACGACGAGGGTCGCGGGCTCGGAGCCGTTGGAGGCGTCGCCGTAGCTGAGCAGGTCGATTGAGGGGAGATAGAGGAAGCGACTCTTACCTGACCCGGTGGCCCCTGACACGAAGGCCATCTTCTTGGGCTCGTAGAGATAGCAGGGTTTGCCGTGATACTTGGTGAACCCATAGACGAACCCACGTGACGAGGGATCCTTCGAGCCGTCCCAGGTCATGGACCCTTTTATGACCTCGCGACCCGTCTTGACGTGGGCGTCGCCGAGCACGCCGCCGTCCTCGGCCCTCGCGTTGAGGGCGGTCGAGTAGGCGATGAGAGCGCAGATGCAAAAGGCGAGGAGGAAGGTCAGCAGGGTTCCGAGCGGGCAAGCGGTGAACGCACCCGTGAGCCACCAGCCGAGGACGGTATCCACGCCGAACGACGACGGAATCGCAGCCGCGCCTAACGGTGTCCCGGCGATGAAATCGTCGACGGGGACGGCGAGGACGGGGCATACGAGGATCGCTAGGAGAAGAGATGATATGAGCGCTGTGGGCATCTTGGTTTTCATGATCATTCTCGATTCTTAGAGATGAGGTTCGATAGCTGCGAGGCCGTGCTCGATACCAAGCGGACGGCCTCCGCGAGCTGTTGGGCCGTCTGCGTATCCACGCCATAGGCGTTTGCGGCGAGAACGGCCTGGTTGAGGTTTCCGCCCTGCTTCTTCATCTGGTGGAGGATCTGCCGCAGCGTCGCCTCGTCGGCGATCCTGACGGGCTTCTCACCGATGTGGAGGGCGGCTTCGCGCATGAACGTCGATGGGGCCATACCAAAAGAGGAGGAGCGCACCGTGATGGCGGCACGCTCCTCCTCGGTCATGCGGACGTTAATATGCGCGGTCTTGGCTTTGTCACGCATAGGCTAGCCCCTGTCGTGGAAGGTGGCGCGCGCACCGTCGAAGTCGAGTCGGGACTCGCCCAGCGTGCCGTAGCGGTTCTTGAGGGTGATGAGCTTGAGGGGCGTGCCGGTTGCGGGAGACTCGTAGGGCCACTCGGGCTTGTCATTGTCATCGGCGAGGTAGAGCACCGAGTCAAAGCCGTACTCGACAGCGGAGGAACCACCGAACATGGCGAGGTTGGGCCTGGCCGACTTCCCGGAATCGTAGGACTTGCGAGTGGTCGAGCTCAGTGCGATGACGGGAGAGCCATAGAGGTTCGAGACTTCGCGGAGGCCCTTCACGCATGCTGTGATAGCCAATCGCTCGTCGATGAACTGCTGGTCCGCCGTGACGCCGCAGGCGAGGAGCTGGAGATAGTCAATGAAGACGATGGGGACCTCGCCGCGCTCGCGTGTTACCAGCCCGACGAGGTTGGAGAGCTCCGCGGTGTTGAGCGGGCCGGTGATGCAGAGATTGGGGGCGATCTGGGTGCGATATTTGTCGAGTGCAGCCTCGAAAGTCGCGTGCTTAGGGTGATTCTGGGTCGCGCAGCTGGAGACCTCGGACAACGCGACTTTGCCGTCGCTGAGACGCGCCAGGCTCTTCTCGATCAGTTTGTGCGCGGGAAGCTCGGCGGAAACGTAGATTACCGGGTGCCCGTCTGCCGCGAGCTTGTCGGCCTCCTGGATTGCCAGTGTTGTCTTGCCCTTGCCCGGGGCGGTCCCGATTGCGTAGTTGAGCCCGGGGTAGACGCCGCCGAGGATGCTGTTGAGTGCGTTGAGCCCGAAGGAGGCGATGGGCTTGTCTTCCTGAAGGGCGTGGACGTGCTCGTCGAGCACATCCAGCTCGAAGACGAGGGGATTGGCGTTCGGGCGCTGCATTACTCGCTCGCCCCCTCTGCCAGCTTGTGGAAATAGTCGAACAGGTCCTCTTCCATGACGAAGTACTGGTTGGCGATTCTAAAGCAGTGGTGGGTGGACTTCATGAGCTTGATGGCGCTGGATTGTCCGATGCCGGTGAGGATCTGAACGTCCAGGCGGCTCATGATGCGCTTGGTGCCGACATGGCGCAGGTTGATGCCTGCGGAGATGGCGTCGGTCTTGGGGTCATCTGCAAGATGCATGATAAACTCCTTTAGTAGGGCGCTCGGCTCCTCTTCGATGTTTGGCGACAGTGAGAGGAGTCGGGTGCTTGTTTGTAAAATGGTCTTATCGACTAATTAGCCCCTTTCTTCTCGTATTCGTCGATAAGGTGTAGAAGGCTGATTCGAGCTTCTGCGGGCTCGCTGTATCCCTTGCGGGATGATCTGCCGATGTTGGCGAAATCGAGCAGAGCACGGTAAGTGCAGGAATAGCCCTTGATGTGCTCCCATGCGTTGAGAATGTATGAGACCAAAGGTGTAACGGCGAGCAACGCTGTAGGGTCTTGCAGGGTAGTTTCGAGTTCACGGCCGGTCTTAGCCTGGATACGTGCGTCGAGGTTGCACTCGGGCATCTTTGCAGCCTCTTCCATAATGAGGCAAATGCTGTCCCAGTTAGTGCGGAGATGATGAACGCGCTCGCTCGTGGTGTCGATGCAGATCCTTGCTTCATGACAGTAGTCAAAAAAGCCTTTAATGACGTCGCGGCAATCATTTTCTGGCTGGATTGCGCTCCAGTCCTCGAACATGCCCTCGAAGGCGTCGAGGCAGCTCCCATCCTCAGCATAGATGAGCTGCGCGGCCCACCTGCCTAGATCCGAGCTCGTCAGCTGCTCCATGGGAAGCTTCGCTAGGAGCGCAGACGGGGTGAGACCCCTTGCCGCGGCGAGGTCGGCGCTGGAGCGCTTGAAGAGTACTTGCTCATCCTTTGAGTTGAATAGGATCGTCGAACGCAGCTTGCTGCTTGCAGTGGTAAGTGCCATTGATAACCTCCTCTCTGTTTGGCCTTATTTGCAGTATACATCTGGTGACACAATTATGAGAGTATTAATTTTCATTACCTTCAGATAATTTTTCGAAGACTTCGGCAGCGTTGCGGTCGTTGGCTCTGATTGCGTGGGTGTAGAAATTGGCCGTCGTACTCGCTGATGCGTGTCCCATCCGCGCCTGAACGGTCTTCAAATCGACGTTGTTTGCGACGAGCGCCGTCGCTGCCGTGTGTCTCAGTCCGTGGGGGACGAGACCCGAGTATCCGGTGCCGCGTGTGTGCAGCTTGCCGTTGCGCTCGAACTGGCTTGTCACGTTGGCGTACTCGCCATAGCCGTTGTCGACGCAGAAGTCCCTGAACCAGCGTGAATAGTTGTGTCCATCGGGTCGGGTGATACTGACGTGAAGGTTGCCGTTTTCGTCCTTATGCGGGCTGAGGGCGTGAACGATGGGGTCAGAGTTTCTCTGTCTTAGCCCGCGTTGCTCGAATAGGTTGCGCTGCTGCATCTTCCAGTCGTTTAGATACGCGGCTAGCGAAGAGTCTATAGACAGGATCCGCCTGCTCATTTCCGATTTGGGTGCCCTGAGCGTTTTGTCATTGGTGTACTGGTGGACGATTCTGATTTCCATCGCCTCGGGGTCGTAGTCTTCCCAACAGAGCCCCAGGGCCTCCCCTTTTCTGAGTCCTAGGTGGAATATGAGCATGGTGCAGACGGTCATCGGCCCCATGGGTTCGGATAGCAGGCATTTGGTGAATCGGGGCAGTTCGTCGGGTGGGAGGAAGTTGCGCACTCTAAGGTCTGGCTTTGGGAGTTTGACGCTGATGCATGGGTTGCGCTCGATTAGCTCATTCTCTAGTGCGTCCTGCATGACCTGTTTGAGCTTGACGTGGATGCGACGAATCTCGGCCTCTGTGAATCTTCCGGTTGAGATTGCTTCGGCATACGCCCGTTTGATCTCGTCGGGCCTCAGCGCACCGAGGGGCATGTCGCCGAACAGCTCGCGTATATGGCGCACGTCATATTCCTCTCTTTGGAAAGAAAGAGGGGAGCCGAAGGAGCTTTCTCGGAGCCGATGGAAATCCTCGGCGTATCCGGAAACAGTGGTCGGCATGTCGCCAGCCGGTTCATAGGTCTCCAGCTCCTTCCGGTAGGCATCGAGCGCATTCGCAACCTCACCGGGCCAGTTCTTCGGGTTTTTGCTCTTGCAATGGATGGTTCTCTTGGGTGTCTTTAGGTATCTGACTCGTTTCCCGTTCTTGCCGGATTCGGGGTCGCGACCGAGAGAGAAGTAGATGCGGAAGGGGGTGCGGACAGAAAGTTGGACCGCGGGGCGGTCCGGACTGGAGGTTCGC
>CATYJU010000006.1 GCA_958407995.1 uncultured Collinsella sp.
GGTTTCAAACCGGGCTCGAACGAACATGCCTATTGACAATGGCTTTCTCATATTAGAAAAGGACCCCTTTGCAGAGGTCCTAGTCAATTCAAGGTGGCGGGGAAGGGAATCGAACCCCTGACACGAGGATTTTCAGTCCTCTGCTCTACCAACTGAGCTACCCAGCCATTTGAGGTGTGCCTTGTTTCAAGGCTTGATTAGTATAACCAAGGACGCGTTCCGGTCAACCGAGAATTTTAAAAAAGTTTTTGAGCACAGCCTCGGTTCTATAAATCGGCACGTCAGAGGCATCAGCCGGCAGCAAGAAGTTTTTCGCTCAGAGCCGCACGGGCAAACTCACTTGGCGTCATCCCCTCGGCAGCCGCCCGTCGACGAATGGCCTCCTTCATTCCCAGAGGAATCTTGACCGACAGCGTTGCCGTCCCCTCACCTGAGAGCGGGGGCCGTCCACGCACGATCCCACCAACGGTGTGTTCGCCATCCGGAAACTCTCCGCGCTCGTACGACTCGCACCACGCGTCAATCATTTCATCCGTTACAACCTGACCATTAGCGGCCGTATACGTCTTGCCCATCATCGACCCCTCTGCCGAGCTCGCTCGATCTCTTGCCAGAATTTCTTCTGAACCGGAGACAGGGCATGAATAATGAGCCATCCACGAATTAGTTCGACCGCAACAAGTTCCACACTTTGACCATCTGGAAGCCATCCAATGGCAAGCCATCTCGGCGGCTCGTCCTCCGACTCGCGGCGAATGCACTCAGTAACCGCGAACCAGGCACCAAGCACCTGCTTTTCCGTCAAGTGTTTTTTGGCGTTCGGATGGATCTCAACATCCATGCATCTTCTCCTCCATCTTACCCAATTTCGTATGACGAAAGTCCGCCGTCGTCAATCTCTTACGCCGGCACTTGTTGGAGGGTGGGAGGTGTAGCGAGGATTGAAGGGCGTTCCAATACCGCCCAGGCACCGGGACAGGAACACATGTGCCAAGGACGGACGTTTTCGTAGCGCGCGAGGATATTGCCGTCGCGATTGATGAAGGCGATGTCGATGGGATAGGCCATAAAACACGTATGGACCGAAGAGCAGCGTGGAAACGCCATGACGAGCGGCAAGCCGTTGGCGGCAACCGGACGCCGTCCCAGCATGCCGCGCAGGCGCATGACAAACGACTCCGCTACCACAAACTCGGCCGGCGTCCAACCCAGCCTATTGAGTGCCCGCGCGTAGGCGATGTAGGACGAGACCGCGGTCACATGACCACCCCCGGGCGCCACGGATCGACCGTCACCGCGCGCTCGTGCGACAACGTTGTCGGCGCCCCCAGCGGAACGCCAGCGATGCTGAGAGAAGTCGGCCACGGCTCATAGTGCATGATGCAGGTGTAGGTCCTAAACGTACCGGATAGGGAGAGCAGGCCACCATCCGATGCCTCCGCGCCTTGCTCGCTCGACACTTCGATCTGCAAGTCATAGCCTTCCATGGCATTCAGAATTTGAGTCTGGACCGTCGCCGAGGCATCGGCAGAGCTTTCGTCGCCCTCCCCCTCCGACGCCACGGCGTGCGCCAACACGATGTCGGGTACCACGCGGTCGAAGCGCGCGACAGCGCTGGCAAAGATCATGACGTTGTACACGATGAGTGCCAGCACCAGCAAAACGGGCGTAACCACCGCCATCTCCACCGTCGCTTGGGCGCGCTCCTCGCGCAGACGCATGCGGATACTCATTACGACCCACCGCCCAGAGCGCCAACCAGCGTGGCGACATCGACGGTGAGTGGGATGGAGCCGCCGCCGGGCAGAGGAATCTCCGCAAGCGTGAGCACCGTACCGCTAATGGTGCGTTCGACTTGATATTCCAACGCCTCGCAAAGCGCCTTGGGATCGGTCACGCCCAACGGAATACCTCGCAGTTTGTCTTGTGCTTGAGAGAGACCCGCAATGTCAGACCCCGGGCTCTTAATGACGTTGGCGGAATCGGTCAGCACCGGCTTTCGCAGGCGCAAGTCGCACGGTTCCAGACCCAACGCCGCCACGGACGCCGAAACGGTATCGCCGAGCCACGATGCGATGGAGCCCAACGCGCCGCTGCCCCCTCCTAGGTCTTTAATCATCTCGTCCATAAGTTCGTCGGCCGAACCTTGGATGTCTCCGTATCCCACAAGCAGCCGTCCCCAAACATCCATGACGCCGTCGAGTACGCCGGCAACGCCGCCCGAGCGTTCCTTCAATGTCGAGAAAAATCGCGAAAGCACGTTGTTTTGCGCCGTCGTCTCATCGGGCGCCAGCACCGCGGCAGAAATAGCACCGCGATCGCCAAGCCTGACTGCCGTGTTAAACGAAGAGTTGAGCTCGTCGGGGCTCGAGATGGCACCCGAAACCGCAAAGGCGACCACGCCGTTGCGACCGGGCGGAGCGATACGCGGACGCTCGCCCGAAAGCGCTTTAATGGCCTGGTCAAACGCATTGCCCGCACGGTCGGCCTCATCCTCGGTCTGACGCATGAGCTCAAGCTCTTTGTTCCGACATTTGACGTATTCCTCCAAGGCCTTTTTGAACTCGTCGAAGTGATATTCGAAGCCGTTTTCGATGAACGACGGCGGCATGAGGGCGCGACCCAGGGTGACCACGTCGAATTCGCACTTATCGCATACATCGTGTCCGTCGTAATCGACAACGGATGCCAACCCACCCGGCGATCCACTCTTATAGTTAGGACATTCGGTCCCATAGTGCAGGTACGTCTTGTCGCCGTTGGTACTTGTAGGCCACATGACATCGGTGTAGAGCTGGGTTCCCTTCACCTCGCCCGGCGTGCGCGGCAGGAATGGGATCTGAGACGAAATTTTTTCACCATCGTCTTCAATGTATGAGTGTTCGAGTTCTTCAATTGCATAGATGTAGAACGTTTTCCGCGCGACGGACTCGGCCTCCATCTTCGTGCTCGAGCCTTGAGACTTTTCATTCGCTAGGCGCCGATGGTAATAGGCCTTCGCTCGGTTGAGGGCAACCTGCGGCTCCCATGTGATACTCGAGGCATAGTGTGGATTCTCAATATCCGAAAGCTTTGCCAGACTCCCCGCGCGCTCCCACATACATGAGTACCTACCAACCGCGCTCTCATCCGACCCGCCACAGTCCGCAAGCCAGGCGCGCTCCTTTGCCTTCGCCGTCTCCTCCGAGGCCTTCCGCAGCTCCTCGGCCGCACGCTCTAAATCATCTGATGTGTCTTTAATGATATCGGTCGAGATCTCGGACCCTTTGAGCGCGGCGAAGTCCGATTCGGATGTCCTGGGCACGGCAAGCGCCGTACCGGTATAGGCCACACTATCGGTATCCTGCGCCGACACCGCCCGCGTGGCACGCGCGGCAATCAGATACGGCAGAGCCGTCTCGATTTTCTGCAAGCCTTCCGATGCGCTTTTGGCAAACTTGTTGCGCGTTTTAATGATCTCAATCCCGGTGTCGACCATATTGCCGGCAACTGGTTCGGCACCTGGGATGAGGATGGCGACCAGGCCCGTCCCGATTGTGGCAAACCCCGCCAGCCCCAGACTCAAGATGCTCGCATCAACCACCGTGGCAGCCGTGTGATAGGACGACACTACGTTGGCACCCGCCAGCGCGCCGCTATCGGCCGCCACCTGGGTATCCCCGGCACGCGACATGCTCCATATCGCCGCGGTCGACGAAAACAACAACGTGAGCACCACTAGGATGACCACGGCAGAAGAAAGCGTGGTGTAGGCACCGTCTTCGATAAACAGGTCGATACCGGCGCGGCCCATAAAGCCGCCTCGCTTGCGATGGCAGCTCGGACGGCGCGTCAAAACGCATCTAGACCAGAAACGCTTAATCCCATGCAGCAATCCACGAATCATAATCTCCCTCCAGCCATTCGGGACGCGATTGATACGAGACATCGACCTTGAGCTCAACGTAGCCGCCCTCGGCGGTACCACCCATAGCCCGCGCAAACGCACCGATCACAGGCAACGGCTTGACCTCGCCGGAAACGGACACGGCCGAGACGCCACCCGCACCGGCCCGGCCAAGCTCGATATCCCACGACAACGGCCCGCCGGCATGAAAGACCGAAACGTTGGGCACTGCGGCAAGCCGGCGGCGGGTGAACTCCTTAAGATCGTCGTCCTCCGCCGTCGTCGTGGTCATGAGCCGCGCGGTCTCGGCGGCGGCAGACTCCATGACCGCGTGCGTATAAAGCAGACACACCGGTTGCAATGCGAGAAGGATGAGCGTCAGAAACGTCGGCAGCAAAAAAGCGGCCTCGACCGTAGACTGCGCCCGGTCCTCGCGCGCGATATCAATACAACGCGATGTCCTTAGCACCCGCAGCGGCGTCGATAACCGACGTCGAGGCAACGCCATGGGATGCCGCCCGCTCAACCAGCGCCGCCAAGCGTCCATCGGTGCCAGCACGCCAAAGTCCCACAATCGCCAGCACGATCGATAACAGCGCCACCGTGACGATGGCGTATTCCACAGTCGCTTGGGCAAACTCTTCACGCAGAACGCCATGCATTTCACGATCCCTCCTTTGAGCTTATTGTTTGCGGGACCAGGCGCACGGCGCGCAGACGACACGAAGCATCGCCAGCATCCGCGGCAACCGTCACCATATCGACCCAGCCGCGCCCATCGCGCACGATGGCGCCCCATACGTTGCCCTTAATATCGAGATAGCCGCTCAGGGCAAGCTGGGCCGTTGGCACCTCGCGGTAGGCGCGTAACATATCCGCCGCTGCCTCGGTCATCGGTCGGTCCTCGGACCATGCAAGCCGGACCGCAATCGCGTTGTCCTCAGGCGAATCCGTCGCAGTGCCAGACCGCTTGTCGAGCGTCCGCAGAAAAGTTTGCGCCGTGACAGCGACATCCGAATCGTCCGCATCTCGCATCTCATCTTTTTGAGACGCCACCGCCGAATCTGAGCCCGAATCGAAGGCGGCCCCAGGACGCTGCTGCCGCGCGGCGTTAAGCCCCCAAAGCACCGCCGCTATCGCCACGGTCAGGCAAGCAAACACCAGCAGCACCCCGATGGGGCGCTCGCCCTCTACAGGCTGTTGATGCCCTCGCTGATAGCGTTCCATAGATCTTGGACCTTGCCTTTAAATGCAACGATGGCAATAATCGCGATCACCACAAGCACACCCACCAAAATGGCGTACTCGGTGGTACCCTGCGCGCTCTCCTCCTGCAACAGCTCCTTGGCATGCTGGCGAGCGCGAATCGCCCGGCAAAAAGCCCAGCCCTGGACCTTGCCGGCAACGTCAGTCATCGTGTTCATGTATTCCTCCCTACATCATCCCGCCTGCTCCCAGCAGCGGGCCCAATATGGACAGAAGCAACGCCGGCAAGATGAGCGTGCCGGTGGGAATCAGCAGCTTGACGGGCGCACGCTCGATCTCGCGCTCGACCGCGGCGCGATGAGCCGCACGGATCTCGCGACTTTGAGCGGCCAGCGTCTCGGCAAGTGGGGCACCCAGGGCGAGCGCCTGCCCCACCGTGATGGCAAAGGTCTCGAGCGCTCGCACGTCCAGGTCGCGCGCGGCGGCCAACAACTCGTCCTCACGCGTACCCACGCCCACTTGCCACGCCATGCAGGCCCGCTCAAGGCGAAGAGCCAGCACTGACCGACGGTTGGCGCAGAAAATCTCAAGCGCCGCATCAAACGAAAGACCGGCCGAAAGACCCAAGCGCACAACATCGATCATCTCGGACACTTCGCCGAGCGAAACTCGCGCCGGGCCGCCCGCTCCAACCGCGCCCTTCACTCGCGCGGTCAGGGCATCGACCACCGAGCGACCCGCGGCAGCGACCAGCACCGCCTCGCGCTTGCAGGCCCCTGCGATCTTGCGCGCATCCGCCCGATCCAAACCCGTCGCGACAAATACACTCAGGGCACACAGGCAAGCCACAACTGCAACCAGGGCGCTCATAGCTCCACCCGCATAATGCGCCGGATAACCACCAGGGCAACGACGTTGAGGGCTAGACCCAGCACCACAGCGCCCGCACCGGCAGGCGTCGCAAGACCGCGACGAAAATCTGCCGAAAGCAGCGCCAACACCGCGCACATGCCCGCCGGCATCGCCGCGACCATGTGTGCCGACATACGCGCCTGTGACGTCTTAACATCCAGGCGGCGCTTGAGCTCAATGCGCTCCCCCACCATGCTCGACGCCTCGGACAGTAAGTCGGCAAGCGGAGCGCCAGTGCGCTGTGACACCTTAAGCGCCAAGGTCACAAGCGAAAGACCGGGGGCGTCGATGCGCACGAGCAAGTCATCGAGCGCGTCGGTCGCCGAGATGCCGCAATCGATCGCCGCCGCTACCCGCAAAAACTCGGTATGTACCGGCTCTTGCGCATGAGCGCCCACAAAGCGCATGCCCTGGGCCAGCGAATGTCCCGAGGCAAGCGACATGGAAAGTGCGGTAAACGCCTCGGGCATGGCCTCTTCTGCATCGTGTTGCTCGCGCCGGCTCTCAAAGCCATCCCGAGCGGCGCCAACGGCAATCGGAGCAACAAGTCCCAAGGCAAATCCGAGGGGCGATAACGACACCATCGTTAGTAAAACGCAGCAGACACCGCTCGATAGCAGCAGAAACGCCAAACGCCCCGAAGCATCTTCAATCACGAGGCCAAGGCGATGCGCCGGAGCCAGCGATGCCCACGAACGGGCAATCTTTTTCAGCAGATCGTTTTCCACCAGCTTACGCGGCAGCTTCTCTGCCACCGTCTCGAGCGCCTGACGCGCCAGCTCCGCCGGCGGCACCTGCGGCACACGAGGTTCCGCCCCGCACGCCGTCGCAACAGAAAACCCTGCCAAACCCCCTACGACGAGGGGCACAGCGACCTCCATTCGTCCACCTCCTCTTGTGTGAGCGTCCCCGACCGCAGGCCTTCTGCGATAAACGGCGGCTCGCGGTCAAGCGTCCAGGTGCGCTCGGCGGCATCGAAAGTCACATAGCGCTCGAGCTCTACGCCGCCCGACGTGGCGCGACGCACCCCCGAATACGAGGAGACAAAACGCCTGCCATCGGCGTGGCGCTCGGACATCACGATGCCGTCGAGCGCCATGGCAATCTGCTCCTCGATGAGCTCGCTCGGCAGATCGATGCCATAACGTGCAAGCAACGTCAGACGCACCACGGTCTCCTGTTCTGAGCCCGCATGAAGTGTGGTGAGCGACCCGTCGTGGCCCGTGTTCATGGCCTGCAACATGTCGCAGCACTCGGCACCGCGCACCTCGCCCACCACGATGCGGTCGGGGCGCATGCGCAGGGCATTAGTTACTAGGTCGCGAATCGTCACCGCACCCTCACCCTCAATTGAAGCCTCGCGCGCCTCTAGGCGCACCACGTGCGGATGATGCGCAAACTTGAGCTCGGCAGAGTCCTCGATCGTCACGATGCGCTCGCCAGTGGAAATCTCGCATGACAACGCGTTGAGCAGGGTGGTCTTGCCAGATCCCGTGCCTCCCGCAACCGCCAGGTCCTGTCGCAGCGACACCGCACACGACAGCAGCTGCGCATACCAAAGCGGCAGCGACCCCAGCCCCACAAGCTCGTCCAGCGAGCAGATGCGGTCCGAGAACTTTCGGATGGTGAGAATCGGTCCGTCAATCGCCACAGGCGGAATCACCGCGTTGACGCGATAGCCCGTTTTGAGGCGGGCGTTGACGATGGGGCTGCGCTCGTCGATACGGCGGCCAAGTGGCGAGATGATGCGGTCGATAAGCACACGGATCTGCTCATCATCCTCAAACGCATGCTCGATGGGGTGCAAGACGCCGCCGCGTTCAAAGAAAGCCGAGCGGCAGCCGTTGATCATGATCTCGGTAACGGTGTCGTCCTCGATGAGCGGCTGCAACGGCCCCAGGCCCACCACGTCATCCAAAATCTCGTCGATGATGGTCTCGCGCTCGGGCGTCGCGAGATCGGTCGGCTCCTCAACATTGAGCGCCGCCTCCACCGCGGGACGCAATTCCGAGCGGGCAAGTGCCGGGTCGATATAGGCGCTGATACGCGCCACTTCGTCGTAACCCATGCGGTCCATCACGGCGCGCTTGGTGCGTCGTTTCACCGCGCGGCGACGCCCCGCATCTACAGGCGCTGCCGCCGCTGCAGCGCCGGCAGCCTTAATCCTTGTTTGCAGGCTCATCGCTGATCACCCTCGCGCGACCAGGGAAGGCGGATACGCGGGCGCTCGGTCCGCGTTGCACGGTCGGCGACCATATCGCTCCAAGGGCCGACGGCGCACCCCAGTTCCACGAGCATCTCGCGCGTGGCCTCGCGCACGCTGGTCGCAAAAGCGCTGGTCTGCCCCACTGCCTCGTCAGCGCGCCCAAACGCCATGAGCGCGGCGAGATCCTGCCCGCCATCGGCGATACGAATCTTGGAGCTCAACGCACAGGCAATCTCAAAGCGCATGGCGACGTCCTCGTCTGCCTCGCGCGCACCGAACCGGTTGAACACGGCGCTCATGCGCGTGCGCGGCACACCTACTCGACTTGCCAGTTCAATGACGCGCGACGCCGATGTCGCGGACGATACCGCCGCATCGCCAACGACCAGGCAACGGTCGCTCGCCGCCACCGCAGCCGCCACGGCGTCGCCCCAAAAGACCGAGGTATCGATAAAGACCACGTCGGATTCGCGACGCAGAACATCAAGCAGTAGCTCCACCGGACGTGCCATGAGCTCGGCTTGCTCGGGCGCCGCGACGGGGCCCCAGAGCGTAACGCCCGGCGCCACGCGCATCGATGTGGCCACGATATCCGGCTCGGCAAGCGCGCCCGCCGCCGACGGCTCGATAAGTGCCGCCATATCGCGCGGAGCATCGACGCCTAACAAGTCGTAAAGGTTTCCAAACATCAGGTCCAGGTCGAGCACGGCGGCACGCAAGCCCAACAGCGACGATGTGTGTGCCATGGTGGCAACGATCGTCGACTTGCCGCAACCGCCCGAACCCGAAATGGCACAGATGACCGGAGCTCGATGCTGCGGAGCGGCAGCGTCTGCCGGCGGCATCGGAGGAGGCGGAGCGGGCGTCGGTGGCAGCGTCCCCGTCTCCCCCGCCGCAACCACACGCTGCGTCCAAGCCGGCATGGCAGCTTGTTCGGTCTGCGAGGCAGGTTCGTTCTGCGCAATCTGCTCATGCTGCATCAGCGACAACTCGCCGCACCCGGCAAAGCCCTCAACTTCGTCGAGTTCATCCGCCAGATTCACGCCGTGCACGTATCCCATATCTACAGCCGGGGAGTCGCCAGCATGCTGCGCCGGCCCTCCAGCGTCATCGTATACAAGGGGGTTCCGGGGGCGCCGACCATGCTCGGCTTCCGCTTTTCCATAATCATCAACACGCGGGCCTCTTGTAGCGCGAGGCGCCCCGGGTTCCCTATCAACAAAAGCATCGGGCTCAATCGTCATGTGCCGATCGGAATCAACCGCTCCCTCGCCCGCGCGCCCGTTGCCGCATATACTGTGCGCAGCGATGACCTCGGTCGCCCCTGCGCGAAACAGCCCCTCGATATCCGACGGATCGAGTGCTTCTATCAACACGACCACGCGACTCACGCGGCCTTCGGCCGTCAGGCGCGCAACAGTCTTGCGCACATCTTCGGTATCAAACAGAGACGCCGCGATGATGGCAGCCCCGCGGCGCGACGGAAACGCCCGCGCCATGGAAATCAGCCCGTCCAGGTCACCCACGCGAAGCACCTGTGCACCCGCATCACGGCCCTCGACTTCCCGCTGCAACAGCCCGTAATCGCCGCACGCGCAGCACGCAAGCCAGATCGCCTTCATCACTCGTCGCCTCCGCTCTTTTTGCCGCGCGCCGTGGCGGGAATCGTCAAGCTGACCGTTCCCTTGCCCGAAGCTCCCAGCAGTTCCTTGACGTCTTCGGGGTCAGCCGCCAGCGTCACCCATTCGATCTTGCCCTCGCGCGTGGCACCGGAATCCTCACTGGTATCGATTACGTACGCGCCGCACAGCCGATCGGTTACGCCGTCTTTTTGCACATACACATCCACGTAGCTGCCCACGCCCGTGGCGCCGCCGACCGAGTGCTCGGCATCGACCGCCACCGAAACGGCGACCTTGCCCTTAGGCACCTCGAGCTTGTGGCTCTCGGCCTTGGTGTAGACATTGCAGATCACGGCGTTTTTGGGAATACGCGAAGTCGTCACGTCGCCGCGCACCTGGCGCAGCTCGGTCACCGCGTCACGCGGCAGCAGGCTTGTCAGCCATTCCTGGGTTATGACATTGGTCTCATCGAGGGTCTCGCCCACATCGATATCGCGCGCCGCGACGCATACCTCGACGCGATCGCCACCGTACTTGGCCAAGGTCTCAGCCTGGACCTGTTCGGCTTGCGAGCGGATCGACGAGCCGTAAACCATGCAGAGCAGAGCAGCGAGCACGCCCGCGACCAGACTGATGGCGATGCGCTTGCTCTTGTTCACGGCCGCTCCTCTCATGGCAGTGCCGGGCGAATGCCCGTACCACCATTGTCTGGGCGGTCAGAGTGCAAAGCGGCGCAATCGCAATCTTGGTTTTCGATGTCAAACCAATCGCTGACCAAAAGCTGACCAGCCCGTCAAGCTCGTGGCAAGGTTTTGGTCAGCACGTCAGCAAACTGCATGTTTCGAGGCTTTTCCGCAGCAAAAAAGCCGTCTCCTGAACAGTTGGGAGACGGCTGTCATAGGAAAAATCAATTACAGATGAACATCGGGATCGAGCATTTGAGCGCTCACGCGCATGGATGACGCCAAGTTTTGGAACGTTTCCAGCCGTAGGCTGTCGATCTGCCCGGCGTCCTCGGCCTCGCGAACGGCGCAGCCCGGCTCATGGGTATGTGTGCAATCGCCAAACCGGCACGCGCGCGATGCCTCGACAATCTCGGGGAAAGCGCGCGCCAGACCTCGCTCGTGACCCACGAGCGGTAGGCTGCGCAGGCCCGGAGCATCGGCGATCACGCCGGCGTCGCCCGGCAGCGCCACCATCACGCGCGCGACGGTAGTGTGACGGCCCTGGTCGTCGCGTTCACGCACACCGCCGGTCGCCAACGTATCGTGGCCCAGCAGTGCATTGAGCAGCGTCGACTTGCCGGCACCCGACTCGCCCAGAATCATGGCACAGCTCCCGGCAGGCACGCAGGCACGGACCTCGTCCAGGCCGCGGCCCTCGGCAGAGGACGTCACGATTACGCGCACGTCCGGACCCACCAGGCGGCGCACGCGGTCCAAATCGCGCTCGAGTTCCTCGGCATCGCAGCGGTCAGCTTTGGTGAGCACCACCACTGGCTCGGCATCGCAGTCGAGCGCCAACACCAGCGAGCGCGCCACGCGGTCGAGCAGCACCTCACCGGCACCGAGCGCCTGCACGATTAGCACGCTATCCACGTTGGAGCAGAGCACCTGGCGCTCTCCACGGGCGCGGCCGCGCCAACGCTCAAAGCTCGTACGGCGCGGCAGCACGTACTCAATCACGCCCATATCGTGCCCGGGAGCGCGGCGTACCGCCACACGGTCGCCCACGGCAGGCAGCAGGACCTCGTCCTCGCCGCGCGACTTGGCAAACCCCACGGCATGCTCGGCGCGAAAGGTGTCGTCGGCAGTGGCCACCAGCGGAAACCCGCGATCCAGGCGTACCACGGCACCGAGCTGCATCTGCTCGGGCTCCTCGGCATGTGCGCAGAAATCATCAAAGGCAGTCTGCTGGGTTTCATCGACCGGCAGATCATCAAACGCCGGGACATCCTGCAGCGCATCGAGCCCCGGTACGCTCGCCAACAACTCCTCGGCAGACACGGGCGCTTCGGTCGCGAGTTTCCGACGACGACCGCGCTTAGCCCGCGCCCCCGTCGTCTTTTTCTTCGCTTTAGCCTTAGCCTTAGCCACAAACGCCTCCCAGCAGCCAAAATCACAACTGAGCAGGTATTTTAAATCAAAAAGAGCTGGCCGGGCAAAGCCCGACCAGCTCACATACTTTCCCTCAGCTCATGGTCCCGAGAGGTTGTCCGAAGGCCCGACCGCCGAGAGGGGTTTCTTCTGAGCGATCCCGCAGCGCGAAGCGCGAGGACCAGTGAGGGAGAAAGGGCGTGGGGCGGGCCCGGACAGGTACGTTACTCTTTCTCCACTGCGCGCATGATCGCCTTGTAGATCTCCATCAGCGGGATGATCAGGAAGGCCAGACCCAGCGCGGCAAGAACGCCCTTGAGCTCAAGCGTCACAGGGCCAAAGAACATCTCGGCAAGCGTCGGCTGCACGGTCACGATCACCGTCAGCACCAGTGCCAGCGCGGCGGAAGCCCACAGCCACTTGTTCTGCTTCTTCATGCTAAACAGCGACGCACGACGGCTGCGCATATTGAAGCAGTGGAAGATCTCGACCATGTTGAGCGTGATGAAGGCCATCATCACGCCTTCCTCGTCGGCATTACCGGCGATCATATCGGCGATGTGGATGTAGCCCATGTCAAAGTACACGCCCACAAAGAAGCTCGCCAGCACCAGCACGGTAATGATCAGGCCCTGGACCACGCAGTCCAGGCCCATGTGACCGGCAAAGACACCGTCCTTGGCGTTGCGCGGCTTGCGCTTCATGATGTCGCCCTCGGCGTCCTCCATGCCCAGCGCGAGCGCGGGGAAGCAGTCGGTGACCAGGTTCACCCACAGCAGCTGCACCGGCTGGAAGATAGTAAAGCCGATGAGCGTGGCGATAAACACCGAGAACACCTCGGCAAGGTTGGCCGAAAGCAGGAACTGGATGACCTTGCGGATGTTGTCGTAAATGCGACGACCCTCTTCGCAGGCACCGATGATGGTGGCGAAGTTGTCGTCGGCGAGCACCATATCAGCGACGTTCTTAGTAACGTCGGTGCCGGTGATGCCCATACCGACGCCGATGTCGGCGCGCTTGATGGACGGGGCGTCGTTGACGCCGTCGCCGGTCATGGCGACGATCTGGTCGCGCGACTTCCAGGCCTCGACGATGCGGGTCTTGTGCTCGGGCTGGACGCGGGCGTACACGCCGTAGTCCTCGATGTGCGCGTCGAGCTCCTCGTCGCTCATGCGGTCGAGGTCGGCACCGGTAATGGCCTGGCTGCGGTCGGCGACGATGCCCAGCTGCTTGGCGATGGCCACGGCGGTATCGATGTGGTCGCCCGTGATCATGACGGTGCGGATGCCGGCGTCGTGCGCCTCGCGGATAGCGTCGGCCACCTCGGGACGGACCGGGTCGATCATGCCGGACAGGCCGCAGAAGACCAGGTCATGCTCGAGCGCAGCGGGGCTGCAGTCGGCGGGAACCTCGGTGTAGGTACGGCTCGCCAGCGCCAGCACGCGCAGGGCCTCGTCGGCCATGGCCTTGTTGGCTGCCACGAGCTCGGCGCGGCGCTCCTCAGTCAGCGGAACGACCTTCTCACCGTCATAGATATGGGTGCACAGGCCGATCACCACGTCGGGCGCGCCCTTGGTGTACTGCTCGTACTCACCGTCCAGGGTCTCGACGACCACGGACATCATCTTACGGCCCGAGTCGAACGGAGCCTCGCCCACGCGCGGGTGCTCGGCAGTCAGGCCAGTAAGACCAGCCTTGCCGGCATCGTTGACGAGTGCGCACTCGGTCGGCTCGCCCACGGCCTCGCCCAGCTCCTCGTCCCACTGGGCATCGGAGCACAGCGCCATGCCGGCCAAGAACTTCTCCTTGGGCGCAGCGAGCTCGTGCTTGACGACGGTCATCTTGTTCTGGGTAAGGGTACCGGTCTTGTCGGAGCAGATGGTCTGTGTGCAGCCAAGGGTCTCGACGGCGGAAAGCTTGCGGATAATCGCCTGGCGCTTGGCCATCTTGGTCACGCCGAGCGAAAGGACGATGGTCACGACGGCGACCAGGCCCTCGGGAATGGCGGCGACGGCGAGCGAGACGGCAACCATAAAGGTGTCGAGCAGGGCAGTCGGGTCGGTAAGGACGTTACCCACGCCGTGACGGATGATGTCAACGCCAAAGATCACGACGCAGATGACGATAACCATGATGGTGAGGATGCGGCTGAGCTCAGCGAGCTTCACCTGCAACGGCGTGAGCTCTTCCTTGGCCTCGGCCAGGGCACCGGCGATCTTACCCATCTCGGTATCCATGCCGGTGCCGACCACGACGGCGCGGCCACGGCCGTACACAACGGTGGAACCCATGTAGCACATGTTCTTGCGGTCGCCGAGCGGCACGTCGTCGGCGCCCGCGGCAAGCTCGATCACGTTGGCGTGCTTCTCGACCGGCACGGACTCGCCGGTGAGTGCGGCCTCTTCGATCTTCATCGTGGCGCTCTCGAGGACGCGGCAGTCGGCCGGGACCGAGTCGCCCGCCTCGAGCATGATCACGTCACCGGGCACGAGCTCGGCGCTCGGCAGGTGTACGAGCTTGCCGTCGCGCAGCACCTTGGACTGCGCCGCGCTCATTTCCTGCAGGGCCTCGAGGGCCTCCTCGCTCTTGGCTTCCTGGACCACGCCCAGCACCGAGTTGACGATAACGACAAACATGATAATGGCGACGTCGGCAAAATCGGGCTCGCCCTTGACCATGCCCGTAAGTGCGCTGATAACGGCGGCAACGATCAGCATAATGACCATGGGGTCGGCCATCTGCTCAAAGAAGCGCTTCCACAGCGGCGTCTTCTCGGCTTCCTCAAGCTTGTTAGGGCCTGTCTTGGCAAGGCGCGACGACGCCTCGTCGTTGCTCAGGCCGAGGTTCTCATCGACACCTTGGTCGCTGAGCACCTCCGCCGCGGCGGACAGGTATTCCTTTTGCATATAGAGTCCCCTCCTGGGATTCGGGCCACTCAGCAGATTGATGCCCGATCATAATTCCCAGGAGAAGGGCAAGGGCTCATCAAGGCTGCCGTGCTGAGCGGCAGTTGATAGTGGAGCTATGGTACCCCAAAGCGACGCGTCTAGCCAAAACATTCCATCTGGAAACACGGCACAGGCGCAACGGTGCAGACAGTGTGATGCTCAAGATTGATAAAACGTTTTTTCTTCGGCGCATCATCGAACTAAAATATCGCCCAGATAGCAGCGGTTAGAACGGTTGGTAAAGTTTTTGCATATACCGTTTTTCCGCAAAAAATGAACTTCTAATTCGGCATACGGTCGATTTTTTGGGGTATTCGGTCGGCATTTCGTTATAATCATCTCAGTTTTATTTCTTATGGTTTATCTATCAGCGCAAGACGATGTCAGATGGAGGTCTGAATGTACAAGCGCACCAAGATTGTATGCACCATGGGTCCCGCCTGCGATAGCGACGAGACCATCCGCGAGATGATCAAGGCGGGCATGAACGTCGCCCGTTTTAACTTCTCGCACGGATCCTACGACGAGCACCACGGTCGCATCGAGCGCGTCCGTCGTATTTCCAAGGAGCTCGGCATGCCCGTCGGCATCCTGCTCGACACCAAGGGCCCCGAGGTCCGTACCGGCCTTTTGGTCGACGGCAAGAAGGTTGCCGTCAAGACCGGCGACAAGATCGTCGTCACCGCTCAGCCCACGTCCGAGGATTTCCACGGCACCGCTGAGCACATCTCCCTCGACTACCTGGCTCTGCCCTCCGAGGTCGAGAAGGGCTCCCTCATCCTGATCGATGACGGTCTGGTTGCCCTCGAGGTCGAGTCCGTCGACGGCCAGGACATGACCTGCGTCGTCAAGAACGACGGCCTGATTGGCGAGCGCAAGGGCGTCAACATGCCCAACGTCAACATCTCGCTGCCCGCCATCACCGAGCGCGATCGTCAGGACATCCTCTTTGGCCTGACCGAGAACATCGACTACATCGCCGCTTCCTTCATCCGTGACGGCGAGTCCGTCCGCGGCATCCGCGAGCTTTGCCGCGAGAACGGTGGCGAGCACGTGACGATCTTCCCGAAGATCGAGTGCGCCCTGGGCGTCGAGAACTTCGACGAGATCCTCGAGGCTTCCGACGGTATCATGGTCGCCCGTGGCGACCTGGGCATCGAGATCAAGCCCGAGCTCGTTCCCCACATCCAGAAGGAGATCATCGCTAAGTGCAACGCGGCCTACAAGCCCGTTATCACCGCTACGCAGATGCTCGACTCCATGCAGCAGAACCCGCGCCCGACGCGCGCCGAGGTTGCCGACGTTGCTAACGCCATTTACGACGGCACCGACGCCGTCATGCTGTCCGGCGAGTCCGCTGCCGGCAAGTACCCGGTCGAGGCCGTCAAGATGCAGGCCAGCATTGCTCTCGAGACCGAGAAGTACCTCCCGGCTCACGCTCCGCTCGAGGTTCCGGCTGACGCTCACGGCACCCGCGTCGTCAACAACGTTGTGGGTATGTCCGCCGTGAACATGGCCACCACCGTTGGCGCCAAGTGCATCACCGTGCCGACGACCACCGGTCGTACCGCTCGCCTGATCTCGCACTTCCGTCCCAACATGCCGATCTGCGCGTTCTCCCGCCACGAGTGGGCCGTCCAGCAGATGATCATGTACTGGGGCGTTATCCCGCACCAGGCCGAGATTACCCAGGGCACCGTCAACGGCACGATCGTCAAGGCGATCGAGACCGCTAAGGAGCTCGGCTACGTCAAGACTGGCGATTTGACCGTCGCTACCGCCGGCGATCCCCGCATGAGCGTCCAGCTCGAGGACAAGGTCTCCTCGACCAACGTCGCTTACGTCGCTCAGGTGCGCTAAATCGCACTTGCAAGCACACTTGCATTGCAAAGGGCCCGGAAGGCTTTGCCTTCCGGGCCCTTTTTCTGTGCGCCGATGCCTACCGCACGGCATGACACGCACCCATTTCTTTACCAAAAGCGCGAAATCCGCCCTCCGAGGCCCAAAAAATAAAGCCCCAAGCGCTAAAAGTGTTCGCCCGGTAGCAAACCCACACCTTAACCGACGCTGCTAAATCGTTTTAGCAAGAGTCAGATCGACCGCGTTTTCGGAAGTGCGGGGAAAAATTGCTTACCCCCGAGCACAAACCCTTTTATTTCAACAAAACCCCTGATAAAGTTGGCTCAAATACCGCTTGTGCTTTGCCTGTTTGTCTTTTTCCCCGCACTTCCGAAACCGATAGCCTTTCTAGCCCAAACAACGCTCGAACGATCGGATTGCCATGTCATTTCTCGCTTGCGGACCCACAGCTTTTCAGTACTATCGCATCCCGCCCCGGATACTAGGACTCTATCCGGCAATCCTGCCGCCCGACCATGACCATCGCTTGGTGCATTACTCAAAACAACCAGTATTTAAAGACTTGCTCGGCACACCAGTTTGGAGATTCGTGGGCGAAAGAAAACAGCGCGCGAACGGAAAGCTATTTCATAGCCGTCTGCTAACCCAAGAGCCGCCTCCTGGGTCGTTTAGGCAGACTGAGCATGGGTTTGATGTCACGTCCCCGGAGTTCACACTGCTCAACCTTGCTACGCAGGTCTCGCGCAACCAGTTACTCATGGCTTGCTACGAGATGTGCGGCTCCTTTGCAGTGTTCACGCCTTGTAAACGGGCGCAGCAGCAGCTCGATGAAGCAATTTCGCTTAAGCTCATTCCGCCCGACTGTGGTTGGAAACGCGTTGTCGACACCAAGGGCAATGACACCAACCTGTGGAAGCGCCCACCGCTCCTCAGCGCAGCGGATATCGCCGCGTTCGCCAAGCAGGCCGCAGGCCTGCGCGGCGTTAAACAACTGCGCTGGGCAGCCGAGCACATGACGGGGCAGACCGCCTCACCCTTCGAAGTACAGACCTCCATGCTTGTCTCGCTCCCCCGCGACGAGGGCGGCATGGGCATCAACATCGCAAACAACGTGCGCATCCCACTCAGCGACGCCGCACGCTCACTGTATGACAAAACCTGCTGCTACGCCGATATCCTCATAGAGAGCAACATCGACAGCATAGGCGTCATTTTGGAATGCCAAGGCCGCTCCGCCCATGACAGCGAAGCCGCAAGTCTCTCCGATGCCGAGCGCACCACCGCCCTCACAAGCATGGGCTATGACGTTATCCAGATAACCTATGAGCAAATCAAGGACACGAAGAGCTTTAACAACATCGCCAAGCTCATCCATAAAAAGGCGGGGCTCCCCTACATCCCAAAGACCGATCAGGAACGCACCACCGCAGAAACCCTTCGACGGGAGCTGTTGGTCAATTGGGATGAACTGTTCTCCGTAAAGCCGGCCGGCTAGCAGCTAGCGATCAGAGGGACTGCGGGGACGTCAGGAGCAGCAACGCGAGCCGCAAAGCCCGCCTCGGTTAGCTCGATGACCTCGGTAAACGTTGCATCGAAAAACTCCTCGGTTAGCAAGCGATACGGCGGATGATCGGGCTCGCCGGGGTTTTCGCGTACAATCTCGTGCATAACGCCGATAGTCTTGAGCACATATTCTTTATGGATGGGATACTGACCAAAACGCGTCGCCGCAGTATACAGGCGATCGGTCGCGCGCGGAATCGAAACAATGCCGAGTGTCTTGCCAAACCAGTCAAAGTCGCCTTGCTTTTTAATGCGGAACTCCTCACATGGCTTGCCGCCGTGCGCCTCCAGGTACTGATTCACGCGCGTATTCCATACGGTATCGGCCACCAGATGCGACCAGACGCCCAGTGTTAAATCGAGCAGCGACTGCGCCACATCTTCGGACGCAAGCGAGAACTCACAGGTGCCGGGACCGGCAACCGGCTCGGCATCCTTGTAACGCTGGGGATAGTGCACGCGGTTCAGTCGCTCGCGTTCCTCGATAATCGAGGTCGCTGCGGCCGGCGCACCGGTGGGCGAACTATTAAGCAACGGTGCCACATAGGTATCCCAGAACTCATGCTCACGAGGCTTAGGGATGGGCTCAGGCTTGGCAAAGTGCGTAATGCGGTACGGGATGGGATCGGCGATGCCGGGGACCATATAGCCCACGAAGATATCCGGAACCACGCAGCCAAACAAAAAGGCATTGCGGTCGCGCACGCTATTGGCAAGCGCACCGGTGCGCTCCAGCAAACGCTCCGTCTGAGCGATATGAATGTTCCAGCTTGGCATAGCCACCCCCATAAAAAACCTGGATAACTATACCATCACGGCAAAGCTGCGCGGGCGGCTACGCACGCTCTACGCAGCAACTAGTCCGTAGCACCGCTTTCGGTTCCATACGACGGCGAAGGCGCCTCGACCACATGGTGGTATCGATCGATATAGATTGCGCGGGCGCCCAGGCGTCGCACCAAATCCTGGTGATGCGTGCTCATCAAGACCGTCTTACCCGCCGCAACGTAGGCCAGCAAGAAATTGACCACGATGTCGCATGAGTCTTCGTCGAGCCCATTGGTAGGCTCGTCGAGGACCAAGATATCCGGGTTCATCGACACCACCGCAGCCAGCGCAACGCGCTTCTTTTGCCCGCCCGAGAGCTGATAGGGAGAGGCGTCGGCAAGGTCGGCAACCTGGAACAGCCCCATGGCATCGCGCACGCGGCACTCGAGCTCGTCTGCCGGCAGCCCCATCTGCGCGGGACCAAAAGCAACTTCCTCACCCACCGTAGCGCAAAAGAGCTGGGCGTCGGCATTCTGGAACACAAAGCCCACGCGCTGATGAAAACGCTGAGCGGCCGCAGAATCCTTTAGAAACGCCGCATCGATCACGTGCCCGTCAAACAGATATGCCCCTGCGTCCGCGAGTTCAAGGCCGTTGATAAGGCGCATAATCGTCGTCTTACCGCAGCCGTTAGGACCAAGCAGAGCAACGAGCTCCCCACGGTTCACCTGCAATGACACACCATCGACAACCGTATGGCCCGCATAGGAAAACACCACGTCGCGAAACTCGATGAGCGGCGTGGCCTCGGCGCCAGCAGCACCGCTCGCGCCCATTGCGTCATTCGTATCGTTTGCCAAAACGTCGCCCTTCCCTATTCATATCGACGGTTCGACCGCCCGCGTTACAGCACCGCGCACAACACGGCAAGCAGAACCACAACGGCCGCGTAAACGGCATCGCGCCAGCCAAACCCGGCGCGCGCGGGCGCCGGATACGCACCGGCAAAGCCGCGGCAAAGCATGGCCTCGTCCATCGCGCGGCTGCATTCCATCGCCTTGATAAAGGTCATGCCCATGATACCCGCGATCGAATCGGTACGCGAAAATCCCTCAGGCGCACGGCCAACGCTGCGCAGCATGACCGATTCGCACAGATTGTGCGCCGTGCGACCCAGCACCTCGATATGCTTGAGCGCCATATCAAACGTAAAGATAACTTCGTCGGGTAGATGCAGCATCTTGAGCGCCGCCGACATGCGACTCCACGTGAGGGTCCACGAAACGCCCAGCACCAGCGACACATTAATGAAGGTCTTGAGCGCAATCTTGAGCATGGCGCCCGCGGCAGAAGCGTCCAGCAGCAAGGCGGGCAGCGCCAGAACCACGGCAAACCCCGCGGCGCCGAGCGCCGGCACAAAGGTCGCGCGCAGCCCGCGTGCAGGGCGCACGGCAACGAACACCAGCGCGATAGCCGCCATCAACATGAGGTACAGCGGGCTCTGCGTCAGACACACGCACAGGACGCAAACGAGCATCCCCACCAGGCGCACCGGAGCCGAAACGGAAGAAAGGGCGCGGTCGACCATCGACCCGCCCTTGTGCGCGCCACCGCCCAGGCGAACCCGCTCAAGCAGGCTCGCCAGGTGCAGGACATTCTTTTGCATTACACGATGCCGAGCGCCCGTGGGCTCGTATCGCTCCTCGGCCGCAAGCCAGCTAGGCAGCTCGACCGTCGCCATGAACACCGCTTTCCTTAACCGTCAGCGAGATCAGGCGGAATACGATGGTGAGCACCGCCACGCCAATCACGCCCGAGAGGATATACATGGCAGCCTGGCCGCCAAAGCCAAGACCCTGCTCCTCGGAATAGGCCTGGAGATAATCGCCCGTGGGCAGTGCATCGGCAAAGGTCGGAGCGTCGAGGCCGACCGAAGCCTGCAGACTGTCGTCGCCAGCCTCCTGGACGGCGGTCGCGGCGCCCTCGGCGTCCCACTCGCCCCATGCGTCACCGGTGGCCAGCAGGCCCAGCGGCGTGGCAACGACAAGCACGGCGACCAGGATGAGCGTGGGGACCAGCGAGGTCTTCTTGGCGGTTGCGCCCTCGCCAGCAAGCTGTCCATCGACGGCCTCGGGCCCGACGATAAAGCTCGGCGCCGTCTTCTTAATGAAACCGTAGATAGCGGCGGTCGCCACGCCCTCGACCACACCGGCTACCAGCATATGCGGGATCAGCATGGCCGGAATGGAAACAGACAGCGGGAAGGGGCAGTACAGCGGGGCACCCGAGGCGTTGGTAAAGAGCATCGGCTGAATGCCAAACTCGATGGCAGCGCAAAGGGCAGCCACGCACAAGCCAACCCAGCCGCCCACGACGGCAGAGACCGAAGTGCCCCAGCTCTTGTCGTGCAGGCGGCTGTTGAGCGCGCGGAATACCATAGCGGCAACAAACGGCAGCACAAAGGCCATATTGAAGCAGTTGGCGCCAAAGGACAGGATGCCGCCGTCGCCAAACAGCAGCGCCTGAAGCGCCAACGCGACCGAGACAGCGATAGCCGCAGCCTCGGGGCCCAGCAGCAGTGCGATAAGCGCGCCGCCGACGGCGTGGCCCGTGGTGCCGCCAGGCAGCGGCACGTTGAACATCATGAGCAAAAAGGAGAAGGCGGCGCAAATACCCAGGAAGGCCATGTGCTCGCGGTCGAGCGTGGCGCGCACCTTCTTAATGCAATGAACCCAAACGGGCACCATTGCCACCGCCATGACGGCATCGGTCTGCGGGGACAGATAATTATCTGGAATGTGCATGTACGCCTCCCGGTTGTCGACGCACAGAATTGCAACGCCGCTTAAATCACCTTGTCAGTGTTACGCATTGTCAGATTCGTAACACGCCGCGGGCTATCATAGCAAAACGGCGTGCTGCCGACAAAGCAGCACGCCGTTATGTAATGCGCGTGTCATATATGCAGGATCAACGGTGCCTTATTCCGAACACCGCGGTCACGTAGGACTCGGCGGCAGCCACCGCTGGCCTATACCCAGCGCAAGCCCTAGCCGCGGACCTCGCCGTTTACGCCCTTGCATACCTTGGTGACGATCTTCTGGTGCGCCTTCTCGACTTCTTCGCTGGTGAGCGTGTGGTCGTCGGAGCGATACGTAAGCGCAAAGGCCATGGACTTCTTGCCCGCTCCGATGCGGATGGGATCGCGGTAGACGTCGAACAGGCGCACGCCCTCGAGCAGCTTGCCGCCGGCGCTGGTAATGCGGCGCTCAAGATCCTCGCAGGTCACAGCGTTGTCGACCACGATAGCAAGGTCGTGCTCAACGGCAGGATACTGCGAGAACTCGCGGTAGTTCTCCTGGTTGCGGGCGCCCTTGATCAGCTTGTCCAGATCGAGCTCGAAGGCAACGACGACCTCGTCGATGCCCATGGCTTCGCGCGCCTCGGGGTGGATCTCGCCGACCCAGCCCAGCACGGTGCCGCCGGACAGAACCTCGGCCGCACGACCCGGCTGCAAGAAAGCGTAGCCCTCGCCCTCGACGGGACGGAAGCGAACCTTCTCGATGCGCAGCTGGGCGAGCAGCTCCTCGACAATGCCCTTGCCAAAGAAGAAGCGCAGCTTGCGGTACTTCATGGTCCAAGACTGCTCGCTCCACTGGCCCGAGAGCACGCCCGCCACGGACTTAGTCTCCTTGGGCAGGCTGGCGTTCTCGCGGCCATGGAACAGGCTGCCGACCTCGTACAGGTGCACGTTGGGCGTGCCGTGGGCCTCGTTATAGGCAACGGACTGCAGCAGGCCCGGCAGCAGCGAACGACGCATCTCGGTCTGCTCGGCTACCAGCGGGTTCATGAGCACCACGGGACAGCCGCGGCCTTCGGTGGACATACCGATCTTCTCCAGGTCGCCCGGGGCGGCAAAGCCAAAGGTCGTGGTCTCGTTGAGACCGCAGGCGCGCAGGATCTCGCCGACCTTACGGGTGAGCTTCTGCTCGCGGGTCAGGCCGCCGATGTGGTTCTTGGCAGCCGGAATGGTCGCCGTCACGCGGCCCATGCCCCACAGGCGCAGGACCTCCTCGATCAGGTCGATCTCGCGCGGCAGGTCGGGACGGAAGCTCGGCGGGGTGACCATAAAGTCCTCGCCGTCGCGCTCGACGGTGCAGCCCAGGCGGGTGAGCGAGCGCTCGATAAAGTCAGGCTCGATGTCGGCGCCGCAGATGGCATGCACGCGGGCCAGGCGCAGCTTAATGCTGTCGATGGTCTTGGGCGCGGGGAACACATCCACGTAGCCGGGAGCGACCTCGCCGCCGGCGATCTCCTCGATGAGCGCGCAGGTAACGTTGGCGACGTCCACGCAGCCGGTCTCGTCGACCTGGCGCTCAAAGCGAATGGAGGCGTCGGAGATCAGCGACAGATCGCGGCTGGTGTGCGAGGTGCGACCGGCGTTGAAGCAGGCGCTCTCGACCATCACGTCGACGGTGTCGTCCTCGATCTCGGAATCCATGCCGCCCATAACGCCGGCCAATGCCACGGGACGCTCGCCGTCGGTGATAAGGCCCATGCCGGCGTCGAGCGTGCGCTCCTCGCCGTCGAGCGTCGTGAACTTCTCATCCTGTTGGGCGGCGCGAACCACCACGCGGCGCCTGCCCTCGCGCTCGGCAAAGGTGTCCAGGTCAAAGGCGTGCAGCGGCTGACCGGTGAGCATCATCACGTAGTTGGTGATATCGACAATGTTGTTGTGCGGACGCACGCCCAGGGCGTTGAGGCGCTTGACCATCCAGTCGGGCGAGGGACCGACCTTCACGTTGCGCACGATGCGGGCGACGTAGCGGTCGCACAGGCCCTCGTCGGCAATCTCGACCGAAAGCTCGTCGTCGGTCGCGCGGCCGGTCTCGGCCTTGATGGCGGGCAGCTCAACGTGGAAATCGCGGTCGAAGATGGCGCCGGTCTCGCGGGCCATGCCGATCATGGACAGGCAGTCGGGACGGTTGGGCGTGATCTCGCAGTCGAGCACGGTGTCGCTCGAGCCCACATACTCGGCAAACGGCATGCCGCAGGGCGTATCCTCGGGCAGGATCATAATGCCGGAGTGGTCGCCGCCCAGGCCGAGCTCGCGCGCAGAGCAGTTCATGCCCATGGACACGACGCCGCGAAGCTTGCTCTTCTTGATCTTGACGTCGCCGGGCAGGACAGCGCCAATCATGGCCGTGACGATGTGGTCGCCGGCCTCGAAGTTCTGCGCGCCGCAGACGATCTGCAGCGGAGCGGGGTTGCCGTCGGCGTCGAGATTCTTGTCACCCACGTCGACCGAGCACACATACATGTGGTCGCTATCGGGATGCGGGGTCTTGGTGAGCACCTTGGCAGTCACCACGTGGTCGAAGGACTCGCCCACGGTGTCGATCGCCTCGACCTCGGTGCCGGTACGGATATATTCGTCCGAAAGGGTCTTGGGATCCTCCGGAATATCGATCATGGTCTTGAGCCAGTCGTAAGAAACACGCATCTAGCTCTCCTTTCATACTGAAAGCCTGCGAAGAGATGCAGGTGGAAACTTCAACTTTGTGAACATTCCTTACAAAGCGAGGGTTGTCCAAGTGCGGCAGATCGGCCCGAAAGAGGAGCGCCGCGTACTTTGGTACGCAAGCGACGAATGAGCGCCGAGGTGCCGTGCTTGGGCAAGCCGCAGCCTAGAACTGATTCAAGAAGCGCATATCGCCAGTCATGAGCGTTCTGAGGTCGGGCAAGTCGTAGCGCAGTGCCGCGACGCGCTCGGCGCCAATGCCAAAGGCGAAGCCGGTGTACTTCTCGGGGTCGATGCCGCAGTTGATAAGGACGTTGGGGTCGACCATGCCGCAGCCCAGAATCTCAATCCAGCCGCTGTGCTTGCAGAAGTTGCAGCCCTTGCCGCCGCACACGTGGCAGCTCACGTCCACCTCGCAGGAAGGCTCGGTGAAGGGGAAGAAGTGAGGGCGGTAACGCGTCTTGCGGTCCTCGCCAAACATGCACTTAACAAAGTAGTCGAGCGTGCCCTTAAGATCGCCAAAGGTGATACCCTCGTCGACGACCAGGCCCTCGATCTGGTTGAACTGCGGCAGGTGGCAGGCGTCGGCCGTGTCGGGGCGATAGACGGTGCCCGGGCAGATCATGTAGATGGGCGGCTTTTGCGACTCCATGGTATGGATCTGCACGCCCGAAGTCTGGGTGCGCAGCAGTACGTCGGACTCGCCATGGGCATGCGCCTCGGGGTGCGCGACGCTGCCGGGGTTGTTGTCGACCACGTAGAAGGTATCGCGGGCCGAGCGGCTCGGGTGATCCATGGGGGCGTTGAGCGCGGTGAAGTTGTAGTAGGAGGTGTCGACCATGGGACCGGACTCGACGGTGTAGCCGATGCCGCAGAAGATGTCCTCGGCCTCCTCGATGATCTGCTTGATCAGGTGCTGGTGACCGATCTGCGGACGGATGCCCGGCAGCGTGATGTCGACGGCGTCGTGCTCCAGTGCGTGCTTGAGGGCGGCGGCCTTCATCTCGGTCGTGCGCTCGTCGAGCATGCCCTCGATCAGCTGGCGCATCTCGTTGGCGCGCTTGCCCATCACGGGGCGATCCTCGGGGGCGAGCTTGCCCATCATGCGCATCAGGCCGGTAATACGGCCCTTGCGGCCGAGCAGCTCAACGCGCGCAGCCTCGAGCTTGGCGGCGTCGTCGGCGCCTGCGACGAGCTCCTTGGCCTCTTCCTCGAGTTTGACCAGATCATCAATCAGACTCATGTCTTCCCTTTCGTCTCTCGCGCATCTGCGCTGCGGGGCGGCAGGTGCCGCCCGACGTTGCGGATGCGCGGCCCGGTTCGGTAACAAAAAACCGTCCTCGGGCATGTGCATTGCCCAAGGACGGTTGAATTCCGCGGTACCACCTTGTTTGACCCGGCGGATGTCTGGCCCGCCGCGCCCACTCTGTGCCCCTTGTCGCGAGGCTCACGGCTTCCCTACTGGGGACATCGCCGCCGCCGGCCGCGCGCCCGTTGAGGTCGCTGCTCGGGAGTGAACGCTTGGCCCTTGTCACCGCAGGAAGGCTTGCAGCCCATGACCTTCCCTCTCTTGCCGGCGACGCAGCGGGCAAAACCCTCTCCGTCAACGCATTGGGCTATAGGATAACACATTCTGCGATCGTATCGCCGCGTTCCGTTTTGTTCGCGCTGGGTACAAGACGAGTAGCTGTGCAAACTGGCTGTGCGCCCACCCGTGACGCGCGGCCTGCGAGATTAAGGATATAGGTATGGGAAAGAAACACGATAAGAAGGTCGAACCCGTAGCAGACAAGACGCCCAAAGGCATGAAGGTCGATAAGGCCGTCAAAAAATTCCGCAAGCTCGAGGGCAAGCTGTGGACCCGCGAGTACCTGCTCAAGATTGCCGAGTTTGACGGCGCGACCATTGCCCCCGCCAACGGCGCCGCAGCGCGCACCGACGCCATGGGCACCCTTGCCGGCGAGCACCATAAGCTCCTGACCAGCAAAAAGTCTGTCGAACTTGTGCACTCGCTGGCACGCGAGACCGTCGCCGGCGGCAAGATCGACGACCCGCAGCTGCTCGACGAGATCCGCGTGCTCGGCCGCGACCAGCGCGAGGCAAGCGTCATCCCCACCGAGGAGGCCGAGGCCTGGACCAGGCTCACCTGCGAGGCCGACGCCGTGTGGCACAAGGCCAAGACGGCCAATGACTGGGCGAGCTTTGAGCCCTATGTGGATAGAATCGTCGCCCAACTTAAGCATCAGGCCGAGCTCATGGATCCCAAGCGCGATCCATACGATGTTTGGCTCGACCAGTACGAGCGCGGCCTTTCCGCCAAGAGCTTCGACGCGTTTTGCGACGAGGTCAAGGCCACGGTCGTGCCGCTCGTGCACGCCATCGGCGAGCGCGGCCAGCAGCCCGCTGCCGACTTTTTGCACGCCCGCGTGCCCGAGGCCGCCCAGCGCGCCATGAGCTTCGACCTTATGAAGCTCGTCGGCCTGGACCTGAACGACACCACGCTTGCCTTTACCGAGCACCCGTTTAGCGAGGGCTTTGCCGTGGGCGACGCGCGCATCGCGACGCACATCTACGAGAACGACTGCATCTCCAACGTCTACAGCATCATCCACGAGGCGGGACACGCCATGTACGAGCTGGGCGTCAATCCTACCTATGCGCGCACCTGCCTTGAAGGTGGCACCTCCATGGGCATCCACGAGAGCCAGAGCCGCTTCTTCGAGAACACCGTGGGCCGCAGCCGCGCCTTTATGGGCCCGCTGCTCGAGGTGCTGCGCCGTCACGCGCCCGAGGTCTATGGCAGCGTGGACGAGGATACGCTCTACCACGCCGTGAACATCGCACAGCCGTCGCTGATCCGCACCGAGGCCGACGAGCTCACCTATCCGCTGCACGTTATGGTGCGCTACGAGATTGAGCGCATGCTGTTTGCCGGCGAGGCCACGGCCAAGGATATCCCCGCGCTTTGGAACCGCTTTATGGACGAGTACCTGGGCATTCCCGTTCCCGACGACACGCGCGGCTGCCTGCAGGATACGCACTGGAGCGGCGGCTCGTTTGGCTACTTCCCCACGTATGCGCTGGGCAGCGCCTACGACGCCATGTTCGTGCCGGCCATGTGCCGCGACGGCGTCGACCTCACCGGTGCCTGCGCGAGCGGCCACCTGGCGCCTGTCCGTGCCTGGCTGGGTGAGCACATTTGGCAGTGGGGCCGCGCCAAGGACGCATCGGAGCTCATTGAGGGCGCCTGCGGCATGGCGTTTGATGCCCGCTACTACTGCAGCTACCTCCAGGACAAGTTCACCACGCTGTACCAGCTGTAAAATCAGAGCAGCACCCCGAGGGGCCGTGTGCAAAAAAGGGCAAATATGAGTACTGTTGCCATGCTTGCAACATTTATTCTGGGCTAAAAAGAGGTCCTAAGTGAGATTTATTCTTACTTAGGACCTCTTTTATTGGACATATGAGGAGATATGCAAGTCGGAATGGTGTTCAAATGGCGCCAACATGAGCTTTGAAGGCAAGTATTGCTGTTACTAAATTTGTGACAGTACTCATATTTGCCATTTTTTGCACACAGCCTATTAATAACCCCCTGACAAACGGTCCCGAAGGCCCTTAGAGGGCTTCCAGAGCACTTGCGATGCGCTTCATGGCGGCGTCGGCGGCAGCTTGGTCCGGAGCCTCAGCCAACACGCGAATCACCGACTCGGTTCCGCTCTTGCGCACGAGCACGCGGCCCTCGCCCGCCAGCGCGGCCTCGGCCTCGGCGATCGCGTTCTGCACGCCCATGTTCTCGAGCGCGGCATCCTTGTCGGCCACGCGCACGGCAACCTGCGCTTGCGGCAGCAGCTTGCACGGAGCCGTGAGCTGCGAGAGTGTCTCGCGCTCGGCGCGAATCACTTCCATCACACGCAGCGAGGTCATAATACCGTCGCCCGTGCGCTCGATATCGCCAAAGATCGTATGACCCGTCTGCTCGCCGCCCAGGCTGAAGCCGCCCTCGCGCATCTTGGCATACACGTGACGATCGCCCACGCCGCTGGTCACGGTGCTTAGGCCGGCAAGCTCCAGCGACTTGACCAGGCCAAAGTTGCTGGCGATCGTCGGCACCACGGTACCGCCCGAGAGTCGCCCGTGCTTGTTCAGGTACACACCGCACACGTACAGGATCTGGTCGCCGTCGACCACACGGCCGCGCTCATCCACGGCCAGGCAGCGGTCGGCATCGCCGTCGTAGGCAAAGCCCACGTCCAGGCCCTGCTCCACCACATGGCGCTGCAGGCGCTCCGTATGCGTGGAGCCACAGTCCACATTGATGTTAAAGCCATCGGGCGCGGCGTTAATCACGCGCACATCGGCGCCCAGCGCGTCGAACACCGGCTTGGCCACCGAGGACGCCGAGCCGTTGGCGCAGTCCAGGCCGATCTTGACACCCTGCAGCGAAAAGTTCGCGCTCGCGATGAGTGAGGCAATATAGCGGTTGCGGCCCTGCATATAGTCCACCGTGGCACCGATCTGGTTGCCCGTGGCCAGCGGCACCTCGCCCTTGCCGTCGATATAATCCTCGATGAGCTCGAGCACGTCCTCGTCCATCTTAAAGCCGTCGCTGTTGACGAGCTTAATGCCGTTATCGCAAAACGGGTTGTGGCTCGCGCTGATCATGATGCCGCAATCGAAGCAGCCCTCCACGGTCTGGTGCGCCACGCCCGGCGTCGGGATCACGTGCAGCATATAGGCGTCCGCACCGCTCGCGACCAGGCCGCTCACCAGCGCCGCCTCAAACATATAGCTCGAGCGGCGTGTGTCCTTGCCCACGATGACGCGCGCCTTGCGCTCGCGGTTGGCGCCGTAATACCAGCCCACAAAACGGCCAATCTTATAAGCGTGCTCTACCGTCAGCCCAACGTTGGCCTCACCGCGAAAGCCGTCGGTGCCAAAGTACTTCATATCTTACTTATCCTGTTCGAACGTTTGAGCGGTTGGCGTGGTACGAACCTTAAGCTCTTTGTGCCCAGAGTCCTTCGAAGTCGTGACCTTGTACTCGACCTTTATGTCTTGTCCAAGAAGCATGTGGACACCGCCCCATGCAACCTTCAAGCCATCGTGCGTCGCTTCGTTCATTTCGATAGAACCGGAGCCCGAAGTCTTAATGTCCGAAATGCTGCCTCCCGCAGGAGCGTAGAGATAAAGCCTCAGCACCTCATCGTCAATATCCTGGCTAATGCCGTTATGGCCCTGGAAATAACCAGGCATCTCGGCCTTCTCCTGGGGGGTCATCGTGTTCTTGAGCGAGGTGGTCACTCGATACGTCGTCGAGCCATCGGCATTTTCAACCGAAGAATCGATGGTGACCCGTTTATCGAGGAACCAATCCATCTTTGAATAGCTGTAGTTGTTCACATAGACGCCCAAGATCGGAGCCTCCGACGTATCGGTTTGGAGGGCGCCCGATATTCCAAGAGCCTTCGCGGCCTTTTCCTCGTCATCGTTTCTCGAATACATGAGGATGCGACCCTCGGAAGCGCCCTTTTCGATGGCGGCAGCAATCTTAGTAATATCGCTGGATCCCAGTTCGCCCACGATCTTGTTAAAAGCTGATCCGGCAACCGCCGCAAAAATGGCATCCTGTTCCTCTACCGGGTAATTCCAATAAATATCGTGCAGCAGCACCTTTGCAGCGTTGCTTCCATCAACGACGGTGCCATCAGGAAGCTGTGTACCGCCTACAATGCCGAGCATATACTGCAAAAATACCGGATCGACTGCGAATACGCCGTCGATGTCATCTCCGACAATGGCCTTCTGCATATCGCTGGCAAGCTGAGCCGCACGCGGATAATCAGGCGTCATCGTAACGTCGCCCATCGTGTATCCGAGCGTGTTGAATCCGGTCAGGCCCCATCCGGTCGTGAACAAGTTTGCCTCTTCATCGGTGATGGGAAGCGGGCTCAAAGGCTCTTTCATCATGTCGACTTTGACAAAATCGCCCAGTTCGAGCTTACCGTCAGTCACCGACATCACGCCGCGAGAACCGGGGAAACCGCCGCAGGCGCGGATCTCGACATTGCTCATCGCGAGCACAAGATAATGACGCGTCTGGCCGTTGGCGCCGAGCATCTGGGGAAGGATGGGGGCGACCTTCTCCGCCGCGTCAACCGCGCCGTTGAGGGTGGCAAAGCCGTCCTTGGCCTTATCGACCAGCTCGGTCACCTGGGAAATATGAGTATCGCCAATGCCCTGGATCTTCTCATTGGCGCTCTTGAACACCTTCGAGCTGCTGGAAAGCGAATCGGCGACCGCCTGCAGCGCGGACACGTTAATCATGCCGTCCTGGAACAGCTTGCCGGGCGTGGCCTGCGAAAGGTTGTCGGCCATGGGAACCAGCGCGTTGCTCGAGACATCGGACAGGGCATCAATCATGGTGCGGGCTGCGTTGATGTCACTGCCATACACCGGGATAAACGAAGCCGCCGTCCACAGCGGGCTCGAGGTCTCCGCCTTCATGCTGTCGCAGAGTTCATCGATCTTCTTCGCGTCGTCAGGCAGCGTCGAAAAATCGCCTGACGTGACCTTGTCCTTAAGGCCACCGACGATCTCGACAGCCTCCTTCGCTTCGCTCTTTACGGTCTTTGCCGAGTTAAGCAGCATAAAGCCGCTTGCGCCAAGCGCAACGAGAAGCACCGCGACTACAGCGGCAATAATGGCGCCGGTGTGACACTTTTTGCGCTCGCCCTTGCGATGGCGATGACGGACCAGACCGTCAGAGGTCGAACTCGACGAAGCGTCGCTACCGTAGTTCAAGCCAAAATCGTAATAATCTTCCTTGGAACCCGAGCCCGCAAACTCGGCACCGCTATCATCCAGGCGGGCGAACGTGCCAGTCTCGGAGGCGCCGGTGTAAATCGTGCCAAGGTTACCCGTAAGCCCCGCGCCACCGGCAGAGGGAGTATTGTTGGCGGCCTTGCCGGCATTAACGTTGCCGGCGGCATTCGCGGCGTTGGCAGCATCTGCGTTGTTCGCGGGTACCGAAGGAGCCCCGCTCGGCTGCGACGTGGAGGTTGCACCGCCCGCAAAGACATTCCCTCTTGCACGGCCGGTCTTTTTTGCCTTTTGAGACTGCTCGTACAGAGCGGTAAACATCGCTGTCTCGCCCGGGGACACGCGCTTACCGGAACCGCCCTGTCCAGCGCCGCCCGGCGTGCCGGCCTTACCAGCCCCGTTCGGACGCGGCGGAACTGCAGGGCGACCGCTATCGCTGCCCTTAAAGTGATTACCAGCCATAAAGAAATCCTCGCAATTGAGTCGCAATGAAAAAGTCCATAACGTTACTAGTTTATGGCATTTTGGGCATCGACAGCTAAACTCCAGACACGGACATCAATTGGCGAAAATGCGGCACAACACCTTTTCCGTCTTGGCGGCGGCGCTAGCTACACCGTAAGGAACATCATCACGATGATCATGACAAAGCCGATAAGGTCGGTCGGCAAAAACACCGTCCCCAGCATAACGGCGCTGGTGATGGTCGCCGAAACCGGCTCCACAGTTCCGATGAGGCTCGCGCGCACCGAGCCGATGTCCTTAACGCCCTGCATATAAAGCATGTAAGCAAAAAACGAGCCGATAACCACGAACACCGCGAGCGCCTCGATGCCGGCAGCGTCGAGCGCCGGCATATGCGCCCAGGGCTGCACGAAGACGCACGAGACCACGCCCGCCGTGAGCATTGCCGAGCCCGTGACGATGGGGCTGCCGTATTCGGGCAGGATCTTGGCGGGAATCACCGCCATACACGCGGCGCTGACCGCACACATAAGACCTGCTGCCAGGCCAAGCGGCGAGATATTCAGGCTGGTGGGGTCGCCGCCGGTGGCGATTAAAAAGGTTCCACCCAGAGCCAGGCCAATGCCGATGACTTCGCGAGTACGCGGCATGCGGCGATCGATCACGCAGGTGTAGCCCATGATGATAACGAGCTGCAGGCACTGGAGCACCGTCGCGGTTCCGGCGTTCGTCAGGCGCACGGCCGAAAGATAGCAAAACTGGTTGAACAGCAGGCCAAAGGCGGTAAAGAGCAGCAGCTGCTTGCGATCGGCGGGTGTGGTCCAAAGCTTGACCAGGCGTGCGCGGTCGCGCGTGACAACCACAGCCATAAAGAGCAGGCCGGCGAGAATCTGACGCACGCTCATAAGCCACAGCGTATCGACATGGTAGGTATCGAACAAAAAACTCGCGCTGGTGCCCGAGAAGCCCCAAAACGAACCGCCCACCAGCGTAGCCAAGACGCCCGTGATCATCTTGCGCGTCGAAGCGCTGTTCAGGCGGTCGCGCCATGCGGGACGGGTGTTGCGGCTGAGCTCGTCGGTGCCCTCGGGCACATCAATGTTCGATATATCGGTCATCGGCACCGAAGCCCCTGCGCCTTCGACCTGCTCGACACACTCTTTGCTCATTCCACTCCCCCGAAACAGCCTGGAAACAATTCGGTTTACCTTACCACGGCGAAGTCACCAGCTGGAGGCTTGTCCGCTTATCGGTAGGACAATTCCGCAGGCGTCTTTCCATAGCTCGATACCGCAATGGCCTTGCATTATGCGACAGCCAAATCGCGGCAGCAGGCTCTTTTGAAATGGATACGACAAAGCCCCCGAATTCCACAATGTAAGCGATTTTTAAAAATGTTCTTGCCACCGAGTTCAGGCTCCGTTATATTATCCCTTGCGCGCTTGCGCACCCTTGATCGGGCGTTTAGCTCAGGGGGAGAGCGCTTCCCTGACACGGAAGAGGTCAGAAGTTCAAATCTTCTAACGCCCACCAAATGTTCGCAGCTCAGAGGCTATGTCCTCTGGGCTGTTTTGTTTTATGTCGCCAAATCAGCTAGCAGCTCCAACCGCCCTGCCCATGCACAAAACCACGTCAGCGACCCAAGTGCCTATCCCGGCTGACTCCGCAGTCAATCAAAACCGCCCCAATAGCCACCGAGGCCGAGACCAACGCGTCTCGAACCCATCCGAGCCGCAACTTCTCAGCAAAACGCCGCGATGTCTGCGCCCTGCGGTATCCTTGAGCCACTTGCACCTGCAGCACCAAGGAGCCGCTATGCGCACCGAGCTCGATGTCCCCTTTTCGCACAAAGAAGAAGCCAAGGCGCTGGGCGCCAAATGGGACCGGACCAAGAAGATCTGGTATGTGCCCAGCGGCGTCAACCCCGAGCCCTTTGCCGAGTGGCTGCCCGGTGTTGACCGATCCGACCCCTCAGCACCGTATATATATCTAGTACTGGGCAAGCGCGAGTGCTGGAAGTGTCACAAAGAGACCTCGGTCGCGGCCTTCGGCATTCCCTATCGAACCGATAACGACAAGAGCATCGCCATCGCGCACACGCCCAACGAAGCCGGGCACATTGCCATCGACACGGCCAACACCAACGCACTCGCCATCGTGCCCGCTCTTGGCTGCGTGCCGGGCGAGATCCGCGACTACCTTCATAAGCGTTGCGGCTACAAGCCCGTAGGCGCGCGAGCCTCCAAAGCCCCGTCGCTCGGCAACACGTGCACCAGTTGCGACGCGCTGCAAGGCAGCCGCTATCTGTTCGAGGAGCCCTCGTCCCCGTTTGCCCTCACTGCCATCAACAAGCTGCCGGCACTGGAGTTTATACGCGTCGAAGTTGCCGGCGTCTTTGGCGTCCCGGCCACGCGTACCGACTTTGACCAGGCGCTCTTTACCTGGGCACGCGACCATCACGCCGAGTTCCACAAGCAACTCGGTGAGGGGATTTATTTGTAGGGGCAACATCGAGGTATCGAGGAGCAGGGGTTGATTGTTAAATAATCTCGAAACGCTACAGCCCCAGAATATGCTCCAGGTAGCCCTTGTTGAACCAGAACGATTGCTTCGTCATCCAGCGCCCGTCGGGCAGTTCGTAAGCATTCCTTGCGATGTCACCGATCTCTGTTCCATCGGCAAACTTGTAAGCCGCTTTTGACGTATGCGGGCGAACGTGAACAATTGGATTGTCCGCCATACCGGGCAGATTGTTAGTCACTTTGAGCTTTCCGCTCGCATCCCGATACGGATTGAGCTCAACGCCCTCACGTATTACCTTTCGCGTCTCATCCCAACAAGCTTTCGCTGGGCCTTCGATTTCGTTTTCTCCCATTGCCCAGAACAAACAACGATCGAGACGCAGCACGCCATCGTGGTCCTCACGGAACACAACGAAGAAAAAGCGATTGGTCTCAAGGCACGCATGAAGAGGCGACGTCTCCCAGTCTTCTTCAATCAAACGCTTGAACTCAAACGGTGGGAACGACATAGCCTGTTCGATGTGCCCCCTGTTGTTAACTCGAACAGTTCGGACGGAAATGCCTGCCTTGACGAATTCCTCGGCAGCATTGTTTTTGATTCCGAGCATACGATAAACGAGCGTTGTCCACTGCGCCTTATTGCCCGTGTACTCCAGTCCATACTGTTCGGCAATTTGACGATCGGTCTCACCGTAATGGCGCTCGATAAGTCCAGTTACGTAACTTTCGAAATCGATAGACTTGCCATCGTCCTGAACAATGCTCTCCCCGACTCGCGGAGCACCGAGGACATAAGTATGGAGCACATAGTCCATATACGAGCGCTTGAGGGAAAAGGCGCGACGCTTTGCGCGATGGCGCTCAATCTCGCCCGTATCGGTATTGAAGTATTCATAATACTGGTCCGCCCACATTGTGGCCTCAGTTGCGCCCTTCGTGCAAGCACCCAGATAAGTCGTCATGCCTTCTGAAAGCTCGTCCGCACGGCCATCCTGAATATAGGAAATGATCTTCTCGTAGTCGGCGCGAATGATTTTCATGTCCTCTTCGGGCAGACGAACCATGACCGCACGCTCAATGCGTTGGTCGTATTTATCGATGGAACGATCTCGGCCGTAGTAAATCAACAGGATATTGCTGAGCTTGGTCTTGAGGTGAGAACTGTCGTAGTCGAGCGAAACAGGTCGGTCATAAGGAATCATGGTCAGGACAAGGCGCTCGCCAGCAGACTTCCGGCCGTTCTTGAGCACATCAAAACACGTTGCCTTGAGCTCAACGCCCGCCTCGGGAAAGTCGGGGCGATCGTCACTATTGGCCTTGTAGCCAAAGTAACGTTCTTCGATAAGAGTGCCCATACCGCCTTTGTACTTCTTGGAGCCAAAGTCCTTGGGCGCACTCTCCCCCTCCGGAGCAATACCGAGCTCGAGAATATCGCGGAACGTCATGCCATCGAGATTGGCAGCATAGCGCTCAATACTTGAGGGGTCAGAAAAATCAGTATCGTCAAGCATGCGCTTGAAATCGAGGCGCTTCTTAGACACGGGATACCTCCGAAACTCGCAACTAACCTCATGGTAGTTCAGAGCAACTACTAACGCCCAGAAAATTGAGGTCTTGATTGTCCCCTCGATCGGTTATTGTTGTGACCACCATAACCGGACACAGCAGCGATTGGAGAAACGTGTCTGAGATTAATATTGCCGAGCTTTTTGCGGGCGTCGGTGGATTTCGTTTGGGTCTCGAAGGCTATGCCGACCCTAGACATCCCGAGTTTTATATGAAGCCCGCCGGCCCCTTCCGCACCATTTGGGCCAATCAGTGGGAGCCGCCCGGAACCAAGGCGCGTCAGTTCGCGGCCCGTTGCTACATGGATCGCTTCGGCAATGATTCCGTCGTCAACGAAGACATCAATAAGGTCCTGGAGCAGGCCGAGGCGAAAGAAATCGAAATCCCCGATGTCCAAATGGTTGTTGGCGGTTTCCCCTGCCAAGACTACTCTGTCGCGCGTCCGCTCAATCAGGCACACGGCATCGAGGGCAAGAAGGGCGTCCTTTGGTGGGACATCTATCACTTCCTCGAAATGAAGAAGCCCAAGTTCGGTCTCTTTGAGAACGTCGACCGCCTGCTCAAGTCGCCCGCGTCTCAACGCGGTCGCGACTTCGCCATCATCCTAAGCTGTCTTGCCGACCTCGACTACACGGTCGAATGGCGCGTGGTCAACTCTGCCGAATACGGTTTCCCCCAGCGTCGCAAGCGTGTTTATATCTTCTGCGAAAAGGACGCTGGCAAGGTTGATCTCGTTAATCGCATGCACAACGGCGTCATGGCTAAAGCCTTCCCCGCCATCTATCCCGACGAGATGTCCGAGCTCGACGTTTTGCCCGACCCCTACGAGAACTCAACTCGTTTTGGCGTCGGCCAAAAGACCTCTCAATTCAAGAATGCTGGCGTCATGCAGGGCTGTCATGTTCTGACCTGCGACTTTGCCGAGGACTATCACGGTGAGCGCCACGTGCTTGGCGACGTGCTTGTCGACGAGGCTGATGTCCCGGAGCAGTTCTACATCTCCGACGAAAAGCTTCCCGACTGGCGCTACCTTAAGGGCAGCAAGCGCGAAGAGCGCACTAACAAAAAGACAGGCTTTACGTACACGTATTCCGAGGGAGCCATGAGCTTCCCGGATGCCACCGACAAGCCGAGCCGCACCATCCTCACAGGAGAAGGCGGCACGGGAGCGAGCCGCTTCAAGCACGTCATCGAATGTCCCGATGGCCGTTTCCGCCGTCTTGTTCCCGACGAGCTCGATCAGCTTCAGGGATTCCCGAAAGGTTGGACCGATACGGGCATGACCGACGGCCATCGGGCCTTCTGCATGGGCAACGCACTCGTCACCGGCGTGCCCCATCGCATTGGCGAAGCTATGGTCGAAGTGTACGGCCTCTAAGGCAAGCAATCCGGAGCCGGCAGTTCACGCTGTCGACTCCGTTTTTCCACCCCACTTCCCCGTATACTGATGTAACACGTGTTTCATCCGGGCTTGTTGGGCCGGATTGTTCATGGGAGGGTCTTATGGCTGCTTCGAATCCGCCTAAGGGGAGCGTTTCTTCTTCGTCCATCAAGCCGGTTACGCGCAAGGCCGTGCGTTGCCAGCGCGAGGTCGCTTGGCTTGTCACGCAGGCGGCGGGCAGGCTCGTGGCGACCACTCAGGACGTCAACGCGCCTACGCCGAGCTTTGTGCTGGCAGCGGCGCTGGATTTCGTGCGCCAATTGGAGCTTGCCGAACAGGATGCCGGCGGCCACCTCGACTACCAGAATGTTATGGCGCCCGACCTGCAAACGTTCTGCCACATGGCCAAGTTGCCCGCCGCGCCCAATGCGCTTTCGGACGCAGGCTACATGTTTACGCTTTCGGGCGCGGACCTTATCCGCGACATCTATGCATACTGCAGCGAGCTCGCCGAGCGCCACGTCTTTGACGCGGCTGAAGTCAAACCGGGAAATGTCATCAAGCTGGTTCTTAGGCTGTTCTTGATGGACGGGTTCGGGGCCATGCCGGCGTAAGCCGAGTCTTCAGCATCACCGTCGACTGAGCAACAACCGCTTTACCTTAGTGGGCGCCAATTGAGGGTCGATTATTGGGTCGCCTCGTCCACTAACGCATTTATTCCACGCGCTCTGACAGTCGATACTTGCGGTTGCGGCTCGTCGCCGGCGCCGTGGGCTCAAGCTCGCCTTGAGCAATGAGCGCGTTGACGCGCGACCTTACCTGGGAAATTGTAAGCCCCGTACGTTCTGCCAGCTCACGCGTCCCCAGCTCGCCGTAGTGTTTGAGTGCCGTCACAATTAAGCCCCCGCCATGATCGACCGGCTCGATCTTTGAACGGTAAAGTACGACCTTGAACCGATCGAACCCCGGGCAGAACAGGGGCTCGGCCAGACCATGCGCGCGCATGGCATCGATCATCATCGGGATGCCCGAGCCATTGCCCTCAGCCGGCGAACCTGCGCCATCCGGCAGCGGGACAATCGACATGAGTTTCACGAGCGTCGCGTTACGGCATCGGGAGCTGCCGTCAAACAAGTTCTCGCGAGTCTTTCCCCCGTAAAGGCCGCCAGGATTCGTCACCTCGACACGATCGTCAAAGACGTCGACGGCAATCGATTGTCCACAGAACCGATCCCCGTATTCTCGATGGATTACGGCGTTGGCGATTGCCTCGCGCAGGACCTCCTCGGGAATCTCCAGCGAGTCGACACGCGAGACGCCTTGGACGGTCGAGGTTCGCCGCAAATTCTTGGCGACGGCCGCGACAGCATCCGAAATCATCTCGCCCAACGTTCCCTCACAGATTGTGCGGTCCATGAACCTCAGCGACCCCGCCATGCCCTTCTGAGTTCCCGCATGGACAGCCACGTCAATGAAGAGCTTGGGATAGAACTGCTGAGGGTAGGTGCCCACAACTAGGAGTCCAGCCTTGGTGACATTGCCCTGGGAATCAAGGATATTTAGGCGCTCCAGCTTCGTTTGTTTGTCCGGCGCGCCGCGCATTGCCCGGGGCGTCAACGAGAAAGCCCGATCTATCGTACGGTCGACCAGCGTCTCGTCGAGATTGTCCGCGCCCGCACCCGCCACCGCGTCCCGATCGCTCGGAGTCGCTCGACCGTATGACGCCAATGTGAGCACCTCGGTCGATGAAAGCGGCACATCTTTGTCATCGATGCGCTTGTAGCTGCCGCCCTGGGCGCCCCGCTCTATGACATAGCAGGGCTTGCTCGACGGATCGAGCTCCTCAATCGTAATGACGAGAACGATGACGCCCTGAAGCTCCACTCGCTCGATCGTGTATTTAGGCGGATTGGCCAGCTTTCCTCGACCGCCCGCATCACCCATGCCTGACACAAATTGGTTGAGCACTTTCTCGGTCTCGAAGTTCTCAACCGGGACAAAACCTGCGCGCTCACTCACTCCGAGCACGATGATTCCGCCGGCAGTGTTCGCGAATGCGCTCACCGTTTCCCACACATCGCGGGAAAGCGTCGTGGCGCTCTCCTTCACTTCGACGTTAAGATCATCCGAGCCCATACGCCTTAAAGACTCAAGCAGACCGGTCAGCTCGTTTTCGTTCATCTGCACGTCCTTTCGCTCGGTCCTGCGGAGAATGCCGCGGATAGATTTCCCTCGTCTCTCAGTTATCTCTCGTAATTATCTCTCATCTATCTCTCTATCTCTCGGCTTAGAGATAAGAGATAGATAGAGATGGAATGTCTACCATTTGCTTCATTTATACATATTTTTGCTGGTAGAACAATCGGTATTGAGACAATACCATGATTGCCCGTCTCTTTGCTGCTCAGTTATCTCTCATAATTTTCTCTCATCTTCCTGTCATCTCTCATATTAGAAACGAATGAGAGACGAGAGATACGCGAGTGATGGACGAGCGAGGATTTCCGAATATCCACTCTCGTTTGGCGAGTGTCCAATTTTCCACGCTCGTGCGGCGGGCACGCGAGCCCTTCGCCCAATCCGCTGGCATCGTCTTCAGTTCGCCGCAGGGTCGCGGCCCCATATGGGTATACTCTCGAGGATTCGACTCGATTCGCCCCCGCTGGGGCGTCAAAGGAGACTGCATATGCCCACCACCTCAACCGACCCGCGCGCCGCAGCCGCTGCACTGCTGGTGCCCGGCACTACCTGCCACGGCTTTGCCGTCGAGCGCCGCGAGACCGTGCCCGAGCTCGACTCGGACGCTTACGTGCTGCGACACACTGCCTCGGGCGCTCGTCTGCTGTACCTGGCGTGCGACGACGAAAACAAGGCCTTTGCCATTGGCTTTAAGACGCCGCCGGCCGATTCCACCGGCGTGTTCCATATTCTTGAGCACTCGGTGCTGTGCGGATCGGCCAAATTCCCCGTCAAGGAGCCGTTTGTCGACCTGATCAAGAGCTCCATGCAGACGTTCCTCAACGCCATGACCTACCCCGACAAGACCATCTACCCCGTTGCCACCACCAACGAACAGGACCTGTACAACCTGATGGACGTGTATCTGGACGCGGTGTTCAACCCAGCCATCTACACCAAGCCGACCATTTTTGAGCAGGAAGGCTGGCACTACGAGCTGGACCTGTCGGAGGACGCCGAGGGCGACGGCAACGCCGCGAGCCTGCACGAGGGCACGCTGCGCTATAACGGCGTGGTGTTCAACGAGATGAAGGGCGCGCTGTCCGACCCCATGAGCGTGCTAGACGACGCTGTCAACGCCGCGCTCTATCCCGACACCGCCTATGCGCACGAGAGCGGCGGCGACCCGCGCGCGATCCCCGCGCTCACCTACGAGCAGTTCCTGGACACGCACGCGCGCCACTACAATCCTTCCAACTCTTATATAACGCTCTACGGCGACCTAGATGTGGACCGCGCGCTGGCGTTTTTGGACGAGCGTTATCTGTCGCAGCCGAGTGCCGCGAGCTGCCGCATGGACGCTGCCGTCGCCGCCGGCGAGGACCCGTCCACGCTGGCGCCCAATCCGCTGGGCGTGCAGGCACCCGTGACCTGCGAGTACAAGCGCGTCGAGATGGCCACTACACCCGAGAACGCCCTGGTGGGCCTGGGCCTGGTGCTGGGCAGCGCGCTCGACCGCAAACGCACGATCGCGGCGGATATCCTGTTCGAGGCACTGCTGGGCTCCAACGAAGCACCGGTTAAGAAGGCCATTCTGGCCGCCGGCCTGGGCGGCAACGTGGTGAGCTACACCGCGGCCGAGAGCCTGCAGCCCTACGAGCTCATCATGCTGCAAAACGCGCAGCCCGGCGTGGCGCGCGAGCTGCGCCGCGTGTTCCAGGACGCCTGCCGCGACCTATGCGAGCATGGCGTTCCGCGCGAGCGCCTGGAAGCCATCATCAGTAGCAACGAATACGACCTGCGCCAGCGCGACTACGGTATCGCCGACGGCGTGGCAATTGCGTGCGACGCACAAAGCACCTGGCTCTACGATGACGACGCCGCGACGCTGGCACTCAAGTACGGCCCGGTGTACAAGGAGCTGCGTAGCGAGCTGGACGGCACCTACTTTGAGGACCTGCTGCGCGAGTTGGTACTGGAGAACGACCACATGGCGCTCGTCGAGCTGGTGCCGGTGAACGCTGGCGCCGGCTCGGAGGGCGCCGAGGCCGCTGAGCTGGCAGCCAAGCGCGACGCCATGACCGATTCCGAGCTGGCCAACGTGGTCGAGCGCACGGCCGCGCTGCGTGCCGCGCAGGAAGCCGAGGACACGCCCGAGGACAAGGCCACGTTGCCGCGCCTGCGCGTGTCCGACATTGGCGAGGCGCGCCCCGAGCCGCCACTGGTCGTGGACACGACCGCGCCCATCCCCTGCCTGCGCCACGGCATCCCCACCAACCGCCTGGCCTACGCCATGCAGTATTTCGACCTGAGCTGCGTCGCGTTTGAGGACCTGCCCTATGTGACACTGCTCTGCCGCCTGCTTAAGCAGCTGCCCACGCGCGAGCACTCGGCCGAGGAACTCGATAACTTACTCGCCGGCAAGCTCGGCTTTTTGAGCTTTACGACCGAAGTCATGACGCAGCCCGAAGTAGACGGCGTGCGCCCCTACCTGCTGGTGAGCGCCGGCGCCCTGTCCGAGAAGATCGATGCACTGGCGAGTCTGCCGCGCGAGGTATGGTCGAGCACGCTTTTGGCAGACGCCGACGCCGACCGCATGCGCGACGTGCTCACGCAGATTCGCATTGGGCTTGAGCAGGGCTTTATCAACAACGGCCACTCGGCGGCACTCGGTCGCGCGATGAGCTACAGCTCGCCTTCGGCCGTGGTGCGCGAGCAGCTTTCGGGCGTTGATTTCTATCTGTTCCTGCGCGATTTGCTCGAGCACTTTGACGAGCGCGTGGACGGGCTGCGTACCAAGCTTGCCGAGCTGGCGGAGCGCATCTTTGTGGCCGATGGCTGCATGGCGAGCTTTACCGGCAGCGACGAGGACTTTGACGCGTACTGGGATGCCGCGGGCGACCTGGGGCTGGATGCGGGCGATGGTGCCGGCCGCGACGCGCTCGCGGTGCCGGCGCCGTGCGACCGCCACGAGGCTTTCGTGATCCCCAGCGACATCTGCTTTGCCGCGCGTGCGTGCGATCCGCGTCGCCTGGGCATTGACGTGACAGGCGCTTGGGCCGTGGCTGCCAACGCGCTCTCCTACGATTACCTGTGGAACGAGATTCGCGTGAAGGGCGGCGCGTACGGCTGCGGATTCCGCGCAGCCGGCGAGCGCCAGGCGGCGTTCTACACCTACCGCGACCCGGCAATCGACCCCTCGATTGAGCGCGTGGCGCGCGCAGGTGAATGGCTCGGCAGCTTTGAGCCCGACGAGGCCGCCTTTGAGGGCTTTATCGTGAGCTGCGTGAGCGGCATGGACGCGCCGGTGAAGCCGTACGCGCTCACCAAGCGCCGCAACACGACCTACCTGGCCGGGCTCGATCCACATGCACGCGAGGAGCGCCGCGCCCAGATGCTCGCCGCCACGCCCGGTAAGCTGCGCTCGCTCGGCGCCGACGTGACGCGCATCGCAGCCGAGTCGCCCACCTGCGTCTTTGGCGGCCGAGACGTCATCGCCAAGAGCAACGCCGGCTTCACCGTAGTCGACCTGTTGGGCTAACGCACAAAGGTAGATTTTTGGGACATGACCGAAAATCTACCTTTTTCTTTTGCCGCAGTCTGCCGATTTATCTCGATCTGTAACGCTAAGGCGGCAATATTGGCTCCAGATGTTACAAATCGAGACGTTTCCGGATGACGCCGGCCCTTTGTCTCAATCTGTAACATCTAGGTCCAATTTTGCCGAGTTACTGTTACAGATCGAGACGAACTGCCGCAGACGCCCACTCCACAGCACAGACCACCACAAAGATGCCTGTCCCCATTCTCAGTGGTGATTCGAACACTTGTTCTATACGCACACATGTTCTATAGTAGAGGTGCTTGCAACGACCTGAAATTGCAACTAGAATATAGTTGCAGAATGTGAGGCGGGATGACTCGATCCGATAAACTCATCGCCCAACTGTTTAGCTGCCCTTCAACTTATCGGTATGCGGATTTTTTAAAAGTCATGGCTTCATATGGCTTTGAAATGGACAGCAAAGGCAAGACATCCGGATCGCGCGTTCGCTTCTACAGGCCATCAGATGGCAGGATGTTCGTAATGCACGCGCCTCATCCATCTGACGAATTGACAGCGGGGACCATTCGAAACATCGTTCGCTTTCTGCAAGATGTCGGAGGTAGTCATGAGTAACGTTTTGGCATACAAAGGTTATTTCGCCCCGGTCGAGTTCAATGCCGAACAGCATGTGCTAACAGGTATGGTCGCCGGCATTAGGGACGCAATCGTATTTGAAGGCTCCACGGCTGAAGAAGTGGAGCAATGCTTCCACGACGCCGTCGACGATTACCTTGAGTTTTGCGCCGAGAAGGGCAAGGAACCCGAGCGGGCTTTTAAGGGCTCGTTCAACGTAAGAACGGGCTCTGAGCTCCACAAGCAAGCAGCGCTGGCAGCGGCAAAGAAGGGTGAGTCACTCAATAAGTTTGTGACTGAAGCGATCGCTGCGGCGCTGTGAAGCCAACGTCGAGTCGAAGCCGCCACACAGGGCGCCTTTGTGGCGGCTTCGACGTTTGCCCAGATAAAACCCGCCAAAATAAACCTGTCCCTTTTTGGCAGGTTTGCTAGAGGAGGCTGGGATGGACAAGGCTGAGTTGCGGCGGGCAATGATTGCTCGGCGCGACGATCTCGATTTGGATGTACGGGCGGCGAAGTCTGCTGATATCTGTGCGCGGCTGGTTGAGCTGCTGGGCCGCTTGGATGCCGCGGCGCCGCGCACCGTTGCCGTCTATGCCGCGATGGGTTCCGAGGCAGACCCTGCCGCGTTTGCCGCTGCGGCCGCCGTGCGCGGCTGGCGCGTAGCCTATCCGTGCATGCTCTCGGCAATTGATGCCGCAGCTTGTGGCCAGCGCATGTGTATGCGGGCAGTTGCCGCCGACGATGCGTCCGCGGCTCCGTTTATCGCCCACCCTACGCGGGCCTTTGCGGCCACGGACATCGACAGCAACCACTTCCCTATCGTGCCTGCCGAAGCTCTCGACATGATCGTCGTGCCGCTCGTGGCCTTCGACCAAACCGGCGCGCGCCTGGGCTACGGCGGCGGTTGCTACGACCGCTACCTGCCCATGCTCTCGCCCGCATGCCAAATCATCGGCATCGCCTTTGACGAGCAGCGTGTCGACCGCGTTCCCACCGACGCTCACGACCTGCCACTACCCCACATCATCAGCGCCTAATCGCTGCCATATCAGCCACGGCTACAGCAGTACCATCGCAGCCTAGTGCTCCTCGCCGGCGCGGGCCAGGTCGTAGGGCGTGGTCTGGTAGACGTAGTAGTTGAGCCAGTTGGTGTAGAACAGCTGAGCTTGGCTGCGCCAGACGTTGCGCGGATCGGCGGAGGGGTCGTCGCCCGGGAAGTAATGCGCCGGCACCTGAGGGTTGAGGCCGCGCTTCACGTCGCGCTCGTACTCCAGGCGCAGCGTGTCGGTATCGTACTCGGGGTGACCAAAGACAAAGAAGCGACGGCTGTCGGTCGACTTGACGATGTACAGGCCCACCTCGTCGGACACGGCCACGACCTCAAGCTGCGGCTCGGCCTCCACGTCCTCGCGGCGCACGTCGGTGTTGCGCGAATGTACGGCATAGAAGCGGTCGTCAAAGCCGCGGACCAGCGGGCTTTGCGGCTTCACCAGATAATGCTCGAACACGCCGCTCGCCTTTGCCGGCAGGTCGTACTTCTGGATGCCGTAATGATGGTACAGGCCGGCCTGCGCGCCCCAACAAATGTGCAGCGTAGAGTGCACGTGCGTGGTGGACCAATCCATGATCTGGCAGAGCTCGGGCCAGTAGTCGACCTCCTCGAACGGCATCTGCTCCACCGGCGCGCCCGTGATGATCAGGCCGTCGTAGTGGATGTCGCGGATGTCGTCGAACGTGCGGTAGAACGTCTCCAGGTGGCCGGCGCTCACGTGCGTGGCCTCGTGCGTTTTCGTGCGCAGCAGGTCCACCTCCACCTGCAGCGGCGTGTTGGAGAGCTTGCGCATGATCTGCGTCTCGGTAGCGATTTTGGTGGGCATGAGGTTGAGGATGAGCACGCGCAGCGGACGGATGTCCTGGTGCAGCGCGCGGTACTCGGTCATGACAAAGATGTTCTCGCTCTCGAGCTGCGCGGCGGCAGGGAGGGCGTCGGGGATGCGAATGGGCATGAATGCTCCTTACGAGTCAGTTGCAGTTATGGTACAACGACCGGCCCCATCCGCGCGAGTACATCGCCCGGCGATGCCGTCAGCGGCCCAAATCACTCCAAAAGTAGAGATTAAGGCATGCCCAAAAATCTATGGCGCTTTAGCCTAGCAAAGTGGCAGCAGGACGCTACAATGGTTCGACGCGAAAAACTCGGCCGAAAGGATACATATATGTACCAAACGCGTAAGATCGGTGTGGTCGGCCAGGGCCACGTAGGAGCACATGTTGCCAACAGTCTGCTCATGCAGGGCATTGCCGATGAGCTGTACCTGTGCGATATCAACGAGGCCAAGGTGACGTCCGAGGTCCAGGACCTGCGCGACTCCCTTTCGTTTGTCCCGTACAACACCAAGATCGTCAACTGCTACGACCACTACGAGGAGCTTGCCTGCTGCGACGTCATCGTCAACGCCGCCGGCAAGGTCGCGCTGGCCGCCGGCAACCGCGACGGCGAGCTGTTCTTTACCACCGACGCCGCCCGCACCTTTGCCAAGCGCATCGTCGACGCCGGCTTTGACGGCATCTTCGTGAGCATCTCCAACCCCTGCGACGTCGTGTGCACCGAGCTGTGGCACCTGACCGGCTACGATCCCAAGAAGATCATCGGCTCGGGCTGCGGCCTGGACTCCGCCCGCCTGCGCACCGAGATCTCCAAGAAGGTCGGCGTGAGCCCCAAGTCCATCGACGCCTACATGATCGGCGAGCACGGCTTTAGCCAGTTGGCCGCCTTTAAGGCCGCAACCATCGCCGGCAAGAGCCTTAACGAGCTTCAGGCCGAGAACCCCGACAAGTACGCCTTTGACCACATGGAGATCGAGGAGCTCGCGCGCAAGGGCGGCTACGTAACCTACCAGGGCAAACAGTGCACCGAGTACGCCGTCGCCAACTCCGCCGCGCGCGTTTGCGCCGCCGTGCTGCATAACGAGCACGCCGTGCTTTCCGCCTCCACGCTCATGACCGGCCAGTATGGCGAGGAGGGCATCTTCACCTCCCTGCCGTGCGCGATCGGTGCCGAGGGCGTCGAGGAGGTCTACACGCTGGACCTGTCCGAGCACGAGCTCGAGGGCTTCCACAAGAGCTGCCAGCACATCCGCGACAACATCGCCCAGCTCGACTGGTGGGACGCCGAGGCCTACGACGCAAAGTAGGCCGCTGGCTACCGCAACCTTGCGAATCTATGCGCGATACTAAGCGGGCCGCGCCGGAAATCCCCGGCGCGGCCCGCTTTTTGACTCATGTGGCCCGCTTGCGAATCGAAGGTTAATGCTTTTCCCGTTACCTAGTACTGCTCGATGCCCATGTAGCGACGAACCTCGGGGCTGTGGTCAAACACCTTGCCGCGGGCGGCGCGCAGCTCGCAGCTCATGTTGTAGAAGAAGATCGGCTCCAAGTACGAACGCACGCTGGCGGGCACGTCGCCCACGCCGTACTCGAGCGCGTCGAGCACCATGATCGTATCGGTGTGCGTGTTGAGGAACGCAAGAGCGCGCTCCTCCATGGGGCGGCACTCGCCCGATCCGAGCTGCACAAAGTAGAACACGCCGGGCTCGGTGGCTTCGAACGGGCCATGGAAGTACTCGCCGGAGTGGATGTAGCAGCAGTGCTGCCACTGCATCTCCATGAGCGAGCAGATTGCCATGGCGTAGGTCTGGCTAAAGTTGGGGCCGGAGCCCAGGATGTAGAAGAACTTGTGCTGCTGGCAGAGCTCGGCAAAACGGGCACCTAGCTCGGCGTTGACCTTCTCGCGCGCGGCGGGCAGCAGCGCATCCATCTGCTTAAGGCCTTCGTACATGTCGGCGAGCGCTTCGTAGCCCTCCTGCTGGTCGAGCAGTTCGGCGGCGATCAGAGCGCCGATGCCCTGCGGCACCTCGGCCTGCAACACGCCCTCGCCCCACGGATAGACCCAGGTGGTCCACTTGCCGTTGTCGATCTTTGAGCCCTCGCAGTCGGTAAGGGCAATGACCTCGGCGCCGGCAGCCAACGCCATCTCGCAGCCGTCGACGACCTCTTGCGTGTTACCGCTGTGGCTGCAGGCGATGACGAGTGACTTCTCGCCAAGACTCTTGGGAGTCATCAGGCAAAACTCGCGCGCCGTGTAGACCGTCGAGGTAAACGTGGTGGCCTCGCGCTTGAGCAGTTCGTTGGCCGGCATCAGGTCGATCATCGAACCACCGCAGGCGATCCAAAAGACGTTCTCGACCTTGCCCTTGCGCTCGATAATTTCCTGAATCAGATCATGTGCGTTCATGCTGATGCCCCTCCTTGTGTGGCGGCTTTTGGCGACGGCTGCTCGTACCTGCTGTCGTTCTATGTTGTTCTATATATACCACGCATGCAGCCACGGTGGAAGCCATTGCGATAAATTTGTTCCATGTTGTTCTATTCGTGAACGTTAGATGTCGAACACGTAGCGCGAGCCCACGATCTTTTGACGACCGAGCAGCAGGGGCCGCTCGTCCTCATCGGTAAAGTATGCCTCCATATAGAAGAGCGGCTCGCCGACCGGCACCTCCAGCAGCGGGGCCGCCTGAGCATCGGCAAGCGCAATCTCCACGGTGCAGGGGTCGGACTTGAGCGGCGCGCGGCCCGAATGCTCGGCAACGAGCGCAAAGATTGAGTTATCGGTGAGGTCCTCATCGGCCAACGTCTGCAGGTAGGGATGGTCGGCAAGCACAAAGGCGTTGTTCTCGAGCATGACGGGCACGCCATCTGCCGTGCGCACGCGCTCGACCACGATGAGCTCGCAGCCGGGCTCCACGCCAAAAAATGCCGCGTCCTCACGCGTCGCCGCAACCACCGTGCGCGACACCAGGCGCGCTCCGGCCACCATGTCGTTGGCGGCACAACCCTCGGTGAAACTCTGGACGTCGCCCTTCTGGCGAATCTTGCGTTTGAGCTTGGGAGCGCACACAAAGGTGCCCCTCCCCTGCTGGCGGTTGAGGTAGCCCGCGCGCGACAGCTCCTCGATGGCACGGCGCACGGTGATGCGCCCCACGCCGTAAGACTTCGCGAGCTCCATCTCGGAAGGAATGCGCGAGCCGGCCGCGTACACGCCGCGTGCGATCTCGCCCTTTAGGTCGTCCATGACCTGCTGGTATAGCGGCACGGCGGGCACGTCAGTACGGTCGGTCTTGTTATCGGTCGCCATCGTTACGCTCCATCCCGTGCATGCTCGGATTCAAACTCTTCTATCGCCGCCATAAACTGCTCGCCAAAGGCGTCGGCCTTTTTCTCGCCGATGCCGTTGACCTGGATAAGCTCGTCGCGCGTCTGAGGACGTAGACGGCACAGGCCGCGCAGGGCCTTGTCAGAGAAGACCATGTACGGTGCCATCTCCAGCTCGGTCGAGATCTCCTTGCGGAGTGCCCGTAGGCGCTCAAACAGCTCGGCGTCGTCGCCCACGCGCGGTCGCTGATCCAGCTCGGCCTCCTCGTGCAGCAAATCCACCGCACGGCAGGCACGGGCCGAGGCCTTGCGCTTGGACGCGCGACGCTTAACGGTAAAGGCGAACGTCTCGTCCTCGACCTCGCCGGCACGCGGGCCCAGACCCACGACCGGATACTGGCCCTGCGAGGTGGCCAGGTAGCCCCGCCCGCACAGCTGGCCGATGATGTCCTTGATGCGCCCGACCGATTCGCTCGACAGCTCACCGTAGCCGCGATCCTCGTCCAGATGCATCTGGCGAATGCGCTCGGTGTTGCCGCCGTGAAGCACGTCGGCGATCAGCGACTTGCCAAAGCGCATGGGGCGCGTGGCCACATATTGCACGGCGGCGCGGGCCATGTCGGTGACGTCCTCGACCTCGAACTGTGTGAGGCAGTTGCTGCAGTTGCCGCAACCCTCGGCGTCATCCGTGGCGGTGGCGCCCGCACCAGCCGCGGCAGCATGCTCGGCCGCGGCCTCGTCGCCAAAGTAGCGCAGCATGTATTCGCGCAGACAGCCGGTGGTATTGCAGTAGCCCTCCATCTGGCTGAGCAGGCGATAGCGGTTCTGGAGCGCCCATGCGCGCTGCTCGTCGTCGAGCGCCTCGTCGGCAGCATCGCCGCGGTCGATCAAAAAGCGGCGCATGCGAAAATCGTTGCCGTTCCACAGCAAGTGGCAGCTGGCCGGGTCGCCGTCGCGGCCGGCGCGGCCTGCCTCCTGGTAGTAGGCCTCGATGCTCTCGGGCACGTTGTTGTGAATCACGTAGCGCACGTTGGGCTTGTCGATGCCCATGCCAAAGGCGTTGGTGGCAACCATCACCTGGATATCGTCGTCGATAAAGGCACGCTGGCTCTGGCGGCGGGCGTCGTTGCCCATGCCGGCATGGTAGCGCCCCACACGAATGCCGCTGGGGCCCAGTGCCTCGGCAAGCTCCGCGGCCAGCGCATCGACCGTCTTGCGAGTCGAGCAATACACGATGCCGCTCTCGCTCGAATGCGCGATCACATAGTCGCGCACCCACGCGGCCTTGGCCTTGTCGCCCATCTCCTCGCAACCAAAGTAGAGGTTCTTGCGATCGAAGCCCGTCACCACGGTCGCGGGGTTTTGCAGTCCGAGCATCTGCTGAATGTCCGCGCGCACGCGCTCAGTCGCCGTAGCGGTAAAGGCCGCCACGATAGGGCGCTGCGGCAGGGAATCGATGAACTCGCGAATCTGCAGATAGGCGGGGCGGAAATCCTGGCCCCATTGGCTCACGCAGTGGGCCTCGTCAATAGCCACGAGCGGCACGCCAATGCCGGCGGAACCCGCGGCCTCCTGCGCAAAAGCTAAAAAGCGCGGCTCGAGCAGGCGCTCGGGCGCCACGTACATAAGCTGGTAGCGGCCCTCGCGCGCCCGCTTGAGCACGGTGTTTTGCTGGGCCGGGGTAAGGCTGGAGTTGAGATAGCTAGGTCGCGCACCCGCCGCGAGCAACGCACGGGTCTGGTCCTCCATAAGCGACAGCAGCGGACTCACCACAAAGGTGATGCCGGGCAGCATGAGCGCAGGCACCTGGTAGCAAATGGACTTGCCGGCGCCCGTGGGCATAACACCCAGCGCATCGCGGCCTGCAAGAATCGCATCCACCATGCGGTCCTGCCCCGGGCGAAACGAGGTGTAGCCAAAATAGGCGCCGAGCGTGTCGAGCGCCATCTGCTGCATGCTATCGGTCATGGTTTCCTAACGTCCAAGTCATCTGCCGCCGATTATACGCCGCCACGCGGACCGGTGCCGCACGGCCGTCGGCCACGGGCAACGCAATCCAAAAGGAACGAGCGTGGGATTTTTGGACACTTTCCCAACGGCTAATCTCTTGACAAGCGCGCAAACGTCGCTGGTTGAGCATAGGTCAGCGAAAACGCCCCTAAGCGAGCAAGGTGACGTGAAAGAGGAGGGAAGCGTACTTCGGTACGCGACCGACGATTGAACGTCAGATTGCCGCTTAGGGGCGTTTGCAGCGTCGAGCCGTTACGCGGTTTGGTAAAACCGCGTAACTTACATGACCATAACGTAGCGCGATCCCACGTAGTACTGCTTACCCATCAAAACCGGCTCGTCATCGGGACCGGTAAAGCCGGCACGCAGGTTGAGCAGCGGATCGTGCGGAGCAATGCCCAGCTCGGCCGCCTGCTCGGCGTTAGCTCGAACGGCCTCGACCGTACGGTAGCCAACCGAGACAATCGGCGTTCCGCCAACACGCTCGACCTCGGCAAAAATCGACTTGTCCTCAAGATCGGCCGTCAACAGCTCACGGTAGGCGTCAAACGGCACAAAGATGTTCTCCTCAAAGATGGGCTCGCCGTCGGCCGTGCGCACGCGCTTGATATGCAGCAGCAGCGCATCCTTCTGCAGGCCAAAGAACTCCATCTCGTTTTGGCGCGCCGGAACGATCTGGCGATCGATCACGTGCGCACCGGCCTTCATGCCGTTGCCGGCACACAGCGCGGTAAACGTCTGCAGCGTCGAGGCGTGAAACTGGCGGTTGATGTGCGGCGTGGAGACAAAGGTGCCGCGGCCCTGCTGCTTAACCAGGTAACCATCGGAGCACAGCTCCTCGACAGCGCGGCGCACCGTAATACGGCTCACCTCGTACTGCTCGGCTAGTTCAAGCTCGGACGGAATACGCTCCTTGGGTGCATAAACACCTTTCTCGATCGCATCCTTGATTTCGTCATAAATCTGCTGGTAAAGCGGTGCATTTTTGGGCGCAGGCATATCTGATCACTCTTATCAAAATAGCTAAATTTCTAATACGTATATAACGTCTAGTTTCATGTTACCTCATATTGATAAAACGATACACCCTCCCTACCAAAAAGCGACAGCTTCATTTTGGTAGGTTTTATCTGGGCAAACGAGAGCCCTCGAAAGCAACGGGGCTTTCGGGGGGCTCGTTCGGATGGGTTGCGCAGGACCGGCAAAATGCCAATACCCTACTTGCCGTCGTCCTGCTGCAGGCTGTCCTGTTCGCTGAGGCGCGCCTGCCTGCTGGCCATGCGTGCGGGCTTGTCGGGATCGGGAACGGCCGTGGGCATGGGCTCGTCGACATGACCGCCCCACCAGCCGCCCACAAAGTTGAGCGTGTGGAACACGTTGATCACGGCGCCGGGATCAACGTCGCACACCAACTTGATAATGTCCTGGCTCTCGTAGGTCGAAACAACGGTGTTCAGCAGGTACATCTTTTCGCGGCTGTATCCGCCGACGACCTCGGCGCAGCTAATGCCGTGCTGAAAATGGTTTACGTAGGCAGTCATGACCTCGTCTGCCTTGCGCGTCGTAATCTGCAGCGTCACGCGGTCGTAGCGACGATAGAAACTGTCGATGGTCTTGGTCGAAATAAACTGGAACACGATGGAGTACGCCGCGTTGTCCCAGCCAAACATAAAGCCAAAGATCGCCAGGATAAAGCAATTGAAACCAAAGATAACGCCCCAGATGGTCTTGCCCGTGTGGTTGGAGACCCACAGCGCGATAAAGTCGGTGCCACCGGTAGATGCACCGGACTTTAGCGCGATGGCAGCGCCCAGACCCGAGACCACGCCGCCAAAAATGATGAGCATAATCTTGTCGCCCAAAAATGGAGCGAAGTGAAAGACGTTGAGGAACAGCGACGAGAGCACGACCTGCATCATCGAGAAGATGACGAAGCGCTTGCTAATGCCGCTCCAGCATAGGAGCGCCACGGGAATGTTGAGCGCAAGCATGCCGAGCGAGATGTCGATGTGAACGCCGCCCAGCGAGGTAACGCGATCGAGCAGGACCGCAACGCCGGTGAGGCCGCTCGGAAGCAAGTCGGCGGGCTGAATGAACGCCTGGATCAGGAATGTCTGGAGAACGGCGGAAATCGTGACCGCCACGGCAGTAATAGCGCGGCGGACGATGGTGAGGCGGCCGAGTACGAGCACTCGGTCCGTGAGCTGATCGATGGCGTTCGCCACGCAGGCTCCTTTCGAAGGCAGATGTAGTTGTGGGGTATGTCCGCGATTGTAGCATGGAGCGTGCGGGGGCGCTTCAATTCACCCTCTCTCGACAACCAAAGCGGGACCAGCAACCCCACGACCAAAGGCCCAAATTACAAGTGAGTAGACTTTACGCGACCTGCAGAGCACACCCAAAACCGCCACCCCTGTGACCTGCGGTTTTACTAGAGCAGATGCGCTTTGTGCTCGTCTTGCATCAAAAAGTCTACTCACTTAGTCCGAATCGAAGCCAAACGGATCCAAATAGATGACAAATTAAGCCAATCCGCAGCAAAAGACGCGTGAATCAGTGCTTCTCGCGGCGGATTGACGCTACAAAGCGGCCAAAATGTCGGTCAGATTATCGATAACGGCATCGGCTCGCGATTGATCGAGGTTGACGCCCTCGTGCGGACGCAGTGCCAGGACGCGGGCGCCGGAGCGCTTGCCGGCCTCGATGCCCAAAGGCGAATCCTCGATAACCAGGCACTCGGTAGGCTCCACCCCCAGCGCCTCCATGGCACGCAGGTAGATCTCGGGATCGGGCTTAAACGCACTGCACTCGTGACCGCTGATGGTGTAGTCCAGCACGTCAGCGATACCGGCAATCTCCACCAGCTCGTCAATCAACTCGCGATAGGACGAGCTCGCGATGGCGCACTTCACGCCGCGCTCGTGCAGCTCACGCATCACCGGCTCCGTCTGCTCGTTGAGCAGTTCGGCATACGGAACGGGGTGGTCCGGGCTGTAGACCTGCTTGTACTCCACGCGCAGGCGCTCGCGCAGCTCAATATCGTCGGGCACCAGCGCCTCCCAAATGGCGGGCTCGTTAGACCCCGAAAGATCGGGGATCTCGTCAAAGTGGAACCCCTTCTCTTCCATAAACGCCACGCGGCGGCGGTTGTAGAACCACTCGGTATCGACCAGCACGCCGTCCATATCAAACAGCACTGCCTTGATCATACGCATCTCCTCCCACCTGCCGAAAAGGGACAGGTTTATTTTGGTAGGTTTTATCTGGGGTTTCATGACGCGACAGACACGCCCTCCCCAGAGCAAAAAAGGGGACGGGGCGCAAACCCCATCCCCTCTCAATCAACCCGTAAGGTCTACTTACTTGTGATTAGTAGGAAAGCTTCCACATGTAGCGACGCATGGTCAGCGGGTGCTGACGGGCCTCGGCGATCTGGTTGCCATACTCGCGCATAACGGCGAGGTGCAGCAGCGGGTTGAAGTAGGTGACGACGCTCGCGGGCACGGCGTCAGCCAGGCCGTAGTCCTTGGAGTCGATCAGAGCGACCTTGGCGCCCATGCGCTCAAGGAAGGTGAGGGCGCGGGCATCCATCGGACGGGTAGCGCCATCGGACATGAAGAAGACGTAGGGCTTACCCTCGGTGGAAACCTCGAACGGGCCGTGGAAGTACTCGCCGGTGTTGTAGGCAGCGGCGTCGATCCACTGCATCTCGGTGAACAGGAAGGCGGCGTGAGAATAAGCCATCTTCTCGGAGGCACCGGAAGCCATGAAGTAAATCATCTTGTCGTCCTTGAAGTCCTCGGCGAACTTCTTGGCGAGCTTCTTGCAGTGCTGAGCGGCGTTCTCACAGAGCTCGAAGACGTTGGTGAGGCCGGTGATCATGTCCTCGTAGTGGTCATAGCCCTCGGTCTGCTGAAGGATCTCGACAGCAAGAGCGATGGCGTAGCCGGGCTTCTCGCACTTGGCAGCGAAGTTGGCGTGGAAGCCGTGAACGATGACGTAGTCAGCGTCGACGGTCAGAGCGGAGCCAGCCTTGTTGGTGAGGGAGACGACCGGGCAGTTGTGCTTCTTGGCGGTCTTGTTGGCCTCGACGGTCTCGGGCGTGGAGCCACCGAGGGAGCAGGTGATCACGAAGGTGTGCTCGTTGACCCAGGAGGGCGTGTCGTAGTTGAACTCGTTAGCGGTGAAGATCTGAACGTTCAGCTTGTCCGTGTTGTTGGCCAGGAAGTACTTGGCGGGGTAAAGGTCGGACATGGAAGCACCGCAGCCGACGAAAGCGACGCTGTGGATCTCGTGGTTGGACAGGACGTCAGCGACGATCTGCTTAGGGAGGTTAAGGTCGATCTCGTACATCTGACACATTCCTTTCGATTTTTGCGGCGCCACATTGCCGGGCGCTCGCAGGGTTACCGTGGTTTGGACCGAGTCGCCGGCCCGTTGAGGATGCGACAAGGGGACTGTCCCATTGTCGCATTTTGGGAATGGAAGCCTGCCTGGGGTATGGGATGCCAGGCAGGCCCCCGGGGGAAAGCGGTTAGACGCTTGGTCGCGACTAGGCCAGGATGCCGGCCGCGGAGAGGGCGATGCCGCCCACGATGGCGATCACGAGAAGCCAACCGGTGTTGATGTTCTTCTTGATGAGCCAGTACATAAGGCCGGTGAGGCCAAGGGAGATCATCTGGGGCATCATGCCGTCCAGGATGTCCTGGATAACGACGGTGCCCTCAGCGAACTGCAGCGGGGTGGTGGCGCCGATCAGCGTAGCGATCATGCCACCCACGGACATAAGACCCACGATGCCGCAGACATACATGAGCTTCTCCATGAGGTCGCCGCCCTGAAGCTTGCTCAGGTACTCGTGGCCGCCCTGATAGCCCATCTTGGCTGCGAACCAAGTGATCAGCACAGAGGGGACGATGGAGATGAGCATGGCCAGAATCGGGCCCATGATGGAGCCCTGCTGAGCCAGCTGAACGCCCAGGCCAAAGGCGATAACGCGGATGGTGCCCTGGAAGAAGGAGTCACCGATGCCGGAAAGCGGACCCATGAGGGAGGTCTTGACCGCGTTGATCGAATCGGGGTCGAAGTTCTCGGGATCCTTGGCGTACTCCTCCTCCATGGAGGCGGCGAGGCCCAGGATGAAAGCGCTCGTCTGCGGGGTGCAGTTGTAGAACGCCATGTGACGGTGGTAAGCCTCTTTCTTAGCAGCGAGCTGCTTGGGGTCGGACTCGTCCGGATAGAGGCGATCGAGCGTGGGAACCATACCGTAGAGGAAGCCCATGTTCATCTGACGCTCGTAGTTCCAAGAGGCCTGGATGGCCCAGGAGCGCCAGAAGAACTGGCTGACCTTCTTGTTCAGGGACACGTCCTTGGTTGCGGTTGCCATAGTGTGTTCCTCCTTAGTCTTCGTCGTCTTCGAGCGGATCGTAGTCGGAATCGACACCGGCGGCTGCATGGGAACCGTTGAACTTGAAGCCCATGAAGACGACAGCCAGGCACACACCGATCAGAGCGACCGCGATGACGGACAGGTTGAGGTAAGCGGCGAGCAGGAAACCGATGAACAGGAACGGAGTCATACCCTTCTTGATCATCATGGTGAGCAGCAGGGCCAAGCCGTAGGCAGTCATGATCTTGGTCGAAACGTTAAGACCAGTGGACAGCCACTCGGGAACCATGTTGACGATGGCCTGAACCAGGTCGGTGCCAACAAAGACGGCGAGGAAGATCGGCAGGAAGTACATGATGGCGTACAGACCGGAGCCAGCGCAGATGTGCATACGGTAGGCGGTCTTGAAGTTACCGTTATCGATCGCGTTATCTGCCACATGGGTGAGGGCGGCGATGATGGAACGGAACACGATGCCGAGGAGCTGACCCAGGACGGCGACCGGGATGGCGATCGTCATGGCGGTCTCGGCGGAAGCATCGGTCAGGCACGCAAAGGCAGCGGCCACGATGCCGCCCAGGACCATATCGGGCGGAACGGCGGCGCCGACCTGCACCAGGCCCATGGACACGAGCTCGACGGCGGCACCGACGGCAAGGCCGGTGGGCACATCGCCCAGCAGCAGACCGACGAGCGTAGCGCCAACGAGGGGCTGCTCGAAGTTAAGACGACCGAGCAGGCGGGAGTCCCACATGCAGAACACGCCGACGAGGCCGACGAGCACCGCACTGATGAACGTATTCATACCCTTCTCCTTTCAGTCAGGCAAAAGCCTGGTTGATTACAGCTTGGCGTCGATGTCGACGCTCTGATACGTAGGGGTCTGCTGGACATAGAGCTTAATGCCCATGTCGAGCAGCTGGTTGACGTCGGCCTTCTGGGTGGCGTCGAGGAAGACGGAGCTGTCCTTGCCGCCGACCTGATCGGCACCGTCGTGGTTGGCGGTGGCGCCCAGGTTGATGGCGTCGAGCTTGTAGCCCTGGCAGAACTGCAGCATCTCGGCCGTGTTGCCAAAGACGAACATGACGCGCTCGCCGAGGGTGTTGAGCTTGTCCATCTTGGCGAGAGCACGCTCGACGGTGAAGACGTTCAGACGCACGCCCTGGGGCTTGGCCAGCGTAAGAGCGCCCTTCTTGATGTCATCGTTGGCGGCAGCGTTGTCGACGACGATGATGCGCTCGGCCTGGACCTTGGTGGTCCAGGTAAAGACGACCTGGCCGTGCAGCAGACGGTAGTCAAGACGTGCGAGGACGATCTTGGCGGGACCGGAGCTGTGACGGGACGCCTTGGCCTTCTTGGCGGGAGCCGCGGCGGGCTGGGCCGGTGCGTTGGGGTTGGTCAGACCGTTGCGGGCCTCGTTGATGAGGGCCGCGAGCTCGGCGCCCTCGACGGGGACGGGGCTCATAGCGAGCGTGAGCGCCAGCGGGATGTTGAAACCGCTGACAACCGTGAACTTCGTGCCGTTCTTGGAAAGCTCGACCATGTTGTTGTTGACCGAGCTGCCGAGCATATCGGTCAGCACATAGACGGTGTCGTCCGCGTTGAACGTGGCGATCATGGCATCCACCTTATTGGTGATGGGCTCCTTGTCGTCACGAGCAAGCGACACGACGTGGACGTTCGACACGTCGCCGAGAACCATCTCGAGCGTGTCTTTGGCGCCTGCGGCCAGGCCGCCATGAGATGCGAGAATGATCTGATTCATCTTGCCTCCTCCTTTTCGTTATGGTCATTATAACGTCTTATATGTTGCTTATATTGCTAATTAGTATAAAGACCGTTCGCGGGTGAAAATCGACCGTTGACGGGCTTAACGTACTTGAAACGTTGGGGCTGGATAGGCCGGCGCTGGCTGGATAACCCCAGGCCAAACGCCGTGCACAATCCTCTATCGCACGAAGTACCAGGGGCTTTCCTGCACGGTGGGCTCCAGCGCGATGCCAGTGCGTTCCTTAAACAGATCCATGTCCTGAGATTTTTCGGTCCACCACGCGTTGGGCTTAAAGGTCATGCTCTCGACAATACGTTTGACAATGGCGCTGTTGCGCAGCCTGGAGAAGTCGGTGTTCATGATCAGGATGGACGCAAGCACCAGCACGATGCCCAGGACCTTGATCGCGCCGGCGGGCTCGGCGTAGACACCAATGCCCAGCAGTACGGTGACGACCGTCTCGAATGACATTACGACGGGAACTTTCGACGTCTCGAGCCCCATGGACAGACCCTGCATATATAAGACATAGGCCACGGCTGTGGGGATGAGTCCAAAGCCAAGGAACAACAACAGCAGCTGTGGCGACATTGCCGCGGCGACATCCGGCCACGGAGCCGCGATAGCTGCCATAACCGCACCGCCAAAAACAAAGCCCCAAAACGTGACAGCCAGCGGGTGGACCGTCTTGGTTGCTATCCGGCTAAACACCGCAAGCGACGCACCGCAAAAGCCTGCAATCACGCCCGACGTGACGCCCCAAACCGAAAAATGAAAACCGGAAAGGTCGCCATTGGTCACCGCAAGCACGCAGCCAACGATGTTAAAGACAATGGCAACGAGCTTGTTGGGGGTCACGTCCTCGCGATAAAGCACGCGGCCGAGCATGACGCCAAACACCGGCGAGGTGTAGAGCAGCACCGAGGCCGTGGACATGCCCACCTCGCCCATGCACTCGTAATAGCAGGTGTTGGCGACGGCCAAGCCGACGATACCGACAAGTGCGCAGGGGACGAGTTCTTTGGGGCTTGCCTTGAATAGCGCCAGGGGACCCTGAGCCACGGTAGACCCCTCACCCGGACGGCAGCCCATAAACATCAGGACCGGCGCCAAGACAAGCGCTCCGACCAACAAGCGAAAGGCAGCCATGCTCTGGGACGAAACGCCCATGGCCGCAATGCCGTTTACAAAGATTCCGATGCTGCCCCACATAAGCGCGGCGATCAGCACCAGCACATAGCCCAGATTGCTTTTCTTCAACGCAGCCTCCTCGGTATTGTTTCCAATATGTTTCACACTACGTTATAGTCGTTATATACATTTTTCAAGACACAAATCGCCGAACGGAAAAATCTGCTTCCCCATATACTCATTGGGGACGTTCTTAAATGACTAGCCATTTAAGAACGTCCCCAACGTCTAAGCCCCAACCTCATATGGGTTGCCAGGCTGCTCTATCCCTTAGTAATCAAGCTTCCACATGTAGCGGCGCGTCATGTAGTCCTTGTGAGTTACGGCAGAGAGCGCACGCATGTACACGTTGTTGAGGATCGGGGCAAAGATCAGGTGGTTGAAGTACTCGCTCACGCTGTCCTTGATGTCGTTGAGGCCGAGCTCCTTGGCGTCGAGCTGATAGACGCGCTCGCCACCGTACTGGTTGACGAAGCGGATGCCGCGCTCGTCGTTGCAGCGGCTGCGGCCGACGCTGATGAGCTGGAACAGCGAGGTGCGCTTGTCCAGGATCTCGAAGGGGCCGTGGAAGAAGTCGCAGGTGTTGATGGTGCAGGAGTCGATCTGTAGCATCTCCTGCACGTTGCAGATGCTAAAGACGTAGGCGGCACCAAAGAGCGGACCCTGAGCCATCACGTTGATGCAGGGCCTGTCGGCGTTCTGCTCGGCCCACTTGGCAGCGAGCGGACGGGTGTACTCGACGGCTTTGCGGTAGATGGGATCGATCAGGTCGAAGGCGGCCATGGCGGTCTCGTACTCGGCATAGCCCTCGGTCTGCTGCGTGAGCTCCATGGCGATCATGGTCACGACGGCGGAGTTGGTACGGCCCATGCAGGACTCGTCGACGGCCAGGCTGTCGTACTGGATCTTGTAGTCGCAGACCTCGGTGAGGCCGGACTCGTCAACATAGATGGCGATGGTGCTGGCGCCGTGGTCCTTGGCGACCTGGGCGGCTACGATGGTCTCCTTGGTGCCGCGCATGGACACGACGACGGCCAGAGTGTTCTCGTTGACATAGGCAGGGGTTGCGTGCACGAACTCGTTGCTGGTGTAGCTGGAGCTCACGACCTGCGTGGCCTCGTGCTCCATAAAGTACTGGGCAGGATAGTTACCGCCGTTGGATCCGCCGGCGCCAATCCACACGACGCGCTTGATGCCGCCCTTGTCAGCCTTGTCAGCCAAAACTTGGGAGACGACGTCCTTAACCTGTTCCTGAGTAGTCATCGCGCATCAGCCTTTCTTCTCGTTTGATGCTCTTGATGGCATACAAGTTACATACATGTTTTGGTTATGTCGACTAGTTGTATGCTATATTTATCTTAGAAATTTTGCTGATGCGGTTTTCGATAACTAGCTACCAGCGGTTTTGTTATTGTATTGGATACATGCTCAATTAGATTTGCATACAGGTTAGATACAGGTTGATTGCATGAACGCTTCATCTAAAAAGAAACTGGCCCAATACGAGCGCTTGGCGGGCATGCTGCGCGACCGCATTGCCTCCGGCACCTACGCACGCGGAGACAAGCTGCCGTCCGAGATGGAACTCATGGACGAATCGGGGCTGTCGCGCAGCACCGTGCGCCATGCCCTTAAGGTGCTCGTCGATGAGGGTCTGGTGCGCACCGAGCGCGGGCGTGGCGCCTTTGTGGCCGACACGCCGGCGCTCCACGAAAACAACCTGGTGTTTTCGAGCTATACGGCACAGGTCCAGGGTCAGGGCATGAAGCCCACCACGCGCACGGTGGACTCGGGCTTTGCCAAGGCCGCGGGCAATGTGGCCAGGTTTTTTGATGTCGCCGTGGGCAGCAAGCTCGTCAAACTTGTCCGCCTGCGTTATCTGGACGATGCGCCGCTGTGCCTGGAGACCACCTATCTGCCGCCAAGCTTTGAGGCACTCATCGATCGCGATATCAACGGTTCGCTCTACGCCACGCTGCGTCAAGAATTCCATCGCGCGCCGGCACAGGGGCACAAGACCTTTGAGGTGTGCTATGCCTCGCAAAACGAGGCGTTTTTGCTCAACGTTGAGCGCGGGCAGGCGCTGATCCTGATCACCGACTACGTCTACGACACCGACGGCCGCCCGCTCCATGTCTCCAAGCGCGTCCAACGCACCGACCGCGCCAAATACACCGAGCCCATCGGCTAACCTGCCAAAATAGACCTGTCCCTAAATGGTAGGTTTGGGGAGGTCGGGGAACCAGATTGGCTTGGGTTTGTTGGGTGTGCGCTCGGCTAGGACTAGCTCCATCCAGCACATGTCGTACCAGCGGCCGAACTTTTGGGCACAGCGGTCGAAGGCGCCCACCAGGCGATACCCCATATGGGCATGGAAATCCTGACTGTTATGCGTCAGATATTCGTCGTCCTTGTCGTGCGGCACGGCAATGAGCGCGCACATGTTGGTGATGCCCATCGCGATCAGACATTGCTTGAGCGCGTCGTGCAGCTTGCGGCCCAACCCGCCGTGGCGCACGTCGCGCGCCAGGTAGATCGACGTCTCGACCGACCAGTCGTATGCCTCGCGGCTGTTAAGCGGACTCACATAGGCATAGCCTACCGGATGCCCGTCCAGCTCCATCACCAAATACGGATAGCGCTTGAGCGTACGCTCGATGCGCCCGGCGAACGCCTCAACGCTCGGCACCTCGTATTCGCAGGTAATCGCCGTCTGGCGCACATACGGCTCATAGATGGCAAGCAACGCCGGCGCGTCTTCGGGCGTCGTCAGACGAATCGTCGGCTCGGACATCTCGGGCATACAGCCCCTCCCCCTCAAAAGCAAAGGCCGCCCTGCGCCAAACCCAGCGCAAGGCGGCCCCTCGTCATTACATCAGACTACAGGACAGCCGCCAGCGCGTCGATGTCCTCCTGCGTCGTGGCCCAGCTGGTACAAAAACGCACCACCGTGTGGGTCTCGTCGTACTTTTCCCAGTACTCGATCGAGGCATGCTCGCGAATGTGGGCCATATCCTCGTTGGGCAGAATCACAAACTGCTGGTTAGTCGGCGTCTCCAAGAAGAACTGGTAACCGCGCTCGTGCAGCACGCGACGCAGCGCCTGAGCCATCTCAATCGCCTGTCGGCCAATCTCAAAATACAGGCCGTCGGTAAAGAGCGCCTCAAACTGCACGCCCGTCAGGCGGCCCTTGGCGAGCAGTGCGCCATGCTGCTTAATACGCGGAATGGGGTGCGCCGGGGCGTGCATGCCGCAGAACACCACAGCCTCGCCGCAGAGCGCGCCGCACTTGGTGCCGCCGATGTAGAACACGTCACACAGCTGCGCCAGCTCGGGCAGGGTAATGTCGCACTCATCGGCCGCCAGCGCATAGGCCAGGCGAGCACCGTCCACAAACAGCGGAATCTCATGCTTCTGGCACACCGCGTGAATCGCCGCGAGCTCGGCCTTGGAGTACAGCGTGCCGTACTCGGTCGATAGGCTCACGTACACGGTACCTGGGAACACCGTGTGCTCGTAGCTCTCGTTTTCGTAGAACACCTGGATATAGTTTTCGAGATCTTCGGCGTGCATCTTGCCCTCGTAGCCGGGGATGGTGAGCACCTTGTGGCCGCCAAACTCGATGGCGCCCGCCTCGTGGCAGGCGACGTGGCCAGTCTCGGCAGCAACAACGCCCTCGTAGGGCGCGAGCAACATGTCGATCACCGTCGCGTTGGCCTGCGTGCCGCCCACCAGAAAAAACACGTCGGCATCGGGGGCCTGACAGGCCTCGCGGATAAGCTGCTTGGCACGCTCGGTGTGTGCATCGGTACCGTAGCCGGGCTGCGGCTCCATGTTGGTGTCGACGAGTGCCTGCAGCACTGCCGGATGTGCGCCGTGGGAATAGTCGTTGTTAAACGCGAGCATGGCAATCCTCTCTAGCCGGGCACGGGCCCGATGATTCAAACGGGGCTATTGTACGCCGTTGGGATAGGCAATGCGCGCGGCAAGGCACTCAAGCACCAGCACCAGGGCAAAGCCGCAGCTCACGTCACTCAAAAAGTGAGCTCCGATCACGATGCGGCCAAAGGCGACGAGCGCCGCGACCACAGCCGCCGTCCAAAAGACCACGCGACGGCGCGACGGTTTTTCCTTAAAGGCCGCCGCGGGAAGCCCTGCGAGCATAAGGCCGATCGCCGCGTGCGCCGTGTGTCCGCTCGCAAACGACTTAAAGCCGTCCTTGATCACACCAGCGGCAATATAGGCCCACTTGTCGGGGTTGCCGATCACCCACCACGGCTGAAAATTGAGCCCTGGCGTGACCTCGATCACGCGCATGCGTGGGCGCGACCACAGCGGCTTGACGACCACGTTGAGGATAATGGCCTGAGCGACCCACACGGCAAGTACCATCAACGCCCAGCGCGCGAGCTCATAGGGCTCGGTCGCGCGCGTGAGGCGATAGACGATAAGGTTGGCAGCGATGACCAGCACAAACGTCAGCACCAACTGAGCTGCGATGAGTTTACCGCCAACCCGCAGGGACGAAACGATCTCGTAGCCAACCAGACCAACGTTAACGAGGATGCCGAGCACGGCGAGCCATTTGCTCCCCCTGGAGTCGGGACGCACCGCGCGCACGAGCATAACGCCTGCGATGCTCGCCGTCAGCTCAAACGGCAGCTCGCCGGCAGCCTCGATAAAGCGGCCGTACATGCTGCCGACGTTGAACAGCGCGCACGAGATCTGATAATCGAAGAAGCTGCCCACGCCCAGACAAAGGCACAGGACAACCGCGATAATGGCGACATCTTTCTTATAGATGTATCCGAACATGCTTTCCTTTCGATGTGGCTGGAATCAACCTGCAACGTGGCGGGGCAAAGATGACTCCGCCCCGCCACGCCCCTTACTTGTTAGTCATCGTCACTCGCGCCTAATTGCTGCAGCAGCATGAGCGCCGCAGCCACAGGGCCGGTGCCGTCGTTGGCGTCGAGACCGCGACCCAGGCCGCTGCCCGCGCCGGCACCCGCCTTATAGGGCACCGACAGCTTGCGGCTCTTGGGGAAGTTCACCGCGCCGTACCGGTTCTTAAACTCAAAGGCCACCTTCTTGGGCACGTCAACACCCAAGAACGTGATGCGCCCACCGCTGAGCGTTACGCTCTCGAGCCCCAGGCGCTCGCCGCGGATGCGGATACGCGCGCGGTTGAACAGGTTGAGTCCCGCCAACGGCAGCTCGCCATGCGCGGCCTCGGTCTCTTCCTCCACCTCATCGATGCTCTCCAGGTCCTCGGCCGCTGCGAGCCTGCGGTACACGAGCACGCGCTGATCCACCGCCGGCAGGTACTCCTCGGACAAGAAGTAGTCGGCCGGCAGGTTAATGCCCACGCTCGCCGCCTCCACGCCGGCGTCGTCATCGCCGCGCGCCTCGGCCACCGCCTGGCCCAGCATCTGCGTAAACAGGTCAAAGCCCACGCTCGACAGGTTGCCGTGCTGCTCGGCGCCCATAAGCGAGCCGGCGCCGCGAATCTCCAGGTCGCGCATGGCGATGCGCATGCCGCTGCCCAGGTCCTGGAACTCGGAAAGTGCGGTCAGGCGCGCCGTCGCCTCCTCGGTGAGTGGCAGCTCGCCCGGGAACATAAAGTACGCGTAGGCCTGCGTGGCAGAGCGACCCACACGACCCTTGAGCTGGTAGAGCTGCGCCAGGCCCAGGCGCTGCGAGTCCTCGATGATCAGCGTGTTGGCGGTCGCGTTATCGATGCCGCTCTCCACGATGGTCGTGGCGATGAGCACGTCGATCTTTTTGGTCGCGAACTCGATCATCACATCCTCGACCTCGCGCGGGCTCATTTTGCCGTGCGCCACGCCCACGCGCGCCTCGGGCGCGGCCTCGTGCACACGCGCCACGGCGTCGTCGATGGTCTTGACGCGGTTGGACACGTAGTACACCTGGCCGCCGCGACCCACCTCCAGGCGAATCGCCGCGCTCACCACATCGGGGTCGTACTCCCCCACGTGCACGATCACGGGGCGACGCCCGGTGGGCGGCGTGGTGATCAAGCTCATGTCGCGCACGCCGCTCGTGGCCATCTGCATGGTTCGCGGAATCGGCGTTGCCGAAAGCGTAAGCACGTCAATCTGCTCGCGCAGGTTCTTGAGCTGTTCCTTGTGCTGCACGCCAAAGCGCTGTTCCTCGTCGATGATCACTAGGCCCAGGTTCTTGGGGTTCACATCGGCCGAAAGCAGGCGGTGTGTACCGATGAGCACGTCGATCGTGCCCTCGGCAAACGCCTTGAGCGCACGCTTTTGCTGCGCCGGCGTGCGGAAGCGGCTGAGCACCTCGACCTCGAGGCCAAACGGGGCAAAGCGCTCAAAGAACGTCTCATAGTGCTGCTGGGCCAGAATGGTCGTGGGGCAGAGCACCATGACCTGGCGGCCGGAGTCCACACACTTAAACGCCGCGCGCAGGGCAACCTCGGTCTTGCCAAAGCCCACGTCGCCGCACAGCAGACGGTCCATGGGCTTGGGCGCCTCCATGTCGGCCTTAATGTCGGCGATGGCCTCCAGCTGGTCGCGTGTCTCGTCGTAAGGGAAGCTCTCCTCCATCTCGATCTGCTCGGGCGTATCGGGCGGACAGGCGATACCGGTAATCGACGAGCGGCGCGTATACAGGTCGACCAGGTCAAATGCCAGTTTTTTGGCATTCTTGCGCGCCTTATTGGTGGCACGCGTCCAGTCGGCGGTGTTGAGCCTGGTCAAGCGCGGTTTGTCGCCGTCGGGGCCAACATAGCGCGTGATGCGGTCGACCTGCTCGAGCGGTACGTAGAGCTTGTCGCCATCGGCATATTCCAGCAAAAAGTAGTCGCGCTCCTTGCCGCCCACTTCTTGGCGCGCGATCTCGCTAAAGAGTGCGATGCCGTGAGTGGCGTGCACCACGTAGTCGCCCGGCTTAAACGGGAACGTGATCTGCGTAATGTCCACCTTGCGGCGGCTGCGCGCGCGGTTGGCGTCCATGCGGGCGTTGAGGTCGGCGATTGAGAACACGGCCAGGTTGGCATCGGGCACCACCACGCCCTGCGGCAGAGCGGCATCGACAAAGGTCACGCGTCCGCGCGAGATAGTAGGCACGGCGGCGCCGGCGGCTGCCTGGGCGGCACCAGCCTCGAGCGAGCGGGCGTTGAGCGCGTCGGCCTTACGCTCGCGAATTGCAGCATGAGCATCCTGGCGGGCAGCACGGTCGGCAGAATCTGCCGCTGCCACGCGCACGCGCTCGCCAATGACGCCTGCATTTTCGGGCGCCGCGGTCAGCGATTCCTCAAAGGTGATGCCCTCATCGCCAAAGGTGAGCTCCATCGACTCGCGCGCACCGCGGTCGGGGATGGCAAACACGCAGGCGTAGCGCTTGCCCACGACTTCCTGAATGCGCGTCATAAAGCGGTTGTCCGAGCCCGCGATGGCCGGCTGCTCAATCTTGAGCTCTGCCGTAACCGCGCCGCCGGCGCGAATCAGGCTCACATAGTTCAGGCGCTGCTGAGCACCAAAATCGAGCTGCTGGGCACGTACATACAGGCCATCCAGTCGGTCAATCCCCGCCTCGCCGGCACGCGCCTCGATATCCTCGTAGGCGCGCAGGCAGTCGTCGAACAGCGAGCGCGGCTCGGACAGAACCACGAGCGCCTTGCCGCTCACGTGTGCCAGCGGGCTCACGGTCTGGCCGTACATCACCGGCAAAAAGCGGTCGAGCTCGGGCGTGACGATGCGTGCATCCACCATCTCGAGCAGCGCCGCCAGCTTGCTATCGTCCTGGCTTGCGCGGTAGAGCGCCACATGCATGTTGTGAACGGCATCGTCGGTAAGCGCCAGCTCACGGCAGGGGAAGATCTCGATACTGTCCTCGTTGCCGATGGTCTGCCCCGTTGAGCTCACCATGCGGCGGATGCGGTCAATCTCGTCGCCGAAGAACTCGATGCGCACGGGCGCCTTCTCCTGCGCGGGAAACACCTCGACGGTGTCGCCGTGCACGCGGAACAGGCCGGGCGCGTCGGCGGCGCCGGCATTGGTGTAGCCCATGCCCACCAAGCGCTGCGGCACCTCGTCAAAAGGAATCTCCTCGCCCACCGCAAAAGTAGTGGACTCCCAGTAGCGGCTCTCGACCGGCGGCACGCAACGCAGCAGCGCGCGGGCCGAGGCAACCATGATGCAGTTGTCCCCGCGCACGATGCGCCCCAGAGCCTCGCAGCGCTGCGCCACCACGGCGTCGTCGGGCGCCTGTTCGCGCCACGGATAGTCCTTGCGCTCGGGAAAACGGCACACGTGCGCTAGGCCCACGTAGGCGGCAAGGCTACGCGCGGCGCGATCGGCCGCATCCTCGCCGCTCACAATATAGACCGTCGGGCGCGGACGGCGCGCAAACTGGGCGGCCGCCATAAGCGTGCGGCCCGACTGCGACACAGCCAGCGTCACGTCCTCGCCGGCATCGAGCCCGGCCTCGACGGTCTGCAAGGCCTCGGCAGTGTAGAGCTGCGCGGCTATACGGTGAATGAGCATGCTGTTCCTCCGGCATTGCAACGCCAAAAGCCCGCCGGGGCAAGCTCGGCGGGTCGTACGTCAGATACATTGTCTGTCATGGTAACGCATGGAGAGGACTCCGGTTCAAGGGCAAACCCAGCCCCGCAAAAAACGCCAGACGAAAATGCGTTCCGCCCTACCCCGCCACGCGCACGCTGGGACACAAATCCGCCAGCGGGCACTCGTCGCACTTAGGTTTACGGGCATCGCAGATCTCGCGGCCAAATGTGATCCACTGGTGGTTGACCGACTCCCAATACTCGTGCGGCAAAATCTTGAGCAGATCTTGCTCGGTCTTGAGCGGCTCCTTGGCATGCGTCTTGGGGCTCAGCATCAGGCGGTGCGCGATGCGGTTGACGTGCGTATCGACCGCGATGCCCTCGACAATGCCAAACCCCACGTTGAGCACGATGTTCGCCGTTTTGCGGCCAACACCCGGCAGCTTGACGAGCTCCTTCATGTCGGCCGGCACCTCGCCACCGTAATCGGCAACGATCATCTGCGCGGCCTCCACGGCGTGCTTGGCCTTGCTCTTATAAAAGCCGAGCGACTTAATGGTATCGGACACATCGGCCACGCTCGCCCCCGCCATGGCCTCGGGCGTGGGCCACTGGGCAAACAGCCGCGGCGTCACCTTGTTGACTTGTGCATCGGTCGTCTGCGCCGAGAGCAGCACCGCGATGAGCAGCCTAAAGGGATTCTCGTGGTCCAAAAAGCACTCGACCGGGCCATAGCGACGGTTGAGGCGCTCGCACACCTCAACGGCGCGCTCGCGTTTGGCGGCATTGGTCTCGCGTGGCATAACGACTCCTCGGCTCAGCGGCATAACAAACCTATGGGCACGATTGTCCCACGTATGGGGTCTTTACGCCTCCAAAAATGCGCCGGTCTGGCGGCCCCACAGGCTCGCATACTCGCCGCCCGCCTCGACAAGCTGCGCATGCGTACCGTCCTCGACAATCTCGCCGTCCGCCAGCACCACGATGCGATCGAGCGCCACCACGGTGGACAGGCGATGCGCCACCACAATGGAGGTGCGACCGCGCATCAGGTTCTCGAGCGCCCCCTGCACCAGCGCCTCGGACTCGCTGTCGAGGGCAGACGTCGCCTCGTCGAGCACCAGGATTGGCGCATCGGTGAGAATCGCACGGGCGATGGCCACGCGCTGGCGTTGGCCGCCCGAAAGCTTGACGCCGCGCTCGCCCACCATGGTGTCAAAGCCACGGGGCAGACGGTCGATAAACTCCAGAGCATTTGCCAGACGCGCGGCCTCGCGGATCTGCTCGTCGGTGGCGTCGGGGCGTCCGTAGGCGATATTCTCGCGAATGGAGCGGTGAAACAGCAGCGCCTCCTGCGGCACGTAGGCAACCTGGCGGCGCAGGCTCTGCTGCGTGCAGCGCGAGACGTCCTGGCCGTCCACGAGCACGCAGCCGCCCTGCACATCGTCCAGGCGCAACAGCAGCTTGGTGAGCGTCGTCTTGCCCGAGCCCGATTTACCCACCAGGCCCACGCGCTGGCCTGCCGCCACGTGAAGCGTCAGGTCGTCGAACACGCTCTCGCCCGCCGCGGCATCACGGTATGCAAAGCTCAAGTGCTCAAAATCAATCGCGCCTTCGGTCACTTTAAGCTCGGGAGCGTTCTCGTCGTCTGCTACCAGACGCGGCTCGTCCAGCACGCGCGTCATCTCGGCCGCATCGCCCAGTGCGCGGTTAATGCGCTGCATCATGGAGCTTACGTAGTTCAGACGCATGGTGAGGTTGTACGTATAGGTAAAGATCATGACGAGCGCGCCGGCCGAGATGCCAAACCACGCGTTGCCGCCCGCGACGAACACACTCACCACGGCCATGGTGATGACGATAAGGCCCGAGGTCGTAAAGTTGCGCTGCATCATGGCGTGCATCGAAACCGTTTCGGCATCGCGCGCGGCGCGGTCGGCGGTATCGAACAGGTCGCGCTCAAAGTCCTCGCGCCCACAGGTCTTGACGGCCAGGATGTTCGTGACCGCGTCGGACAGCACGCCCGACAGTTTGTTCTGAGCGGCGGACGTCGCGGCCGAAAGCGGCATGATGCGCTTGTACATAAGCCAGACAAACGCAATGTAGACGACCATGATGCCCACCAGGATCACGGTAAACGTCGGCACCACCGGAGCGAGCGCCGCCACCGTGCAGACAACCGAGGTGATGGTGGGAATGAGCGAATACACCGTCACGTCGACCAAGCCCGTGTAGCCACTCATAAAACGACTCGTCTGGCTCACAAGCGATCCGCCAAAGCGGCTGGTGTGAAATGTCATGGATTGATTGGAGAGCGTGTCAAAGCACAGGCGCGCCAGGTGATAGTTGCCCGCAATCTCGAGCTTGTAGACGGTGTAGTCCTGCAGCTTGGAGAGGATCTGGCCCACTAGGTTAACGAACACGAGCGCCAGAATATAGGGACCAAAGACCTCAAACACCTGGTCGCCCGCCACGGGGCCGGCCTGGACGCGGTCGACGATAAGGGCCATCACGTAGGTGTTGGCAAACGTGAGCAAAAAGATGTAGCCCGCCGACGAGAACACCGAGAGAAAGACGATCAGCGGCTGTGTGCGCGTGACGTCCCAAAAACGCTGTAGCGTGCGGCGCACGGTGGAGCGTTTGAGCGGACTGGTGTTTCTCTGAGACATGGGCTTCCTTTCGCGTCTGATAGGGCGAAACGCCATTGTTGCACACTAAAGCGCACTTCAGGCAAGCACGATGCGAAAAGCGCCCGCGCCCCGCGTTTACACCGGCGCCCCACCGTCAGATGCAGCTAGTCCTCGTCTTTTTGGTCTGCGAGCAGCTCCGCGGATGTGAGCCCTAAGATCTCGTCGGCCTCCCGCGCGTCTTCCAGCGCGTCGATATCCTTGAGCTTGCGCTCCATAACGTTGGTGCGCGTGGTGATGATGCCCTCGACCGTTTTACCCGCGGTCTCGATCTGCTGCTGGGCGCGGCGCAGCGCCGCCTGATAGCGCGGCAGCTCGGCCTTGACGGCAGAAAGCACACGCAGCACGTCATCGGTGCGTTTTTGCAATTTAAACGTCTGGTAGCTCATCTGCAGGCTGTTGAGGATGGCCGCCATGGTGCTGGGGCCAGCAACGTTGACGTGATAGTCGCGGCCCAGGGTCTCAATAAGCCCGGGGCGACTGACGACCTCGGCATACAGGCCCTCAAACGGCACGAACATGATGCCAAAGTTGGTGGTCGCGGGCACGCTCAGGTACTTTTCGCAGATGTCCTTTGCCTCGCGTTTCACCATGGCGTCGAGTGTCTTGCGCGCGGTGGCCACAGCCTCGGCATCACCCGACTCTTGCGCGTCGAGCAGGTGCTCGTACGCGTCGCCCGGGAATTTGGAGTCGATCGGCAGCAGCACGGGATCGCCCTCGTCTACCGGCAGCTTGACGGCAAACTCAACCCGCTCCGAGGCGCCGGGCTTGGTAGCGACGTTTTCCAGATACTGGTCGGGCGTAAGGATGTCCGCCAGGATTGCGCCCAGCTGCACCTCGCCCAAAATGCCACGCGCCTTGACGTTGCCCAGCACGCGCTTAAGGTCGCCCACGCCGGTGGCGATTGACTGCATGTCGCCCAAACCCTTGTACACAGCCTCGAGCTGGTCGCTCACCTGCTTAAACGATGCCGACAGGCGATCGTTGAGCGTACGGGAGAGTTTCTCGTCCACCGTCGCGCGCATCTGATCGAGCTGCACATTGTTGTCCTTGCGGATGGCGCCCAGCTGGGCATCGACCGTCTCGCGCACCTTGTCCAGGCGGTGCTCGATGCCCTCGCGGTTGGCGCCAAGCTGTTGGGCTGTCTCGCGGCGCAGGTCATCCATACGGTCGCCGGCCTGCGAGAACTCACGCGCGATGGTCAGGTAGCGCTGCTGCTCTACGGCCGCATCGGTCGTCTGCTGCTGCGCGATGGCATTTGCCGTGCGGCGGGTTTCGGCCAAAGCGACGTTCAGGGTGTCGAGCGCATTGTTGGCCTGCTCGAGCGCAGCCAGCATCTCTGCCCCGCTATCGCCGCGCTCCTGCAGCTCGACGCGAAGGCCCTTGAGCTGCAGGGCACAAGCCACAGCAACCCCCACCGCCACCAAGGCGGTCACAACAAGCACGATATCAATAGCAGACATAGACTCCGCCCAACAAACTCAATCGATCATCAATCAAAACCGCGATCAATCTTACCCCGCCACACGCACCGGGCGTCACATGGCAATCGGACAAATGGATTTTGGGCCACAGGTACTAAAACGCTAACTCTCCCAGCCGGCGCGGATGGTTGCTACGACATCGCTTAGGCGCTGGCCGAGAACCGCCAAGTGCTCAAGCACCTCGCTGGGCGAGGCGCCGTTGAGAATGCACGTGAGGGCATATGAGGCCAAGAAGATTGCCGCGAGCCCCAACGGAATCAGCACGATCATCGCCAGCGTACGCAGGCGCTGGGTCCAGCGACGGCGACGCGCACGACGCTTGTCGAACGCAAGCTCCTGCGCATATGAATCTTGCTGTACGGAATAGGCTCCTGGGTCCACCTCATCCGCAGACGATACCGCGGGCGCGGCGTTTTGCACAGGAGGCTGGACGGCCGCCCCTTGCATTTGCATCTCCATAAGCCGTTGCTGTTGGCGCAACATGCGCTCGGCTTGTTGCTGCGGGGTCTCAAGAAACAGATCCATGTTGGCCTCCTCAATCGAAGCATTCGACGCTTGCGCCCAGCATCCCGCACCATCGCGACCGCGGCAACGAAATCCGCGGCAATAGCCGCAAAGATTCTATAGTCAGAAAACTGTCGAAAAGCTCAACAACTCCCCTACCAGCACTTTCTCTGAGCTTTTTTATCGAATGATCTTTTGCCCTTCCGCCCTTACGCCAACCGACCAAAACCCAACCAAAAGCTTGACGGAAATTGTGAAGACCGGGACCCCACACAAAAAGTGCCGCCCCAAAAGGGGCGGCACACAAACTTCTAATCAGCTTTTCAGTAACGAGCACGCGACGACCCGAAGCGGGCCGGGAGGGCCGGACTACCTTCCCTCAACGCGACCCTGCGAAGCCGTGAGCGAGGAGGGAAGGTAGTCCGGCCCTCCCGGCCCAGCTCACGCTAGCACCACGCGCTAGTAGTTCACCACCTGTTCCTCAAAGTACGCCTTCGGGTGGTTGCACACCGGGCACACCTCGGGCGCCTCGGCACCAACATGCAGGTGCCCGCAGTTCAGGCACTTCCACACCTTTACGCCCTCGCGCTCAAACACCTCGCCCGATTCAATGCGCTCGACGAGCTTGTTATAGCGCTCCTCGTGGGCCTTCTCGACAGCGGCAACACCACGGAACTTCTCGGCGATCTCGGCAAAGCCCTCCTCCTCGGCGGTCTTGGCAAACTCGTCATACATCGTGGTCCACTC
>CATYJU010000007.1 GCA_958407995.1 uncultured Collinsella sp.
AAGTGCGGAGGCGGGGCATGCCCCGCCTCTTACACCACATCTCTGCGCGCTACCCGCTCCGTCGCTCCAGACATCGTTTCCGCGCCTCGTGCCTGCCCCAAACAATCAAAACAAGCCCTTTTCGCCGCACCCTCAAAGGTCTGTGGGCAAAAAAGGGCAAATATGAGTACTGTTACCATTTTAGTAGCAGGCAAAACCACCCAAAATGACGTCCGAGCGACCCCTACAACCCCCTAAAGCAGCCAACCTGACTGGTTAAGGCGTATTGGAGCCAATTTTAATGAACATACTAAAGGCTATGTTCATTATCTTTTAGGATGTAAATGCTATTCACTTAGCAACAGTACTCATATTTGGCATTTTTTGTCCATTGCTATATAACTAACACCCTATAGCAGACAAAAAACAGGCCGCAGCCCATCGCTGCGGCCTGTTCGGAAGCAAAAGTGGGCGTTAAGCGCTGTAGCCCATCGCTTGCAGCACAAACATGACGACTGTCAGCACCGTAATCACGGCGATAGTCGCCCAAGTGAGCACGTTCCACACGCGGCCATTGCGGTTGGCACCCATGATGTGACGGTCGGCGGCGATAACCACCTGAAACACCAGAACCACGGGCAGTAGCACGCCATTGATGACCTGCGAGGTCATCATAATCTGGAACAGATCGACGCCGGGCATAAGCACCAGCACGGCAGAGATACCGATGATGGCCGTAATGATGCCGCGGTAAACCGGGGCCTCGTCCCAGCTGCGGTCGGCACCGCGCTCCCAGCCAAATGCCTCGCAGATAGCGCTCGACGTAACGCCCGGCAGCACGCAGGCGGCCAAGAAGCTCGCCGCGACCAGGCCCGAGGCAAACAGTACCGTGGACCACTGACCCGCAATAGGCTCCAGCGCGCGGGCAGCATCGGCGGCATCGCTAATCTGAATACCCGCCGGGAACAACACCGTACCGGTCGTGATGATAATAAAGCCGGCAATGATATCGGCGGCAAGCGAGCCGCTCACAGTATCGATGCGCTGCAGCACGATATCGTCCTCGCCCGCGTTCTTATCGACCACGTTGTTCTGCGCCAAGAAAATCATCCACGGCGCGATGGTGGTACCGATCGTTGCGACCACGAGCGACACGTAGCTGGGGTCATTTTGAATGTTAGGCACGACCAGGTCGACCGCGACCTCACCCCAGTTGGGGCCAGCCATGAACGCGGCGACAATATAGGTCACGAACACGCAGCTCACCAGCAGCAGAATCTTCTCGATGCGCTGGAAACTACCCGACATGGTAAGCATCCACACCAGCAGCGCCACCAACGGCACCGAGATGCTCGCCGGCACGCCAAAGAGGGCAAGGCCGCTCGCAATACCCGCAAACTCCGAAATGGTCACGGCTGTGTTGGCGATCAACAGCGCCGCCATAGCAAGTACACTCTTGCGCACGCCAAAGCGCTCGCGAATGAGCGATGCCAGGCCCTTGCCCGTGACGCAGCCGCAGCGCGCCGCGGTCTCCTGCGTCACGATGAGCAGCACAGTCATGACGGGAAGCATCCAGAGCATCTTGTAGCCATAGCTGGCGCCCGCGCTGGAATACGTTGCAATGCCGCCGGCGTCATTGCCCGAAAGCGCCGCCAGCAGACCGGGACCCATAGCGCCAAAGATGGCCGCGATGGTCAACTTTTGCTTGGTGCCCGACTTTTGCTTGGTATTTTGCACGCGACCACCTAACCAATGACCGACATGGTGAGCAGCACCGCAGCGGCGCAGTACGCTACGCACGAGATCATGACGGCAATAACGTTCATGGCGGTGCCCGACGTGTTGAGGTCATGCTCGTCACGCCAGAACAGCACCATCAGGTAAATCACGGCGCTCATGTTGCCAACCAGGCAAATGATGGCAGCGATATTAAAGGACCCGGTAAAGAGTTGCTCCTCAAACATGGGCGCATCGGGGAACGCGGCGGTGCGCACCAGCTGGGCGCACAGGTAGGTCACGAGTGACAGAATCAGGCCCATGCCCGTGCTCTGGAAGAAGAACCCCAGATACGGCTTGGGCTCGTCGTCGTGACCGTCGTACTCGAGGAAGTAGTTCTTGACGAACGACACCATGCGCGAGGCCGCCAGCAGCACGAGCGGCATGGCGCACATGGGGAACACCACCAGATGCGCGGAGCCCAGCGCCGTCCCCAGCACCGTCGCCATAATGCACGAGGCGATGCCCCACACGACGACCCAGTACTGACGATGCACGAACCAGCTGAGCACGTTCGTCGAGTCGTCCGACGCGCTATCGCCCGAGCCGACACCGGCGATCTGCAGGTCCTCCTGATGCTCCTCGGCGATAACGTCCATGGCGTCGTCGAAGGTCACGATGCCCAGGATATGACGGTTCTCGTCGCAGACAGGGATGGCAACCAGGTCGTACTTGGTCATCTCGTCCGTCACGTCTTCCTGGTCCTCGTCGGGCGACACGTAGACCAGGTCGCGATAGGCGAGCTGGCCCAGCGTGGCATCGCGGTCGGCCACGATCAACGTGCGCAGCGAGAGCACGCCGGTGAGCATGCCGCTCGGATCCTCGGTATAGACGTAATAGACACTCTCGAAGTCCTCATCGAGTTTGCGAATCGCCTCGATGGCATCGCCGACCGTCGCCGTGGCGGGCAGCGAGACAAACTCCGAGGTCATGATGCGGCCGGCGGTGTTGTCCTCATAGCCCAGCAGGTTACGAATCGCCTTCTCCTCCTTGACGCCCATCAGGCGCAGGAGCTTCTCGGCCTTCTCGTAATCGAGCTCGTCGATCAGGTCGGCGGCGTCGTCCGGGTCCATCATGGCCAGCATCGACGATGCGTCCGTATCGGACAGGCCCTCGAGCATCTCGGTCATGAGCTCGTCATCATCGAACTCCGAGATGGCCTCGGCGGCCTGGGCAGTATCGAGCTGCGCAAACACCTGCGCACGTAGGCGCGGGTCGAGCTGCTCGATAATGTCGGCGATGTCGGCAGGATGCAGCTCGCCAAGCGTCTTGTGCGACACCGAGAGTTGAATGTTCTTGGTCGAACGATCGAGCAGGTCCATGTAGGACCAAGCGATGATGTCCTCACTGAGCGGCTTGCCCAGGTGCTTCATAAAGCCCTCGACGATATGCTCGAGTGCGGGGCTGATCGCGCGTAGCAGACCGCGGGCGCCCACTTCGGCGCCCAGCAGGCGCAGCTGATTTTCGCCCGACATGGAAAACTTGATGTCGTTTACGCGCACGACCTTCATGCCCTGCGTGTCGACAATCTGCTTGTTGAGCACGTCGCGGGCAAGCAAGAGTTCGGTCGGCTGCAGGTACGAAAAACGGATTTCGGTGGCCGACGTCTTAAGGTGTACACCCGTCTCGTCGATACGGTCGACCCATTTGCGCCAGCTGATCATAAACGGCGTCTTGCCGGGACCGCGGAACGCGAGCGACGTCACGTGTGGAAAAACTTCGCCGGTAGCAATACCAAAATCGTTGACCACGCCGAGCTTTTCGCCATCGACGTCCAAGACCGGCAATTTGAGCATCTCACTCAGATAATTCAATGGTGCTCCCCATCATTATTCCTCCGAACGCGGCCGCGCGTGCGGCGTCCGGGGGCTTCTGGATATGTATACGCATGCGCGGGCGGCACGCCGCTCGACGCTTACACCCCGTGCATGCGCAAAAAGCACCTGCATGGGGTCATCGACTGTATGGTCGAGGTTTGGATTTCACCTGTAACCTTTCTCTTGACCCTCATTAACCGCAGTAACTATAGCATCAGCATCGCCCTGCGGCATCGAATTTATGCGCTGCACATTGCAGGCATACCAAACACTGACGCATCCGTGACATAGTCATTGGGGACGTTCTTAAATGACTACCCAATGACTACTCCGTGGTGTCGTCGTCCTCGGCAAGCTGGGGGAACACGGCGTCCTTGGGCATGGTGACCTTCGTCGGCGAGGTGAGCTTTTTGCTCAGCGACGTGTCCGTCTTGACCAGGTCGCTGAGCGTCACGATCTTGTAGCCGTCGGCGACAAGGCCATCGATAATCTGCGGCAGCGCCTCGAGCGTCTGCTCGGCGCATTCGTCTCTATCGGTGAGCAGCACGATATTGCCCGGCGCCACCGAATCGAGCACCGTCGAGACCTGCTCGTCGGCACCGTTGAGCAGCCAGTCGCCCGAGTCAATATTCCACGAGACCACGGCGGAGACCAGGTCCATCGCATCAATCCAGTTTTGCTCGTCAAAGGCAGCGTAGGGAGCACGCAGCAGCATCGTCTTCACGCCGGTCGCCGACTTAATCGCATCGGTGCCTTTCGTGATCTGTTCGCGTACCGCCTCACGGTCCTGACCCTTGAGCGAATCGTCGCTGTAGCTGTTGGATCCGATCTCGCACCCGGCGTCGACAATCGCCTTGGCCGTGGCAGGCGAGGCCTCGGCCGCATCGCCCGAAAGGAAGAACGTCGCGGTGACGCCCTTTTCCTTGAGCACCTGCAAGATCTGTTTGGTGGCGCCGCTCGGACCCTCGTCAAACGTCAGTGCCACGTACTTTTTGTTGCCCTTGGGCGCCACGCTGGCGCACGCAACAACGCAATCGGTGGCGGGCACAACCTCGCCGCGGTCTTGCGTCTTGCCTGACTGCTCACCAACCCACACCTCGGATCGGCCCTGGACACCCCATGTCTGCACATACTCGATAGCGCCCGTGCCCTCGACCTTGAGCTTGGGCTCGATAACCGTAGCCTGAACCTCGTGCTTCTCGTAAGTGTTACGGCCATCCTTGACCGTCACCTTCTCGCCGCCCTCGAGTTCGCGGCTATCCCATTTGCCCTGCTTCACGCGCTTGCCGTCGACCTTCACCGACAGCTTTTCGCCCCCATGGCGCTTGAGCACGCTGTCATCGACGGCCAGCAGGTCGCCTGCGTCGTAGGTGTCAGTCAACTCCTGGTCGTCGATGAGGTTTTGTAGCGTAGAGCCCACGCGCACCGCGGTCTTCTGGCCGTTGAGCTCCACGTCCACGCTGCGGTTGACGTAGCCCACGACGGCAGCGATAAACAGCACGAGCGCGCAACCCACGGCGATGAGCGCGTAGGGCAGGCGAGACGAACGACGGGGCGTACGGCTGTTGCCGATGCGCGCACTGCGATCGCTAAACCCACGGCTATGGTTGAGGTACATCGCGCCGGGCTTACGGTGACGCTTGCGCTGACCGCTGGGCAGCTGCCCCAGATCGCGGCGCGCCGTCGGACGCGCACCCGAACGCCCGTTTAAGTTGGATCCGTTTTGGCGCATGTGCCCTCCCCCATAAACACAGCAAGCCGGAGCAACAGGTCTCCGGCTTGCCTCCCATCATTTGGTACGTCGCTATTTTGTAGCTTTTGACGAGCCTCCGCTCGCCTTTTGGTATTCGTCCTTAAAGGCCTTGAACATGCCGCGCGTCTTGCCGAGCTGCTTGCCCAGTGCGCGACTGCCCTTGTCCACGGCAACCGATCCCTTGTCGTCGAGCACCTTGGCGCCCTTTTTGACCTTGTCGCCCACCACGACGCTGGCCTCGGCGGCCTTGGCAGCCGCACCGCCCGAATACCCGAGCGACTTGACCTCGTCCGAGACGACCATCGCGCCGTTCTCGTAGCCGCGCAGCATCGTCGGCGGCACCTGCGTGTCACCAACCAAAATACTCGAAGCAGCACCGGCGGTCACATAGAATGCCTGCACGATGCCCGAGCGTGGCTTGAACTCAACGTCCGAGCAATAGCCCACGACGTCGCCCGATTCCGTGCGCACGTCCATACCGACCCAGATGATGCAATCGTCCAGGTTGATGTCGAGGCGCTTGGCAGCGGCGGCATCGTACGTGTCCTTGACGTCATCGACCGCAATGGCGCCCTCGTAGACACCAATGGCGTCGAGCGCTACGAATCGGTCGGGACGCTCGATCATGCCCGCGATATCGGACTGGCGGACCATAAAGCCGACCACGCGCGTACCGCCCGGGGTAAAGACCGGAAAGTGAATCTTTCCGAGCTTTTTAGGGCTGCGCGGCGTGCCGTCCTTTTTGGTGCGCTTGTCCTCGGTAGGCTTGCGATAGATCTTGGCGCCGACAAAATCCCCGGCGCGCATTATGCCTCGGTCGAGGGCTCCGCAGCCTCGGTATCAGCCTCGACGGCGTTCTCGACCACGACGTCGGCGGCAGGCGTCACGTTGCCGCCCGAAATGGCGTCGTTGAGCTGCTCGCGCAGCTGGTCCATGCGCTCGCGGGCCAGGTCGACCTTGGCGCGCAGGTCGTCGGTCTTGGCGTCGACCATCGGGCCAAAGTCATTCACCGCAGCACGGGCCTCCTCGGCGCTGTGCTCGTAGGTGTCGCGCATATTGTCCCAGGCGTCGTTGGCGATATCGGCAGCCATGGCGCGGGTCTCGGCGCCCGAGCGCGGGGCCAGAGCAACGCCGACAATAGCGCCGGCAGCGGCACCAAAAAGTGCGCCGGAGACAAAGCTGAAAGTCTTACCCATGATCATTCCTCTCCTGCGGGCACGTCGGTGCCCACCGTTTGAATGCTGTCCATTATACCCGCAGCGCATCACTTGCCGCTCCGCTCATCTGCGTACGGCAAAGGCGCAGGTACGTGATGGTGATAAACGTGTAGGCCTACTCCTGAGGCATAGCCGGCATGGCCACCGTGGCACCCGGGTCCTCGCCGGCGCCGTCCACGAGCGGCAGGCCGCCCTCATGCGCAGGCCCTGCCGGAACCGTCGCCGCACCGCCAAAGACGGCAGCGGAGGCCTCGTGGTTCTCGGCAACCGCGCCCTCGGTATCAATCGCCACCTGGGGCTCGTCGTCAAAGTTGGGGACGCCCTGGGGCTCGGTGGGAACGGGCTCGGCGGTCGCATCGGCAACGGGCTCGGTGTCGGCCGGCGCATCGCCCTCGTCAGCGCCCTCGTCCTCGGCAGCATCTTCGCCGTTCGCAGCGGCGACGGCCTCGTGAGGATCCTTGCCCTCGGCCTCGGCGCGCATGCCCAGCACCAGGTTGCGCAGGCCCGCGACCGTGCCTTCCACGTCAGGGGCAGGCTGGTCGGCGTGCAGGTACGCCCAATCCATCATAAAGGTCGCCGACGACAGCGCGCCGATGGCCAACGCGTCATCGGGACACGAAAGCTCAACCTCAAAGACACGCTCGTCATGCTCGCTCACGCGCGTGCGACCGCACGAAATGCTGCCGGCAAGACCGGTCTCGTTCATGAGCTCGACCGTCACGTGCTCCAGCAGGTGGCAGAGCTCGGTCTGGCCCATGCAGTCCTGGAACTCGCGACCGGAATCGCCCAGGCACAGATGCTTGGCAATCGCGGGCACCAGGTAGTACACGCGCGCCGTGGCCTCGATATCCTCCGAGGTCATGAGCGGCATACCGGGGTTCACCAGCACGTGCGCGCAAATCTTGTCCTCGCTGACGGTGACCTTAAGGATGTTGAACAGGCCTGCCATAACTCTCCCCTACTCGTCCTTGCCCTACTCGTCGCCATCGTGCGGATCCACAGAGCCCGCACCCGACGCCGCCGGCTTCTCTGCCGAAGACTCGGAATCCTTCTTATCGGTTTCGGCCGGAGCGATCACGCGAATGAGCGAGATGCGCTGGCCACGCATCGACTGTACCTTGAACTTGTACCCTGCGACCTCAAACACCTCTCCGATGTCGGGCACCGAGTCGCAAAGCTCCAAAATCCAGCCGGCGATGGTCTCATAATCATCGCTTTCCTCGAGCGGCCAACCAAGCTCAATCGCGTCATCGCACGAAAAACGCCCATCGACGAGCCACTCGCGACGCGAAAGACGCGTGAGGTACTTGTTGTCGGGGTCGAACTCGTCCTCGATTTCGCCGACGATCTCCTCGACGATGTCCTCGATGGTGATGATGCCGGCCGTGCCGCCGTACTCGTCCACGACGACCACGATCTGGTCGTGCGAGGTCTGCATCTCGGACAGCAGCGGCAGGATGTCCTTGGTATCGGGCACAAAGGTGGCGTCGCGCAAAAAGCCGGCGATGGGCTGGTCGCCCTTGCCGTCGAGCGCGGGCTGGATCAGGTCCTTGATGTGCGCAATGCCCGCGACATTGTCGGGGTCCTCGTGATAGACGGGGATGCGGCTGAAGCCGGTCTGGCGCATGGTGGACAGCACGTCGGCGACCGTCTCGTCGTCCTCGCACATGGTGGTGTCCACGCGCGGGACCATGACCTCGCGGGCAACAGTGTCGCCCAGGTCGAAGATCTCGTGGATCATGCGCTTTTCCTCGTCGAGCAGGTCGTCCTGCTCCGAGACCATGTACTTGATCTCTTCCTCCGAGACGTTTTGGCGGTCGTCGGCGCTCTTGATGCGCAGGATGCGGGCCAGGCCATCGGAGCAGGCGCCGGTCAGCCACACGAGCGGGCGGGCGATCTTTTGGAACACGGAGAGCGGCCCCACAACCTGCTTGGATACGCCCTCGGCGTTAGCGAGGCCGATGCGCTTGGGCACGAGCTCGCCGATCACGATGGACACAAAGGCGACGGCGACGGTGATGATGACCGGCGCCAGGCCGCGCGCGATGGCGGAAAGCGGCGCGATGCCAAAGCTTATGAGCCACGTGGCAAGCGGGTCGGACAGGCTCGTCGAGGCGACGGCGGACGAGGCGAAGCCCACGAGCGTGATGGCGACCTGGATGGTGGCGAGCAGCTGGTCGGAGTCGGCGGCCAGCTTAATGGCACGCTCGGCGCGCTTGTCGCCTTCCTCGGCCTCATGCTCCAGCACGGCGCGCTTGGCCGTGGTGAGCGCCATCTCGGACATAGAGAAGTAGCCGTTGATGAGGGTCAAAACGAGGGTAGTGATAAGGGAGATGGTTATGTCCATCGGGAGTTTCTCGAACCTCCAAGATTCGGGACGTCAGGTCAAAACGTTGATGACGGATACGGCAATTGCACCGGCGCCCAAACGAGGACGCGGGCGCGCAGGCGCGGTCGCTAGATTACGAAGAGAATCACCGCCATGAACTGGAAGATGCTGCCGGCGAGCACCCACAAGTGGAAAACACTGTGCAGATAGCGCACGTTTTTGGCGATATAGAACGGCACGCCCACGGTGTAGCACACGCCGCCGACGGCGAGCAGGGCAAGCGCCACGGGGTTCAGCAGCGCCACGAGTGCGGGCAGTTTAAAGACAACGAGCCAGCCCATCAGCAGATAGACCAGGCCGCTTACCCAGTGCGGCTGGCGCTCGCGCATAAAGCACTCGAGGGCAATGCCGATAATGGCGATGGCCCATACGGCGAAGAACAGCGCAGCGCCGCCGTCGTTTGCGAGCGTGATGAGGCAAAACGGCGTATAGCTGCCGGCTATGAGCAGGTAGATGCAGCTGTGGTCGATGATGCGGAACACGCGCTTGGCGCGCGCGGGTTGAATCGCATGGTAGAGCGTGGAGGCTAGGTACTCGAGGATGATGCTGACGCCATAGACAATTGCCGCGGCCATGTGGGCCGGGCCACCGCCGCGCAGGGCAGCGAATACGATCAGGAGCACCAGGCCCGCGATACCCAGCAGACAGCCGACACCATGGGTGACGGAGTTCATGATCTCCTCGCCCACCGTGTAGTGCGGAACGGCCGCGGCCTTGGGTCGCGGCTTGGAACTGTCGCTCGAATCGGACATGCCGGTTACATCCTCCAACGTAAAGAGTTCTCAACACTATATCAAAGCGTCTGGGTGCGTGCGAAATTTGCACCATACGTGACCCTTTGTTTACCCATTCTTTGCCTGTTGACGCATCAACGGCGAACGTCCATAATGCGCTTGCATTAAATGTTGATGCATTAACATCTTATAGGAGAATACCGCATGGCTCAAAACGCACATTCCCATCGAAAGCTCAAGATAGCCGGCATCGTTGCACTGGTGGTTGTCATTGCGCTGCTCGGATTTGCCGGCAACTTTCTGTTTGACTTCGCGCTGAATCCCCGCGCGCCATACACCATGAAGATGATGCAGGACGGCAAGGACGACAAAGAAAGTGAGCAGCTGGATGCCGAGGGAACCGAGGCGCGGGCATGGTTTAAAGAGAACCGCGAGAGCAGCAGCCTCACCGCAGATGACGGAACCGAACTTGCCGCTTGGTATTTTGCCGCCCCAGAGAGCACGCACAATTACGCTATCTGCCTACACGGATACACCGATGAGCCCATCGGCATGGCCCGATACGTCAAACGATTCCACGACCGCGGCATGAACGTACTCGCACCCGCCGCCCGCGCCCACGAGCGCTCCGGCGGCGACTATATCGGCATGGGTTGGCCCGAGCGGCTCGATGTCGTTGCATGGATTGGGCGGATCGTTCAGGCTGACCCCGAGGCGCGCATCCTGGTCTTTGGCGAGTCGATGGGTGCGGCAACCGCCATGGACGTCGCGGGGGAATCTCTGCCCGCAAACGTGAAATGCATTATCGAGGACTGTGGTTATACGAGTGTTTGGGACGAGTTTTCTCTGCAGCTCAAGGACGTGTTCGGGCTGCCCAGCTTTCCCTTGCTCGATGTAGCAAACTTGGTGTGCAACGTGCGCGCGGGCTACGACTTTCATAAGGCGAGCAGTGTGGAGCAACTCAAACACGCGACGGTTCCCATGCTGTTTATCCACGGCGACCAGGACACCTTTGTGCCGTACGACATGCTCGACCAAAACTACGACGCGTGCGCCAGCAAGGTCAAGCAAAAGCTCACCATCCATGGCGCCACCCACGCCAAGAGTGCGCAAGTTAACCCCGAGCTCTACTGGAACACGGTCGACGACTTCCTCGACGAGTATTTTTAGGCAAATAGTACGGTTTACTGGTCTATCTGACCCCTAGCACTTCCGAAAATCCGCCCGCGAGCGCTGTGCTCGCGGGCGGATTTTGCTTGAATTAAGCCACGAATGCGCTTGATATGTCCAATAACTAGGTGCTATTTGACCTCGATGAGCTCGTACTTGCTCGTGCCCAGGCCGATCTTCTCGGCATGCGCGATGCACGCGCGCCAGTCGGTGTCGGGATGCGTGATGCAGAAGGGATCCTTGGCCTGCTCGCCCTCCAGATGCTCGTGGTTGTGCTCCATCTTGGCCGCGCTGTCGGTAAGCTCGGTGTTGGGCAGCGGCTCGGATGCCAGGACGGCATCGGCACAGGCCTGGTCGATGGCGACCGGGTCGAAGCTCGCGAACATGCCGATATCGTTGACGATAGGCGTGTCGTTTTCGGGATGGCAGTCGCAGTTGGGGCTGATATCCATGGCAAGCGAGATGTGGAAGCTCGGGCGGCCGTCGACGACGGCTTTGGTGTACTCGGCGATCTTGTAGTTGAGTACGTCGGCCGCGGCATCATAGTCGGGCTTGATGCAGTCCTGGTTGCACGCCGCAATGCAGCGTCCGCAGCCCACGCAGCGATCATGGTCGATGGCGGCCACGTGCACCGTGCGAGTAGCGCCGCTGGCAAGCTCGCGCTCGCGGGTGTCGTCAAACGAGATAGCGTTGTGCGCGCAGATCCTCTCGCAGGCACGGCAGCCAATGCAGTGCTCGGTCGCGACGTTCGGTTTGCCGGCGGCATGCTGCTCCATCTTGCCGGCACGGCTGCCGCCTCCCATGCCCAGGTTCTTCATGGCACCGCCAAAGCCGGCCTGCTCATGACCCTTAAAGTGGGTGAGGCTGATCACAATGTCGGCGTCCATGAGTGCCTGACCGATCTTGGCCTCGCGCACGTACTCGCCGCCCTCGACCGGGACGAGCGCCTCGTCGGTGCCCTTGAGGCCGTCGGCGATGATGATCTGGCAACCCGTGGCATACGGGGTAAAGCCGTTCTGGTAGGCGGTGTCGATGTGCTCGAGCGCGTTTTTGCGGCTACCGACGTAGAGCGTATTGCAGTCGGTGAGGAAGGGCTTGCCGCCCAGCTCCTTCACGACATCCGCGACGGCGCGGGCGTAGTTGGGGCGCAAAAAGCTCAGGTTACCCAACTCGCCAAAGTGAATCTTGATGGCGACGAACTTGTTCTCAAAGTCGATCTGCTCGATACCGGCGTGACGGATGAGGCGCTTGAGCTTGTCGAGCTGGCTCTCGCGAGCATGCGTGCGCAGGTTGGTAAAGTACACCTTAGCGGGTGCTGCGGGTGCAGTTGCGGTCATAGATCTATCCCCTCGGTCTATATGGCGTTACAGACATAGAGGATGGTACCAGTTAAAGCAGAGTTAAAGTCAAGTACGGCACCTAGTCATTGGGGACAGACTTAAATGACTACTCCTGCACCTTCAGCGCCTCGGCCAGGCTGACGCGCTTGATAGAGCGCGTGTGTAGCAGCGCCACGACCAGGTAGGTCGCAAAGCCAATGCCGACGCATGCAGCCATGGACCAAGCGGGCACGTAGATCTCGATATTGCCGTTGTAGGCGAGCAGCATCGAGCGGAAGATGGCCGTGAGCGAGCCAATAATGACCGGCAGGCTCAGCACGAGCGACGCCGCCACGCACAGCGTGATCGAGCGGATGTACAGATGCGAGATCTCGCTATCTCGATAGCCAAAGACTTTCATATAGCTAATCGAACGGGCGCTGTGGTCGATCACCGCCTTGGTCAGCAGGTACATAAACAGCAGGAAGATAAACACCGCGAGCCCGACCATCATGCCGATCATTTTGCTCATCATGCCGATGAACTGGTCGCCCACGGCGCGCATGTCGTCGGGCGTGGTGTCGCCGGCAAAGTAGCGCGCGTCGAGGTCGAGCTTCTCGTCGCTCACATAGCCGTTAAAGTAGGCGGCATCGTTGTCGAACAGCTCGTTAAAGTCATCGATACTCATATAGATATTCATGTCCGACTTGGAGCCCCAGGCACAGTCCTTGCCCGCGTACTTAAGAGAATAATCCCGAGCCTCGTACTTGTCGCGAAGCTCGACCTTCTGGCCCTCGCTCCAGCCAAACTTATCGAGCAGACCGCCGCCAAAGACGACGCGCCCGTCGCCGACGTTGAGGTCTTTCCAATAGCGCGAATGAGATGAAATGCCGTAGACGGAAATCGTCTCCTCGCCATTACCATCGCCGCGGTCGTATTGCAGCTGGTAAACGGCATATTTCTCGGCCTGCGCGATTGCGCCCGCGCCGTTGTCGGTCGTATTGACCGGGTGGATATCGTCGTTGTCAGTGTCGATCTTAGAGGCCTTGTCGATCAGATCGATGGCCTCATCGCGGTTGCAGCCGAGGGCGTCGGCAAGATCGTCAAGGCGCGCGTAGAGCGCATCCTTCTTGTCCTGGACCTTGGCAAGCGCATCCTGCGCTGCGGTCAGGCTCTCGGCAGACGGAGATGCGGTCGCGGCATCGGCTGCCGTCTGCGCCGCATCGGCCGCGCCGTCAAGCTCGTCATCGGCATCCTGGGCGGCAGAAAGCAGCGCGCCGTCAACCGACTGCAAGCGCTCGAGTGCCGACCACTGCTCGCGCTCCTCGGCAGTGCCCTCGAGCTCCAGCGGCGCCTTGAGTGTGTACTGATGCTCGGCGACCAGGCTCGTCTCGAGGTTGTCCGCATAGTGCGTCATCGTGGGCAGGATCGCCAGACCAAAGAGCAAAAGCAGCGACCCAAACGCGATGCCCACGAAGAGCGTGGCGAAGTTGCCCAGGTTGCGCAGGAAGACGCGCAGGCGGAAGCGGGAGACAAAGCCCATGCGCTCCGGCAGCTGCAGACCGCGCTTGGTGCCCGATTTGCCGCTCGCCTCGTGGCGAAGGAACTGCAGCGGCGTCTTGCCCATTTTGCGGAGCAGACCCACCAGCGTGATAAGGATGAGCGCGGCGGCGGGGACCACGGCGCACTTCACAAAGATCTCCCAGCTCCAGTACACCTGGAAGGGAGGCAGGCTATACGAACCGTAATAGAGGCCGCGCATGGGCTCGGTAAAGAACGCGACGCCGAGCGCGGTGCCCAAAAGCGCCGCGAGCACGCCCACGATGGCGGGAAGCGCGAGGTAGTGCAGCACGATCTCGCGGCGGCGATAGCCGCTGGCGAGCAGCGTGCCGATGATGGCGCTCTCCTCCTCGATGGTGGCGTCGGTAAGGACCACAAAGACGAACGCCATGATCACGATGATGATGTCGAGCAGCGTCATCCACATCATAGAGTCGCCGTCCACGTCATCGCGCGCATAGCCAATGCCTTGATTGGAATCGGCGTCGATCAGATCGTCCACGCGCGCATCGACGTCGGTCAGTGCCTCAACCATATCCTGCTCCGCATCGATGCGGTCCGCGGTGGGGAGGTCGCGATCGGTAAAGGTGAAGGAGTAGGTGTAGGCGGGCGCGCCGCCGGCATCTTCGAGCGCGGCAAAGCCGCCATCGGTGACCTCGGCCACGCCGTACGTGATGGTGTTCACCGTAAAGTCCGAATTGTTGAGAAACAGCGCCTGACTGTCGGGCTGGGTCATGATGCCGCAGATGATGTAGGTGCGCCCCTCAAGCTCAACCTTATCGCCCACGGCGAGGTCGTTGTTGGTGGCGAAGACACGGTCGATTGCCACCTCATCGTCCGTTTTGGGCTCCTTGCCCTCACAGTAGGACGCGATATCGACCTTGGTGCGGTGCGCATAGGTGCGCAGCGTGCGCTTGGTGCCGTCGTCGCCGGCGGTCTTTTTGATGATGGCGTCGATGGAGAAATTCTTGTAGAGCGTGACGCCGCCGACATCGCCGGCCGCGTCCTCGGCAGCCTTGAGCTGGTCTTTGGTGGCCTCGAAGGAGGTGGTCACGCGGCCGTCCTCAATCGTGTACGCATCGCGCATGTCGTCGATAAGGCAACCGATGGAGTGGGCCGCGAGCAAAAAGCCCGAGGTAAGGGCGATGCTTCCGCACATAAGAAGAAAGATGCCCAGGTACTTGCCGATATTGCGGCGCAGCTCGCGCGGGAGACGTTTTGCGAGAGGTGTCATGGCGCCGCCTACCAATCGAGCTCGGCGGCCGCAACGGGCGACTCGTTGAGCTCATCCTCGACGATGTGCCCGTCGCGCAGGCGCAGCACGCGATTGGCCATGTGCGCGATGGCGGCATTGTGGGTGACAATGATGATGGTGCAGCCGTAGGTGCGGTTGACATCCTCCATGAGCTGCAGGATTTCCTTGGACGTCTTGTAGTCAAGCGCGCCGGTGGGCTCGTCGCACAGCAGCAGGCCCGGGTTTTTGACGAGCGCACGGCCGATGGCACAGCGCTGCTGCTGGCCGCCCGAGACCTGGCGCGGGAACTTGTTGCGGTGCTCGTAGAGGCCCAGCGAACGCAGCAGGTCGTCGACATTGAGCGGGTTTTTGGACAGGTGCGCCGTGACCTCGATGTTCTCCTTGATGGTGAGATCGGGCACCAGGTTGTAGAACTGGAAGACAAAACCCAGCTCACGGCGGCGATACTCGCCCAGGTCGGTAGGCTTGAGCACCGTGAGGTCGCAGCCGTCCACCATGATGGAGCCGCCGTCGGCATCCTCCAGGCCGCCGATCAGGTTAAGAAACGTCGACTTGCCCGAACCCGAAGGCCCCAGCATGACGCAGATCTCTCCGCGGTTGATGGACGTGTCGATGCCGTCGAGCACCGTCAGGCGTGCATCTCCATCGCCGTAGTGCTTTTTGAGATCCTTAACCTGGACGTAGGCCTCCCGCGTTGCCATGATATCCCCCATTGTTAGCCTTGTACTACTTTATGAACATAATAGTAAACCTTGGCGAACTATTTTTGGGCGAGGCCTGGATTTTATTTCAGACTAGTCATTGGGGACGTTCTAAAATGACTAGCTGTTGGGGACACTCTTTCGCCACCCGCCAGTTAGGGACGTTCCCTTTCTGCCGGCAGCTGAGGACAGTCCTTGGCAACCCGGCGGTTCGGCAAAGACTGTCCCCAATGACTAGTCGTTTAAGTCTGTCCCCAATGAGTACGATGACTAGGTGGCTAGGCGCGGGATTTGGTGCGCGAGAGCGCGAGGCCTGCGGCGGCAATGGCCACGGCGAAGAGCACGGTGACGCCCAGGTCGCAGGCGATGTCGCCCAGCACGGTGGACGTCAGGTCCGCGGCGAGCGCCTTGCCGATCGCGTCGTTCACCCAATATGTCGGCACAAAGTGCGCCACGGTCTGCACGGCCGAACCCATGAGCGACAGCGGCATCCAGGCGCCGCCCAAAAACGTCATGAGCATGCCAAGCAGGTTGCCCACACCGTTGAGCAGCTCCTCACGTGCACCCAGACTCGACAGCATAAAGCCAACGGCCAGCGGCGTCAGCGCTAGGGCAAACGTTGCCGCCAGCGCCAGGCACACGCGGCCCACGCCGACCTCGGCAACCGCGCCGGCAAAGCCCACGACGCCCATCATGCTCGACACAAACCAAATGCAGACGGTGAGCACGGCGGCGGCCGCAAACACGGCAAGCGAACGCCGGCGCTCGGAAATTGGACCGGCATCCATACGACGCACGCGCTCGGGCTCGTTCATGCCCGAAAACACCAAGCCCACCGACACGATGACCGACGAAATGATCGCGTACGCGCCAAAGTTGAAGTACGACTCGAGCGTGGCGGCGGCAGTCGAGTCGACCTTGACCTGCTCGATCTCGACCTTGGCACGCTTCGCGGCCGCATGTTCGGCGGCCTTGGCAACGTCGCCGTTAGAAGCAGCGGGCTCAAGCGCCGCCGCAGCGCCCGCGAGCGAGATCCAGCGCGAGGCCTCGGCAGACGAAAGCGCCGCCGTCATGGTACCGGCACCGTAAGTCACATCGAGCTTGGGCAGGGACTCCCCCGCGCGGGCAGCCGCGACCAGGTCGTCCTCGAACCCCTCCGGGATAAAGAACACGCAGTCGGCGCTGCCCTTGGCGCTGTTGCTCTTGGAGAGCGCGTCCGCAAGGTCGTACGTGTCATCGCCGACGCCCGTGACCAGGTCAAACCGCGAACCTAGGTGCTTGGTGAGCGCAAGTGAAAGATCACTGCCATCGCGGTCGACCACGATCACGTTGGCGTCGTAGGGCTTGTACTCGGTGAGCTGCGACGAGTTCCAGCTCACAGATGCCGCGATGAATACGCCCATCAGCGAAATGAACACCGTATAGATGAGCAGGTAGAACGGGTGCGCCAGCGCCATGCGAAGCGCGGTCTTAAAGGTGCTCATAGCGGCTCCTTCCAAAAATCAGCGTGGCGGCGGCAACAAACACCAGCGTCATGAGGACCAGCACGCCCGCGCGAACGGCAAAAGGCCCCAAGTCTTCAAAGAAATACAGGCGGTTGAACATGTCGCAGATAAGCTTGACGGGGTTGAGCCAGCACTCGGCCGGGCAGGCGCGGGCGACGTCGTCGGCAAGCGCCATCGCTGGCTCGCCGTAGAGGCCGGCGAACAGGGCGCACGTAGTGGCAAAGCCCGTGAGGATGCCAGACTTGGACGCCTTGCCGCCCTTAACGGGAAGCGTGCCCACAAAGAGTCCCAAGCCCGTGGCGGCAAGCGCGGAAGCGGCGCCGCCCACCAAACACAGCCCCTCGCGCCCGCCAAAGTCGACGCCCACGACCAGACGCACGTAGCCGATCGCGATCGCCATCGAGGCAAAGGAGACCAGCCACGAGCCCACAAAGATACCGGCCAGCGACGCCGTTTTGGAAAGACCGCCCACGCAGCGACGCGCGCCAAGACCCGACAGATTGGGCTGCAGGTCGATGACGCTCAAGGCGGCAAACTCGGCAGACATCATCGCGACCAGGCCAAAGAGCGCGTAATAGTAGATGACCGTGCCGTCGGGTGTGGTGCGTGTCAGGCTTACGCGGCGGGTGCCGCCCTCGAGCGACAGGGCGCGCGCAACCGCCTCGGGGTCGGCGAGCGCCGCCGGGTTGTCCTGGGCAATCTGGGACATGAGCTCGGCATTTTGTGTATACGAGCTTGCCACCGTCTCCAGGATGCTGCGATCGGTGAGCACCGATGATGCGCGCGAGCTGTCGTAGCTCGATAGCAGTGTGAGCTTGGGCGTGCCCGCAGCGTCGACCGTATAGATACCCGCGACCTCACCGGCCTTGAGCGCACGGTTCGCATCGGCTGCGTCGTCGAGCTCGTGGATCTCGAGCAGCTGGTCGTCGCCTTCCTTGGCAAGCGACGTCGCCACATCCTTAAAGGTCGAAGCGTCCCAGACCTTGTCCGCCACGACGGCAACCGGCACCGGGTCGACCGTGCCGTCGGAGCTCAGGTTCGCAAACATAAACATGAACATCGTGGAAAGCGCGATGGGAAAGAGGGCGCCCCAGACCCACGTGCTCGGCCGGCGCAGCAGCGTTTTGACCGTGATGATAATGGTGTTGAACATGGCTGCCCCCTAGTCGCGCAGCTCGCGGCCGGTGATCTCGAGGAACACGTCGTTGAGGGTCGGCGGCTCGCTCCACACGCGGCCGAGCGCCACATCGGCGGCGCGCAGCGTGTCGAGGATGTCGACCAAATTGTGCGGGCTCGCTTCGCAGGTGCAGACGAGCTCGCCGCCGGACAACTCAACCGAAAGCACGTGCTCGAGGGCGCGCAGCCGCTCGACCGTGGCGGTCTCTACGGCGCTGACCTCGACTGTCAAGCGCTCGCCCATTTGAATCATGCGTTTGAGCTCGTCATTGGTGCCCTGCGCCAGCACACGTCCGCCGTCCATGATCATGATGCGGCTGCAAATCTGCTCGACTTCCTCCATGTAATGGCTGGTATACACCACCGTGGCGCCCTCGTCGCGCAGGCGGCAGATGCCCTCCAGGATGGCGTTGCGGCTCTGCGGGTCGACCGCCACCGTGGGCTCGTCAAAGAAGATGAGCTCGGGCTTGTGCGCGATACCGCAGGCGATGTTGAGGCGACGCGCCAGGCCGCCCGAGAGCTTGCCGGGGCGAAACTTGGTAAAGTCGCCCAGCCCGACAAAGTCGATCGCCTCGTCCACCAGCGCGCGGCGGCGCTTGCGGTCGTTGACGTAAAGGCTGCAGAAATAGTCGATGTTCTCGCGCACCGTAAGCTCGTCAAACACCGCCACCTGCTGCGGCACCACACCGATGCGGCGCTTGAGGTCGTAGCGGGCGGGCGTCATGGGCTCGCCGAACAGCTCGATGGTGCCTTTGTCGTAGGCGAGCAGCTGCAGAATGCAGTTGATGGACGTGGTCTTGCCCGAGCCGTTGGGGCCCAGCAGGCCAAAGATCTCGCCGGGGGCGATGCTCAGGCTAAAGTGGTCGAGCGCGATAAGGTCGTCGTAGCGCTTGACGAGGTTTTCGACGTGGACGATGTCTGTCATGAGGCGGCCCTTCTGTTGATTGCGGCCCGGTACGATTGCATCATCGCAGGAGCGAGCGGCGCGCACCAGTGAGCTTTGTCACGAGTGCGGAGCTTGGCCGTGCGGCCTGCCGACGTCCCCGCTTTGCCGCGTGGGAGGAATGTCACGGTTGCGCAGGCGGTCCCTCCACCACGCGCGGCTTCGCGTACAATACCCGTATGAACAGGCTTTTCGACAAATCGATCGTGCTGGCGTGCTGTATTGCGGCCGCCATGGGTCTTGCTGTGGACGCTCGCCTGGTCGTGGCGTTTTGCCTTGGCGTTATTGCCACCTCGCTGGCCGAGGTCGTACAGGGAAACCGCGCCCGCCGTGTGAGCGAGGCCGCGAGCTACGCCTGCATCATCGCGGCTGTCTTCGTGCCGCCGTTTGTGCCGTTTGCGCCTCTCGCTCTCTATGACATCGCGCGACGCGTTCGCCGTGAACGAATCTGGCCCGCGCTGGCGATTGGCGCCGTGTTTGTCTGCGCGCTTGTCGCGGACCTTCGTGGTGGCGTGCTCACCACCCGAACGCTGCTGTTAACCGCCATCCTTTCGGTTGCTGCCACCTTGCTATCGCTACGTACCGCCCAGCTGGAGCGCGAGCAACAGCGCATGCGCCGTACCCGCGACGAGCTGCAAGAACGCGCCCTGGCACTCGAGGCACGCAACCGCGACCTCGCCGACCGCCAGGACTACGAAGTCGAGCTCGCGACGCTCGCCGAACGCGCCCGCATCGCGCGCGAGATCCACGATAACGTCGGGCACCAGCTCACGCGCGCCTCACTGCAGGCCGAAGCCCTGCGCGTGGTTCACGCCGACGAGCCCGGCGTCGCCGCCGATTTCGCCGACGTCAAACGCACGGTTGACGAGGCGCTCCAGCTTGTGCGCACCAGCGTCCACGCGCTCAACGACAACGCCGTCGACCTTTCCGTGCAGCTCGAACGCATTGTTGAAGGCGCGCGTTCGGACAGCGGCCCGCAGATTGAGCTTGAATTTTTGGCCGAGCATGCGCCCGCAAACGTCGCCAACTGCTTTGCGGCGGTCCTGCGCGAGGCGCTCTCCAATACCATGCGCCACGCATGCGCCCAGACCGTCACTGTACGATGCATGGAGCATCCGTCGTTTTACCAGCTCATCGTTACCGACGATGGCGCGGGCGGGGTCCAAGCAAGCGGCCGCGGCGCTGCGGAGGGCATGGGGCTCGCCTCCATGCGCGAGCGCATCGAGGCGCTTGGCGGCACCTTCACCGCCGGCCCGCGTGCCAGCGCCGGCGGCTGGCGCGTGTTTGCCACCGTTCCCAAACAGCAAGGAGATGAGGACCGATGAGGCTCATCGTTGTCGACGACGACCGCTTAGTGGTCGATTCGCTCAAGATTATCCTGGGCGCCCAGCCGCAGATCGAAGTGGCGGGCACCGGCGCCAATGGCGACGAGGCGGTCGCGCTCTACAGCGAGCACGCGCCCGACATCGCGCTGCTCGACATTCAGATGCCGGGACGCGACGGCCTTTCGGCGGCACGCGAAATCCTTGAGCGCGACCCCACGGCGCGCGTGGTGTTTCTGACGACATTCTCGGATGACGAGTACATTGTGTCGGCGCTTAAACTGGGCGCCCGCGGCTACCTGATCAAGACCGATGTCGCCGCCATTCCGCCGGCGTTGGCACAGGTTATGGATGGCAAACGCGTGCTCGAGGGCAAGGCGATCGAGGATATCGATTTTAATGGGGCGGGCACCGAAGCCGACGCGCCCCGCCGGCCCACAGCCTTTGCCGGCCTAACCGACCGCGAGTTCGAAGTCGCCGAGCTCATCGCCCGCGGCCTCGACAACAAGGAGATCGTCGCCACCGCCTACATGGGCGAAGGCACCGTGCGCAACCACATCAGCTCGATCCTTGCAAAGATGGGCCTGCGCAACCGCACGCAGATCGCCATCGCCTACCTGCGAGGGTAGTTGCCCAACGACTGACCGCCCCGGCATAGCAAAATGGCTGTCACCGATTTAATACCATTTCAAAACTATGCCGGTTTACGGGGCTAAACTCAGGACCCCCATCCATACCCGCGTTTTCTGCAAAATGACGGCTCGTCTACCTGCGATTTTATTTTCACGGATATCGGCATGGTTGGGAGCGCGTGACTTAGCCCCGTAAACCGGCATAGTTTTGTCCGAGCGGCTCTGCACGAGCGCCTCCGCAAGCCTCGCGGGACCAAAATGATCCGTTTTCCTCCGTCCCCAAGGAATCACCCGGAACCGCTCGCCACGAAACCTGCCCATCTACTACGTTTGACTCGATACCCTTGACCATACCCCCGTTTTCCAGAAAACCGCAGGCGTTCTACCTGCGGTTTTCTTTTCGCATTTTTTGCCGTGGTTGAGGGCCACCGCCCAAACGTAGTAGATAGGCCCATTTCATGGCGAACGGGCCACACGGATGTCCTCGCGAGGCCAAAATGATCCGTTTCCCTCTGTCCACGGGAGATCAAGTGCTGTTACGAATATGGTGTCATTTCAAAACTATGCCGGTTTACTACGATAAAAACGAGATTCCCGACCACGCGTGATTTTTTCGCAAAACTACAAGCCGTCTACCTGCGGTTTTGATTTTGCCAAATGCGGTGTGGTTGGAGGTGGGCGATTTATCGTAGTAATCCGGCATAGTTTTGTTCGCGACGGCACAACCGCGCGTTTAAGCGCGGGGCCGGTGGGGCAAAATTGCCCCACCGGCCCCTATTCCAGTTCTATCCCAGCGTTACTCCGGCTTGGTTTCTACCGTGGGAGTCTTATTCGCCGCAACTGGAGTACGAGCGGTGTCCATAGTCAGGCAATGCTTGGGGCAGCTCTCGATGCACTCACCGCACACCACGCAGGCATACGGGTCGATCGACCACGTTCCACCCTTGCGATCGACCGCGAGCGCGCCCGCCGGGCAGCGGCGTACGCACATGCCGCAGCAGATGCACACGTCCATGTCGTTGACGATGTGCCCGCGCAGGCGCTTGGGCGCCGCGAGCTTCTCCTGCGGATAGCACACCGTGACCGGCTGCTTGACCATAGAGCCCAAGGCCGTCTTGGCAAATGTCAGCAAACTCATGCCGCGCCTACCTTTCCGTGCAGCTAATGCAGGGATCAATGGTCAGGATAATCATGGGCACGTTGGCAATGAGCACGCCCTGCAGCGCATGCGTCAGACCTGCCAGGTTTTGCGACGTCGGCGTGCGCACGCGAAAACGGTCCAGATTCTTGGTGCCGTTGCCGCGCACATAGTAATACGCCTCGCCGCGCGGCTGCTCAATCACAACCTCGCCGCGCGCGCCGTCGGCCGGTGTAAGCTTGGTGCGCCCGCCGATCCCGTCGTGCGGAATCTTGCCCACAAGCTCCTTAATGATGTCCATGGCCTGCGTGACCTCGGCACAGCGCACCTGGCAGCGGGCATAGCAGTCGCCATCGCTAGCAACGATAGGCCCAAACGCGGCCAGATCAGCATAGGCGCCGTCGCCAAACATGCGCACGTCGTAATCCACGCCCGAGGCGCGACCGAACGGGCCGACCATCGACAGATCCAGCGCGTCCTTCTTGCTGATCACGCCCACGCCGTGCAGGCGCTCGCCGCAGCTATTGTCGTCCAAAAACGTATGCACCAAGGCCTCGTAGTCAGGACGCATGGCATCGAGCGTCTGGACAATGCCCGCCAGTTCGGAGTCCTCAATGTCGTGTTTAAGGCCGCCGATCTCGTTAATCGAAAGGATCACGCGGCCGCCGCAGGTGCTCTCAAAGATCTTAAGAATCTGCTCGCGTAGGGTCCACGAACGATAGAACAGTGCCTCGAAACCAAAGGCATCGGCGAGCAGGCCCAGCCACAGCAGATGCGAGTGAATGCGCGAAAGCTCGTGCAAAATGGTGCGGATATACTGCACGCGGTCGGGCACCTCGATTTCGAGCATGCGCTCGCAGGCGCTGGCATAGCCGTAGCTGTGGCCCACGGCGCAAATGCCGCAGATGCGCTCGGCGATGTAGCCAAACTGATGCATGTCGCGCTTTTCGGTGAGCTTCTCGAGCCCGCGGTGCACAAAGCCGATCTGCGGAATTGCCTCGATGACGCGGTCGTCCTCGATCACCAGGTCCAGATGAAGCGGCTCGGGCAGCACCGGGTGCTGCGGGCCAAACGGAATAACGGAGCGATGTGCCATGGACCTTACGCCTCCTTTTTCTGCTTGTCGCTGGCGGCCTTGGCGGCAAGCGCCGCGCGGACCTTGGCCGCTTTCTCGGGATCCATGGCGGCGGGCTTTGCCTCCATCTCGGCAGCCTTGAGCGCGGCCTTCGCAGCAGTTTCATCGTGCTGAGCATCGGAGCCGGCAGCCGCAGCGGGCTGAGCGACGGCAGCGCCCGCAGCATCGCCAGCGCCCGCAGTGCCCTCCCCCGCAGCGGCCGTGGCAGTAGCAGCCTTCTCGGCCGCGGCCTTGCGCGCCTTGGCCTCGGCAGCGGCACGGACCTTCATGGCTTTCTCGCGCGCGGCCTTCACCTCGGGCGTGATAACGCTCATGGGCTCGGCAGTCGAGACCTGGTAGAAAAAGCCCTTAAAGTCAATCTGCATATCGGTGATGGCAAGACCAAACAGGTCGTGCGCTTCGTTTTCAAACGGGAATACTGCCGGATAGTACGAGCTGATGGACGGAATCTCCTGGTACTGATTAATTCCCTCAACCACCAGGTTCTCGATCGCATAGCTGCCGTCCTGCGCAATATGCTCCTGAGCAGCACGAACGTTGATAAACGTATAGACCAAGCGATACGAGCCGTCGTCGACGTTGCGTTCAGCGTGCATTTGCACAAAGCGCGCGCCGACGCCCTTAAGCGCCTGGACATGCGACAGGAGCTCTTCGATCCCGACGGTGGTATAGATTGCCTTTTGCATTACTCGGCCTCCCTTGCAGCGGCGGTCGCGTCGCCGGCCTCCGCAGCAGCCACAAACCCGTCCTCGCCCAGCTCAACGCCACCGTCCCAGGTTGCGGCGCCGCCCACGGTAAGCGGGTCGCCGCCGGCGCGCATCACGGCCTCCTTCTGGTCCAGGATGCCACACGCCTCCACGATGGCATCGATCACCGTCTCGGGGCGAATGGCGCACCCGGGCGCGTACACGTCCACGGGAATCGCGCGGTCCACGCCGCCGATCACGTTATAGGCATCGCGGAATACGCCGCCCGAACACGCGCAGATACCGCAGGCCACCACGCACTTGGGCTCGAGCATCTGGTTGTAGATCTGGCGCACGACGGGCAGGTTCTGGGCATTGACCGACCCCGTCACCAAAAAGATATCCGCATGCTTGGGGTTGCCGGTGTTGACCACGCCAAAGCGCTCCGCATCGAACAGCGGCGTGAGCGAGGCCAGCACCTCGATATCGCATCCGTTGCAGCTCGAGCCGTCGTAATGAATAACCCACGGCGAGCGCGACATTTTATGATCCATGGATGCCGCCTCCTAAATAAATACGTCGACGAGGATGGGCATAAGGTTGAGCAGGCCAAACACCAGCGCCACGCCCCAGCCGAGCTTAACGCAGCTGCGCCAGGTGCTACGGGCGAAGGTGTTGTCGATCAGGACCTCGACAAAATACGTCGCGGCCATCACGACCAGGGCTACAACCCAGCTCACGGGGTTGTCCCAGACAAAGAACATGCCCACCCACATCAAAAACAGCACGGTCTCGCACCAGTGCATAAGGGTCATCTTGGCCAGCGTGCCGCCGCTCATCTCGGTGGCGACGCCCTGGACGATCTCCTGATGCGCATGATGCGAGTACGAAAGGTCAAACGGCGACTTGCGCAGCTTGATGGTGAGCACCGCGAGCAGCGCAAGGAAAATGGGCGCGCTGTACACGATGATGGGAGCCGACTGCCCCGTTACGGCGATGGAATCGAAGCTGTCGGTGGCAAGATACAGGCCCACACTCATCAGCAAAACGGCGGGCTCGTAACTCATAACCTGCAGCAACTCACGATCGGCGCCGACCTGGGCAAACGGACTTTGCGTCGAGGCGGACGCCAGCACCACAAAGATCGCGGCGAGCGTCACCATAAAAGCGCACAGCAGCGTGTTGGAACCCGACACAAAGATGCCGCCGCCCACCACGGTAAAGATGAGCGCGCACGCCATGTAGGTATCGTCCATGGTGTTTACGCTGGCAGGGGCTTTGCGCAGGAGCTTGGCAACGTCGTAGAAGGGCTGCAGCAGGCGCGGGCCCACGCGGCCCTGCATGCGGGCCGAAAGCTTACGGTCAAGACCGTCGATCAGACCGCCCACAAGCGGCGCCAGCAAGGCAAACGCCACGGTGCCAATAAAAATGCCCACGACGCCCGAACCTTCAAAATACTTGCCGCGCAGCACCGAGGGCGCGCTCATGGCAAGTCTCTCGGGCCCAATCCACGCGCAACACAGCAGCGCAAACAAGATAATGCTGCAGCACACGACGCTACCCGCGGGGCCAATACGCTTCTCGCCAAGGGCGTCCTCCGAGTACCAATTGCGCTTTTCGGCCTTCACCTCGTGTCCCATCGAGCCGCGGAAATGGCGATATTTGTCGGTTCCCACACCCGAAAGGTACACGTTGACGTGCGGCTTGTTGCTCACGCGGAATGAAGTCAGCAGCACCACGGCGATAAACGCCACGATAACCACCATCAGATACATAGCGTCCTTGCCGATAACGTACGGCACGCGGCCAAACACCATGGCCAAGTAAGGCGACACCAGACCGCTCGAGATAATCGGAAACGCCACGCAGCACAGAATCAGCAACGCGGCGATGGTGTTGAGCGCCATCCATTCGGTCTTATGGACATTGACCTCAACGTTTTGAGCCGTGGGGTCGACGCCCGAAAGCTTGGCAAGCCACTTGCCCCAGAAGTAAAACGTCGCGGCCGAGCCAAAGGCCAGAACCATGATCATGAGCACGTTGCCGGTCTGCGCGAACGCCACCAGGGCGCCCCACTTGGACACGAGCATGCCAAACGGCGCCACAAACATGCCCATGATGCCCAGCATCATCAGGCGCGTCAGGTGCGGCATGCGGCTGAACATACCGTCCATGTCCTCGATATTGCGGCTGCCGATATGATGCTCGGCCGTGCCCACGCACAGGAACAGCAACGACTTTGCCACCGTGTGGAACAGGATCAGGAAGATGGCCGCCCATACGGCCTCGGGCGCGCCGACACCCAAGCAGGCACTGATGAGGCCCAAGTTGGAAATGGTGGAGTACGCGAGCACACGCTTGGCGTTGCTCTGCGAGATGGCCATGAGGGCAGCGAGCAAAAACGTGATGGCACCCACACTCGTGACCATAAAGCCGGTCACGGGATAGATGGCATAGAGCGGGCTCAGCTTGACCATCAGGAACACGCCGGCTTTGACCATGGTTGACGAGTGCAGCAGGGCGCTCGTGGGCGTGGGGGCAACCATGGCGCCCAGCAGCCAAGTGTGGAACGGCATCTGTGCGGCCTTGGTAAGGGCGGCGAGCGATAGCAGGACGACCGGCATCACCAGCAGTGCGGACTGCGCGGTACCGGCGCCGGAAAGCTCGATCATGCCCGAGATGGTCAGCGGTATGCCGTTGACGTGCAGAAACATAAGGCCCGCCAAAAACGCGATGCCGCCCAGCATGTTGAGGATGATCTGGGTGAAGGCGTTTTTGATGGCCTCGGGCGTGCGCGTGTAGCCAATCATGAGGAACGAGCACACGGTGGTGATTTCCCAGCCGCAGAACAGCCACTCAAGGTTGTCGCTCGTCACGATGACGAACATGGCCGAGAGGAACAGGAACATGAGCGCCAGGAACTGCGGGCGACGGTCGGGCGCGGTCTGCCCGCGCAGCGCGGCCTCGTGCTCGTCATGGGCCTGGAAGTCCTTCATGTAGCCCAGGGCATACACGCAGATAAGGCTGCCGACAATGCCAACGGCGAGCACCATGATCACACTCATGTAGTCCAGGTAGAGCGGGGTTGCGGTGACGGCTTCGGTCGCGGGCAGCGTCATGGCTGCAAAGGCGAGCGAGCCCACCAGTTGGACTATGCCGAGCACCGTGGTGAGCGCGTTCCTATATTTGTACGCGTTGTACAGGATGACGGCGCACAGGATGACGTCGATGACGGAGCTGATGATCGAGAGCACATGCGAGGTACCGGGGGCAACCTCAAAGCTCTGCGGACCCGTGCCAAAAAACATGACGGCGACTACAACTGTCACCGCCATAATAATGCCGGAACCTATGAGCCCCACCGCATCGCGGGCGCGGTCACCGCGCGCGAGCAGCATGCCCAGCGCCGGTACCAGCGGAAACAGGGTAAGGAAATACAGTAGCGTCATACCATCACTCCCCCATGCAAAAACGCTGCAATTGTTTAACGTTATAGCTCAATTGAGGAGCAGCGGCGGCAGGTTTTCGGTCAACTGGGGAGTTTTAGGCGTACGGGGTAAGGGCACGTCCGCTTTGGAGCAGCGGGGCGACGCTCCCCTATCGCAGCGACAGGCGCGCGGGCCACTGCGCGCAGTTTATTGGCCACTTTGGAGGATGTCCCGACAGGCTCGCGCCGGTCCAAAAAGTTGGCGCGGCAAGAAAAATGCGCCCCTGTGGGCGCACCATCCCGTTTGCTATTCCGCCTTTTTAACGCGTGGCTTGCGGCCGCGCGGCTTATCGACCAGTGCGGACTCACCGCTCTCGCGGTACTGACGGCACCAAGCCTTGACCGAAGACTCGCTGGGAATCTTGTGCTTGATCATGGCCTCGCGAACCGTCAAGCCGTTTTCCAGACGGTCCTTAACCACAGCGAGCTTTACGTCGTACGAATAGGTGTGATGATGCGAACCGGCATTGAGAACGGCGTCGGCACCGCCCACGGCATACGCGCGGGCCCACTGACGAGCCGTGGCCTGGGGAATGCCAAGCTCCGCGGCGAGGGCGCGATGGCCGACCCCCTCTTGGAGGATCTCGACGGCGCGCTGCCTAACCTCGGGCGCATGCGTGCGAGTCCTAGTTGCTTCCGACATACCTGCCACTTCTTAGCCTTAACCGTTAATCTGCTTTCTTACGTGCAAGTTAGATAGTAGCATTTTACTGTTTGCTCAAAGCAGTTAATTAAAATAGACGCGGCGTTATCTGGGCATTTGGCACCAAATTACGACATTTCTTTATCGATTATTTACGCTGGTAGCTGACTCGCAGCTAATCGTCATTCGCTTGTCAACAAAATTGACATCTCTTTATGTCCTTTGGTATAGAGGATATAGTTATTAACCCCTCCCCCAATAATTTTGAGTGATCTGCAAGGCAGTAGACGTCCTCACTCCTCATGATTACCTCGCATTGCCATCCACCGGAGCAAAACAAAAAGGGCGGGACCTGCTGCCCTTGCAGGCCCCGCACCGGTTGACACCCGACGGGACACAGCCGGGCGAGACGGATCCGTGCTACCGCCCCGCCTGGCCGCGATGTTCAACTACAGCTCGTTGGCCGCGTGATATGCCGTGCGAATGGCGCTCGCGATGTCGGCGGTGTACTCGCCCGAGCAGTCTCCCACGTAGGTCACGGGCACCGTCACGCCATCCAGGTCAAACGCGTTGGCCTTGGAGCCCACGGCCATCACCACGTAATCGCAGGCGATCTTCACCGGCTCCTCGGCGCCGTCCTCGGTGGTGCGAACAGCCTCCACGCCCTCGTCGGTAATGGCGGTCAGGCGGGTCTTCACGTGCTGCTCCACGTTGTGCTCGGCAAAGTCGCTCATAATCAGCGGCAGAATGGTCTCGGACTCGCCCGCGGCAATCTTGTCGAGCATCTCCACGATCGCCACCTCGCAGCCGTGCTGCAGCAGGTACTCGGCAGTCTCGGTGCCCACCAGGCCGCCGCCAATGACGGCGACGCGGCCCGTAAGCTCCACCTTGCCGGCCAGCACGTCCCAGCTCGAGACGACCTTGTCCGAGTCGGCACCCGGAACGGGGATGACCACGTCGTGCGCGCCCACAGCCACAATCGCGGCATCGGCGGCGTTGAGGTCCTCTGCCGTAGCGACGTGGCTGAGCTCAACCTTCACGCCAAGGCCAGGCAGAATCTTCTCGTAGTACTCGACCGAGCGCATGATCTCGTCCTTGCGCGGAGGCGCAGCCGCCAGCACAATCTGGCCGCCCAGATGATCGCTCGCCTCGTAGACGGTCACGTCGTAGCCGCGCTTGGCCGCCACGCGCGCGGCCTCCAGGCCGGCAATACCGCCGCCCACCACGGCGATCTTCTTGTCGCCCTCGCCCGGCTTGATGGCGATGGTCGCCTCGTCGCCGTTCTCGGCATTGAGCACGCACGAGATGTACTTGCGGTTTTGAATCGCGTCGACGCAACCCTTGTTGCAGTTGAGGCACTCGCGGATGGGCTCGCCCGTGGCGGCCTTCAGCGCAATGTCGGGGTCGCACATGAGCGAGCGGCCGTAGGCGATGATGTCGGCGGCGCCGTCTTCCAGAATCTTCTCGCCGGCCTCGACCGAGACCACGCGGCCGACGGTTGCCACCGGCACGGAGACCAGGGCCTTGACGCGCTCGGCCACGGGCAGCGTCCAGTTGTAGGGCATGGCGCCCATGGGCGGAATGGTGTCGCCCATGTTGCCGGTGTGGTTTGCCTGTGCGACCTGGATCATGTCGATGCCCGCACCCTCGAGCAGCTTGGCGAACCCGCATGCCTCGTCGGGCTGCAAGCCACCCTTGCCGCGCGGCGTGCCGTCGGGGTTCTCCATAATCACGGGGAGTTTGTACTCCACCATCAGCTGCGGCGCGGCTTCCTTAATGGCAGCGACGACCTCCAGCGCGTAGCGAACGCGGTTCTCGAACGAACCACCGTACTCGTCGGTGCGCTGGTTGAGGATGGCCGAGCACAGCGAACCCACCAAGCGGTCGCCGTGGACCTCGATGGCGTCGATGCCGGCCTGCTGTGCGCGAGCGGCCGAGGCAGCGATGGCCTCCTTAATCTGGGTGAGCTGCTCTACGCTCGCCTCGTTCACAAAGTGCTGCATGTCGTGATGCAGCTTGGCGTAGGCCTGGTTGCGGATCTCGTTGGACTCGGCCATCTTGGCGGCAAAGGTCTCCTCGTCGCCGGCGGCCTTGGCCTCCTGCGCGGCCTTGGCGGCAGCCATGGATCCCATGACCATGCGGCCGACACCGGGCACGTCGTACTCGGGGTGGAACAGCTGCAGCGCGACCTTGGCGCCGTGTTTGTGGACGGCGTCGGCCAGGGCCTTAAACGTGGGGATCTGAGCGTCGGTCGCCAGCTTGGGCGTGGGGCTTGCGGTCATGACGGGAGCGACGTCGCCGATGACGATGTAGCTCACGCCGCCACGAGCCAGACGCTCGTAAAAAGCCAGGCTGCGCTCGCCAATGGAACCGTCGCGCTCCTCGTAGCCGGTGGTCAGCGGCGGGAACATAATGCGGTTTTTGAGCTCAAGGGGGCCAACCGTAATGGGCTGGAGCAGCTTGGGTGCAGGTGCGGTCATGGACATTCCTCTCTTGTAGGCGCGGCGGCGATGATGCCGCGTAGTTGTCTAGAGGATATGGCATGGGAATACAGCAGCGCAACGGAAATCGGCGGACGGCAGGTAGCGGCAGGTGGATGGGGATGGGCGGGGCGGCCCGTCGGTTTATCTCAATCTGTAACAGTTACGCGGCAAAACCGGGTCTTACTGTTACAGATCGAGACATTCCTCTCGGCCCATCCTCAACAATCTAGATCTGTAACAGCTAGGCCCACTTTTGGCCCCTATCTGTTACAGATCGAGACAAACCAAACCCGCCTGCTAGAAAATCTAAATCTGTAACAGTTACTCGGCAAAATCCGTCCCTCGTGTTACAGATTTAGACAAACACGACCCAACCCACCGGTATATCTCGATCTGTAACACCTAGCCGCCCAAATCGGATCTAGATGTTACAGATTGAGATTTTGTTTGGGAAGTTGAGAGCTGGGTCGAAAACATTGACCCGCAATAACAAAAAAGCTCGTCGGCTAGGCCGACGAGCTGCAAGTTCTTGGTCGCGGGGGCAGGATTTGAACCTACGACCTCCGGGTTATGAGCCCTTTCCCGATGAGTAAAGCATATTATTCCGATTATAACGCTTGTGTTTCTTTTGTGGCTCTGACCTGCGGCTTTTAGTCAATCTCGATAAATCTCGCACAACCACGCGAAACCGCGTAGCCCTGCCGATTCCCCCCGATTTCCCCCATTTCCGTTCGCCCCGTCTAACAAATCCCCCCCCTGATACAATTCGCGCTAGAAGGGGGCTCCGAGCAGCCCCCTCGACACCGGGCCGCGCGGCCCCTCTTCCACACCACGGGCCGCGCGGGATACGTGAGGGAAAAGGGAGGCCATGCCGAAGGTCACGGGCTGCGGCGAGATCGAGGAGATCGAGCGGGGCAAGGTCCACAGGATCAGGCACCATCTGGGTAAGGACCCCGCCACGAGGAAGTACATCCGCTCCCCGAAGAGGACGGTGCACGGCACCAAGTCGGACGTGAGGCGGGCGCTCGAGGAGTACCGCCGCGAGCTGGAGAGTGGGTTCGCCAACCCCGACAAGGTGACGGCGCCCGAGCTCGGGTGGAGGTGGCACGAGCAGCGCAAGCTCCTCAAGAACCTCTCGCCGCTCACGCACAAGACCGACGAGTGCGAGCTCAAGAAGGCGGAGCGGTGGTTCGCGGGAGTGCTCGTGAGCGACCTGTCGCTGCTCAACATGGTCTACGCGGACCCGCGCGAGGAGCACGGCATGTCGCAGCGCGGCGTCCACAAGCTCAACGCCGTCATGTTCAGGTGATGGACCTCGCCGTGAAGGAGCACCTGACCGAGCACAACCCCTGCCGCGACGTCGAGGTCTCGCGCCCGCGCTCGGCTGAGAGGACCCCGCTCACGCTCGAGGAGGCGATCTCGCTCTGTCAGGCGCTCCACGGCGACGAGCTCGACGACAGGCGCGTCGCCATCTGGCTCGCGCTCGCGACCAGCGTGAGGCGTGGCGAGGCGCTCGGCCTCACGTGGCGCTACGTGGACTTCGACAACATGCGGGTGTTCATCAAGTACCAGTACACCGAGAACAAGGCGCTGCGCGAGACCAAGAACCGCCGGTCGCGCTGGATCGCGATCGACGACGGGACGGCGCGGTGTACCTGCGCACCTGGAAGGCCGTGCAGGTGAGGCGGATGCAGGTTCAGGGCCTCTCCCAGACCCCGAACACCCCGATGTGCTCGGACGGCGACTTCGGCTTCCACGACCCCGACAACTTCTCGACGTGGCAGAGGGGCTACTTGATCGAGCACGGCCTCGGCAGGATGGAGGAGGCCGAGGAGGGCGGCCGCAAGCGGAGGCGCTACGTCGGCTACGACTTCCACGAGCTGAGGCACACGCAGGCCACCTTCCTGATCGGCAACGGCATCGACCCGAGGAGCGCGCAGGGGAGACTCGGCCACGAAGTGTCGAGCATGACGATGGACGTGTACGCGCACATGATGGGAGGGAACGACCGCGAAGCCGCCGATCTCATGGGGAGGCTGCTGCGAACCGGAGGCGGCGGGCAGGAGGCCCCGGGCGAGGAGGCGCGCGCCAATCAGGCGGCCGGGGAGCCGGTGAGGCTCACCGTCGTCGGGCCGAACCCGGACCTCTGCCCCTGTCCCGGCGCGAAGCTCGTCGAGCGCGAGGTCGTGCGCGACGGCCGCGCCGCCTGGGTCGAGGAGTGGCGGATCACGGCGTCCTCGGCCGCCGATCTCCTGGAGATCCAGCGCGGGGCGGGCGCGCCCATCACCATCGACGGGAGCCGGATCACCGTCATGGCGAGGAAGGCTTGGGGCCGACGTCGCCACGACGAAGCACACTCCCTCCCTAACGTCAGAGGTCATCGCCGCTGGACCGGCAGGCGACAAAGCTCAGGATGATAAAATGCTTTCGACGCAGGAGCGTCCCCATCTTTGAATCGAGGAACCATGAGCGATTTTGATGCCGAGAACGAATCGGTCGAAACGAGCGCGCCGATAGCCCTGGTCGATTCCGCAAACATAGAGACCCTAATCCATACCGTCCGTGGGCAGCAAATCATGCTCGACACCGATCTCGCTCGGTTATACGAGGTAGAGACAAAGAATCTCAACCGCGCCGCCGCACGCAACGCCGACAGATTCCCCGAGGACTTCCGTTTTCAACTGACCAAGGAGGAGGACGAGTCTTTGAGGTGCCAAATTGGAACCTCAAAGACCATGGAGGGCCGCGGCGGGCGGCGTTACCTCCCCTATGCCTATACCGAGCAGGGCATAGCCATGCTGTCCGGCGTGCTACGCAGCGAAGTGGCGGTGCAGACCAGTATCAGTATCATGAGGGCGTTTGTCGCCATGCGCCACTTCCTCGCCGAAAATGCCACCCTGTTTGAGCGGCTGCGCGGTGTCGAGTTGAGTCAGGCGGCGTTTCAGCAATCGACCGACGAGCGTTTCAACCAGGTGTTCCGCCTGCTCGAAGGCAAGGTAGAGAAACCCCAGCGGATCTTCTTCGCCGGGCAGATGTTCGACGCCTTCAGCCTGCTGACAGATCTCGTGGGCCGCGCCGAGCGCGAAATCTCCCTCGTGGATGGCTACGTAGATGTCCACACCCTGAACGTCCTCGCAAAGAAGCGCAAGGGCGTCGCGGTGACCGTCTACACGTCCGGCAACCGGCTCACGCAAGGCGACGTCGACGTGTTCAACGCACAGTACCCGCAGCTCACCGTCCGCCGCACCAGAACGTTCCACGACCGCTTCCTTATCCTCGACAGTGCGACCGCATATCACATCGGTGCATCCCTCAAGGACGCGGGAAAGAAATGCTTCGGCATAGACCTCATCCAAGACGAGGAGCTGACGAAGATGCTCATCGAGAAACTAAAGCTCCTCGATGAGCATCAAACGGCTTGAGCGTTATCCGACCTCTAGCCACAAGCCCTAAAGTTTGAGCATGATCGCTGAAAGCCTCGTTAGTCAACATGTCAAAGCAGGCCCTGGTCCGCAAGCCTTCGATAATGCTTGCCGAGGAGCGTCAACCGGCAGGACTTGCTCTCCATCGCCGCGTTCCACATATGGTCGGCGCCAACTGGAACCAGAAGACCATGCCGGTTGTATTTCTGGAGCAGAGAGAACACCAGGTTGTTCCTGGGCTCTGCTGGAGGCATAGCGTCTGTTCTTCCCTCGTCCCTTGGCTCATACGACGGATCCAGCCTGTATTCATAGTCCTCTGTTGGGAAGAGCTTTTTCAGCTTCCGCAAATCATCGAGTGAGATTGCGGGATCGACTTCGCGCAGCGACACGAAGCTGTCCGTGTTCGTTTTGAAAACGGGTCTTTGGTCCCACATGCCAAGCGATTGATCGATGTGCGCATAGACGCTGCCCGGCGTGATGCTGCCCGTCAGGTTCGCCGCAGCACCCTCTAGGGCGTTTATGAGGAGACTTGTAAAAACGCCATGCCCCTTACGCTCAAGCGAGGGCTGATCGCTTCGCGAGGCGGTGAGTATGGTGACGCCCTCCGAGATTGCGGCATGGTTCTCCATGCCCGGGACCGACCCTGCCGCCCCCGAATAGCAGCTGTCAAGGATAACGATTCTGTGGCGCGCGCTCGAGCCGTTCGCCAGATCAACGAGTTCCCTCAGAGAGAGCCCCTCGTCTCCCCGAGTGGAATCAGACCCATTGATAAACCCGCCGGTTGACTCGATATACCCGTGTCCAGAAAAGTAGAAGAGCGCTATTTCGGCTTTTGACTGAAACAGCCTGCGCGCCTCATCTTTGATTGCAGCGCGATTCACGACATGGTCTGGGCCGGTTGCATACAGCTCCTTGCAGTCAAAGTTTCTGCTCCGAGAGGAATCCCCGTTGCGCTTGAGGAGGCGCGCGACCTCCTCGGCATCGTTCACGCAACCCGAAAGATTTGGTATGCGCTTGTCAGAATAGTAGTTAACTCCAACTACTAGGGCCATTCTGTCCATCGCCCAGCTCCTACAGACTGTCGATGAAATCTTCGATATGGCTCCAGGTCCATGAAACCGTGCGTACACCGGGAAGATCAGTTCGGTCATCGCTATACGCCCAGATTCCCAGCACCTTCTTCCCCTCCTCGCGCGCGCAGCCGATTTCCCACTTTTCCCCACTTGAGCTCAACGAGTTCTTGCTTACGAGCGCAATCACGCCGTCGGAGCGCTTGATGCGAGTGCGGACCTTCTCCTTCCAGGCGGTTGCGTACGGCTCCTTGACCGACATATCGATATACTCGAAGGGCGACTTCGTGTTGAGCGACTGACCCTTCAGAAAATCGCGTTGACGTTCGTCCTCGATTGCAAACGCAACGAATACCGTCTTCTTTTCCATAAATCTCACCTTTCGCATATAAAAACAGCTCCTTATCAGTATAAACCTGACCGGTTGCGATTCTCCACCGGAGCGATCCACCTCATTACCGCGCCCATCTGCACGTCGCAAGGATCCCACCTCCAGCGGGCTCCGATAAAAGTGGGGAGTGGAAAATACTACGACATCCCATGTCGCAGTAAATGTCGTAGCAACGTCGTAGTAAACCAGCCACGCCGTCCTAAGACCCAACTTCGTGGCAGCCCATGCCCGAGATACGGCGGTGGCCTTCGGGTGGCGTCTTGATTCGAGACACCGTTGCCGCAGGCTTAGTCAAGCCCGTCGACCCCAACACGGCGCCGCGCCATATGCGCTACGTCCCATACTGGGCCTAAGGGGCAGCCTAACTTTCCGTAACTTTCCAAAAGAGGAGAATTGCCCCTCTTTTTTTGATGGGCGGGGTTTCGAGCTGCGGATACGCATCTCTTCAAGTCGCCTCTAACTTTCCTTAACTTCCCATCCGTCCCATTCCCACGTGTTGCGCCTCAGCTGCGCGGCGTCAAGGGCGCTCGCGGAACCCCGCGCAAATCTGCGCTCCGCTCCGATTGGTGGGGGTTGCCGCGAACAACCCCTGACCCCCTTCGCCTCGGCGCGGCGCTTCAGGGAGCAAAGCGCAAGGCGCCGCAGGGCAAGCGCCTTCCGCTTTGCCCGCAGGCAGAGATTCTACGGGCCGGAAGGCCGGAAGGGAGCGGGACATGAAGGCGAGCGAGGTCATCGTGGAGCCGGAGGGGCGCAGGGACCGCAGCGCATGGGACAGGGGCTCCCGGCTCGAGCGCCTCCGGCCCGCCCTCGCGGTACAGCCTGCACCAGCGGTCGAGCGATGTAGCGGCGGCGATGCCGAAGCGGGCCATCGCCTCCGACCGCGGCATCCCCTCGTCCACGACGGCCCTCGCGACGGCGAGCTTGGCCTCCATGTCGTAGGTCCTGCGGCTCTCGCCCATCCCGATCAGCCCCTTCCTCCCGGTTGCCCGGTACGCGTAGAGCCATTTTCTCACCGCCGGGGCGGGAACGTCGAGCTTCTTGGCCGCGAGTTCGAAGCCGAGGCCAGCCTCGAACAGGTCGGCGGCGCGTGCCCTCATCTCGCGACCGTATCTTGCCTTCTTCCTGCGGGACATTTCCGATGCCTCCCTTTTCTCGAACCTTAATTTCAAAGTCCAAGAAATGGGATGCAGTTCACCGTCGGGGCGTTCCTCGAGTACTGCGAGCTGCGGGGGTTCCGCTCCCCGGACAACGACCCCCACGGCTGGGCGCGCGTCTGCCAGGCGGTGGCGAACTTCATGGGTGCCGACGGCCTCAGCGTGGGCATCTCGCGCTACGAGGGCGACGCGCGCATGGACCCGGGCGACAACGGGATCTACGTCATCGAGGGGTGGCACATCGCCGAGCGCCTGCGGGCGGAGTACGACCCCGGCTGGGAGCCCACCGGGATACGGGATGTCCGCCCCGAGGATGAGCAGCGGGCCCACGACCGCGCCGAGATGCTGCGCGCCATCGACGCCTCGCGGCCCGAGGGCCAGAGGCTCGGGGCCTACCTCGATGCCGAGTGTTTTCCGTAACATCTAAATCGACAAAAACGGCAGCATAAAGTCGAAACTTCCCGCAAGGGGCATGCTGACCAGATCGCAGGGCCATCTTGGTGGTGCTTCGTATCTACCAAAGGAGGCCCGGAGAGGAAATGATCGGCATGACCGACAAGAATTCTATACGCCTGCTGTGGCGGCAGGGGGACAGCGTCGCCGAGGTCGAGCGCAAGACCGGCGTGAGCCGGGACACCGTCTACAAGTACCGCAACATGGACGACTTCAGCCCCGAGCCGCCCGCGAGGCGGGCGCAGGGCTCAAAGCTCGACCCGTACAGGCCCCTGATCGAGTCCTAGCTCAACGACAACATGCGCAGCGGGCGCAAGCAGCTACGGCACGCGGGGCGCGTATGACGCCGGGCCTTGACGGCCTTCCGGTTTATCTGACCACGCTACCAGTGGAAACGAACTCGGCACGCCGAGTTGCGCCGCAAAATCCCGGGCGCACGTAGTGCGCCCTTATCCGGCTCCTCCTCCTTTCCTCCAGGATGCCCGGACGGCAAGATTCGGAACGTCCCCTCAATATCCAAACTTCACGCAAGCCTAATGCGAATAGAGACAGACCTGGCAAATCAAGACACGGCTAGCCGCTCGCACCCAAAGCCATTTGCCTAAAAATGAATACCGTTGACCGAAATGGAAATACGGTAACAACGAAAAAGACTAGTCAAGCTCGTTTTAAGCACCGTTTGTTCCAGCCCGCCCCAATTGCAGACATCCCAACTATCATGAATCCAGTAAACAGAGGCGGACATCAACATCCAACGCCGGCAAGCATGCGGGTGCCTCCTCTGCCTAAGGGGCAAACCCCCGAGATTAGTTAGGAGAGGGGAAGAGATGGATAAAGTCAAAACGGCCTTCCAGAACTTTGGCCGCGTTATCGTCGACCCTATTTTGTACCTTTCGGTAACGGGCATCATTTTGGCCATCGCCACGGTATGCTCGCTCGGCAGCGGAGTTGTCGCGGATCTGGGCACGCTGCTCTCCGCGGCAACCAACTCCGCGGTGATCGGCAACCTGCCGGTGATTTTCGCAGTCGGCCTAACGGCAGGCTTCGCAAAGAAGCAAAAATCCAACGCGGCAGTGTTTGGACTTATTAGTTACCTCATGTTCCTGTATGTCAACAACGCCTACCTGACGCTCACCGATCAGCTGGCAAAAGCCGGCGCGATGGGTCTGTATGGCACTGGCCAGGCAACGGTACTGGGTCTTCAAGTTACCGATGTCAACGTCTTCGGCGGCGTACTCATCGGATGTTTCTGCGGTTGGCTCTATAACAAACTGATCGATGTAAAGGTATCGGACTATATCCGGATTTACGGCGGACCCCGCCTGGCACTTCTGGCGATGATCCCGCTGAGCATTGTCTTTGGCATCGGAGCGACTGTCGTGTGGCCCCCTATCGCCAACGCCATCAGCAACGCGTCTTCATTCATCGCAGCCTCGGGCGGTCTGGGCGTTTTCATTTACGGCTTCCTGAACCGCGTCCTCGTACCTCTCGGCATGCACCACTTTATGTGGATGCCGTTTGACTACTCCGCGATTGGCGGCACGGCGGTCGTCGCCGGCCAGAGCGTTTCCGGCGCAGCAAACATCTTCTATGCCGAGCTTCCCCATATCGCCGACGGATCCCTCACCACAGTCGACCCCTCTGTCCGCTTTGCCATGTTCGGCTTTGGCAAGGAATTCGTAACCCTTGGCACCGTGCTCGCAATGATTGCAACTTCCCGTCCGGAGAATCGAAAAGCCGTCGCAGCCATGCTGGTGCCAATTTACATCACCGCCATGCTCTCCGGCATCACTGAGCCGCTCGACTTCATGATCCTGTTCGCGTCTCCGATTCTCTGGGTTGCCTACAGCCTGTTCTACGGACTGGGCGAGATGCTCCTGTTTGTCCTGGGAGTCCGCTTGCTTAACATGTACGGTGGCATCGAGCTGCTCACGCTCAGCCTGCCTTTGCCAATGGGCGTCACCAAGTTCCCGATTTACATCGTCTTGGGCATCGTGTTTGCCGCCGTTTCGTTCGTCGTGCTGGCGATGGTGATCAAGAAACTCAACCTCATGACGCCCGGTCGTTCTGCAGAGTGGTCTGCCGAGGTCTCTGGCGATGCCAACGCTCTCGAGTCTTCCGGAACGCCGGAAGTCGACGCAAAACAGCAGGAGATGGTGCAAAACATCATCGACGGCCTTGGCGGTAAGGACAATATCAACACCATGGGCTGCTGTATGACTCGCCTCCGTGTCGAGGTCAAGGATCCCAACAAGGTCAACGAAGAGATCATCAAGAAGGCTATTGACAAGGGCTTATTTAAGAACGGCACTAATGTCCAAATTATCGTGGGAACCAACGTGCACTCCGTCTACGACCTGCTTCGTCCCATCCTTAATCTGGAAGATTAACAGTCGCCTGATCGACAGACGACAAGCAAGGAGACCTCATGTTGACCAAAACGTTACATTCAATCCGAGGCATGTTCGAACGCTTGCTCAACATGTACAAAGAAAAGTCGACAAGGGGTCTTCTCGCTCTGATGGCTGCATTCGTATGCGGTTTTATCTGGCCACTCCTTGGTCTACTCGCTGCGGTTTGGACCCGGCATTCAGGAAAGCACGCGGATGCGGGCAGCGTTGCGGGCATGGCGGCCGTTATCAACATCGTTACTTACTTCATACAGATAGCGACCAGGATTGTCTGCGGCTCGATTTGATTTGAAAGGCATGAACAACATGAACGGATACAAGATTGTAATCTGCGGCGGCGGCAGCACCTATACCGCCGGTATCGTCAAAGACCTGATTGATCAAAAGGACGAACTGGGGATTCGTGAGCTTTGGCTCTATGACATCGACAAGGAACGCCAGGACACGGTCGCTGTGGTGGTTAAGGCAGTTATCGATGACCTTGCTCCCGAGATTCCCCTGCATGTAACTGTCGACCCCAAAGAAGCATTTACAGATGCGAACTTTGTTATGGCGCAGATGCGCGTGGGCGGGCTCAAGATGCGTATCCAAGATGAGCAGATCAGCCTGCGCCATGACGTAGTCGGCCAGGAGACCTGCGGAGCAGGTGGCATGGCCTATGGCATGAGGACCATCTTCCCCATGTGCGAGCTTGTCGATTTCTGCGAGGAGTACGCCTGCAAGGACTACTGGATCGTCAACTACTCCAACCCCGCTGCCATCGTAGCCAAGGCGATGCACAAGCTACGTCCAAACGCTCGCATTCTCGACATCTGCGATATGCCAGTAGAGATTGAAGCCCGCATGGCGGAGATTTTGGGCTGCGAACTCAGCGACATTGAAGTCGACTACTTCGGCCTCAACCACTTTGGGTGGTTTACCAACGTGCGTTGCAAGGGCGTCGACGTTACAGACAAGCTCAAAGAGCATGTGCGTAAATTCGGCTACATTTCCGAGGCAAGCCTCAATGACGCCTTGGTAAAGGACCCCGATTGGGCCCATACCTTCAAGAATGCGGCGACGATTTCCACGCTATTCCAGGATTACCTCCCCAACACCTATTACCAGTACTACCTGTTGCCCGATGCCTGCGTGGAATACATGGACATCAATAACACGCGTGGCATGCAGGTCGTAAACGGCCGCGAAAAGCGGATCTTTGATGCTTCTGCGGCGCTTAAGCGCGGTGAAAAGGTCGATCTCACGCAATTCTATGTAGGCGTCCACGGCAGATTCATTGTCGATGTCGTCAAGTCTCTAGCGCATGACCTGCGACATCGCCAGCTGGTAATTGTGCCCAATAATGGCGCAATCGAGAATCTCTCGGACGACGCGACCGTCGAGATTCCGGCGTACATCACCGATCGAGGAGCCGAACCGGTCCGCGTCGGGAAGATCCCCCGCTTCTACAAGGGCCTTATCGAACAGCAGGATGCCTGCGAAGGCCTTGTGGTCGAAGCCGTTATCGAAGGCTCCTACCAGAAGGCACTCGAGGCCTTCACCCTCAATCGCACGATCCCCTCAGCGCGCGTGGCTAAGGAAGTCTTGGACGACATGATTGAGGCGAACAAGGGCTATTGGCCTGAACTGAAGTAGAGAAACCATCCAAATAGCAAAAGCACAAAAGGTGGCCTCAAGGCAAAAATGCTTTGGGGTCACCTTTTGTATGACTAAATCTCCGCAAAACTCGTAAAGATGAACGAATCGGCCTCGTGTTTTACACGATAGTTCTCTTGATAATCCTGATTGAATATAAGCGAATAAATAACCTGAAGCGTATACGTGAGCGAGATCATGGAAGAGTAATTGGCAACCTTTCCAATCACGCGCTCTGATTTTGGAATGAGCAGGACAGTATCGCATTGCCTGGCGAGCGCCGAATCAGAAAACGCCGTGATTAAACACGGCTTGATTCCGCGCTCGGAAAGAGCGGCGGCGTATTTGGAATAATCATAGTGAATGCCGCTGTAGCTTAGGAATAAAAACAGGTCTCCGGGCCTACCGTTCTTAACGTGCAGTGTCTGCAGGCCCCCGTCGTCTGCCATGGTGACATGACGATCGAGCTTGAGAAGATTGTTGCGAAAGATACATCCCGCCAGATAGCTTTCCCCTTTAGCAAAGATGTAAATTCGCGGGGCGCTAAGAACTGCCTTGGCGATTATGCTCAATTTGGCGCTATCGAGCTCAATTTTCGTTTGATCTATGACGCCCTTCAAGAGATTTGCAAGGTTGCCCTCGATGGCCTCAATTGAATCGGTACTGCCAAAAGGACGATTGTGATCGACAGTGGCAGCCAGAAGATAGTCTCCGCTTATCTCCTGGATGAGCTGCATGATCAACTCTCGATAGCCGCTTAGGCCCAATTTCTTACAAAAGCGGATGATAGTCGCGTTCGAAGTGTAAGTCTCCTGTGCGAGCTTTGCCATAGTGAGGGTCTTAAGGTCGCCGGTATGATTGAGCAGATAGGTAGCAATGGCTCGGTCGGTTTCATTAAAAGACGCGCTGTTACGCAGGCTGTCAAGAATCATGGTCGCTCCGATCGCTTTAGTTTGTCACTTAATTATGTCATTATCAAAACGACGGGCAGCTCTTCATACGCTGACTTACGCCCTGCAATCTCTCTTCTGATATTCCGCATGCTTCGACAACATTATTTGTGCGGAGCACATCGCTCAAGTCTCAGCGAACAGATACGAAGAAGTTCGATTGCCAGAATTCACTGCCCGCCTTGAGACGCAGAGACGGCCTCCGAACAAGCTACATGCGGACTTGAGACAGCATAGCGCTCGCCCGTCGGCATCCTACGACCTGTATCCCCCTCTCCCCTGTTTCCGTGTTGAGAGCAGTAGACGGGGCTCCAAGGGGACTTGTCCCTTTGGAGCGCAGGGTCCGGGGATGGCGCGGTCCATCCCCGGCACTATTATTAGCTAAGGACCGCCGGAACTCCTCCCAATTGGAGTTTATCGGTCGATAAGTCAAGCCGACCGGCCCGCGATTATCAATGGTTTATTTGCTTCACATAATAAATTGACTCAGGATTCACCCGCAAAGTAAACCGATAAAGAAAAAGCTCGGAAGCAATTTTGCTTCCGAGCTGCTAAAAGTCTTGGTCGCGGGGGCAGGATTTGAACCTACGACCTCCGGGTTATGAGCCCGGCGAGCTACCAGACTGCTCCACCCCGCAATGTCTGGGCGCCTCATGTGCGCAAGAAAGAATATTACGCGGGAGTTCGGTAAACGGCAAGGAAAATCTCGTAGAGCATAATTCCTTCATATTTAAACCCCTCAGCCCCTATCACCGTAAACGAATCGCAGCCGAGCGCCGTCGACGGCACGTATACAATGGTGCGCGTCCTTTTATGCCGACACCGGGAGTAGACATGCTGCTCGCTATCGATATGGGAAACACGCAGACGGCCATGGGCCTGTTTGACGGAGACGAGCTGGTGCAGTCGTGGCGCATGCCCACCGACCGCTCCTATACCGCCGACGAGATCCATGTGCGCCTGATGGGTTTCTTTAAGATGTACGGCCTTTCGCTCGATGCGGTCGACGCGATCGCCTTTGCGGGCGTGGTGCCGCAGCTCTCGCGCGAGTGGCACGCCGTGGCCGACCGCATTGCCGCGGACGCCATCGTCATCGGGCCGCAGACGGCCGCCGTAACCAAGCTGCGGGCGGCGCGCCCCCAGGCCGTTGGTGCCGACCGCATCGCCAACGCCGTCGCTGCCGAAACCTTCTATGGCGCGCCGGCGATCGTGGTGGACTTTGGCACCGCGACCAATATCGACGTCATCGATGAGGACGGTTATTACATTGGCGGAGCGATCGCGCCGGGCATTCGCATCTCCATGGACGCGCTTGCCGCCCGTGCCGCCAAGCTCGCCAGCGTGCCGCTCGAGGCGCCCGAGCACGCCATCGGCCGCGATACCGAGGAGTGCATCAAGGTCGGCGCCGTGATGGGCGCCGCCGCCATGGCCGAAGGCCTGGTCGCGCGCATGAAGCGCGAGCTGGGCCGCGACGATGCCACCGTTATCGCCACGGGCGGCCTCGCCGGCATCGTCGCCGGCTCGACCGATGCCTTCGACGTGGTAGACGGCCAACTCACCATCAAGGGCATCTGCGAAATCTACCGCCGCATGCAGAAGCTGGGATAGAGCAGGGGCTTAAGTCGAGCGCGCCCGATGCCACAGTCCCCGCAAATGCTCGCCAAGCCTATTCCTCAGACAGGCGAAACCCTCCCCGGCACAGGCCGAGGAGGGTCTTGTTGTCATGTCTATCTTTGGGCGCGAACGCCCCGCGCTACAGCCCGCGAATTCGTACGGCCTCGGGCGGAAACTCCTGCTCGCCGGCATCGGTCTTAATGGTCGCGCGGCCCCAGATGTCCAGGCCTGCAAACACACCGACCGCAAGCGGCAGGCCGTTGGGCGACACCGCCGCAACTTGGCGGCCCAGCAGCGGCACCATGTCGAAGTACTCGCCCAGCACGGGAGCCAGCGGCCCTGCGGCGCCTTGCGGCGTGTTGGCAACAACCGCCCAAGCGCCCACGCGGGCCAGCACGGCGGCGGCCAGCGTCTCGACCAGCGCTTCGTCAGCCACGTCCACACCAAGCTCGCCCAGCGCCGAACGCTCAATATCCACCGTCACGGCACCGAACATGCCCGCAGCAGCGGCACCGCCGTTCACGGCAACACGCGCGAGCGACGTCTCAAACGCAGGCGCACCGCACACGATATCGCTCGGCCACTGGATACCCACCTTACCGGCAAGGCCCAACCCCGGCGTCGAAGCCGTGCCCACGAGCGCGTCCATCATGCCCATCGCAGCCACAAACGGCAGGCCGTGGAAGGCATGCATGTTCACGTCCGGGCGCACGATCAGCGAAAACGTCAGCGAGGCATCGCCCGCGCTCCATGCGCACCAGCCCGCGGACGCACCCTCGCGGCCCGCGTCACGTGCCGAGTCGAGCTCGGCGCCGGCGGCAACAGCATTCATCTCGATCATCTACATACGCCCCAATTCGCCCACGATATGACCCACGCGGTCCTCGGGCTCCTTGACCTCGACACCGTTGTAGCGGAAGAACCGCGCCGGGTCGTGCATCAGGTCCTCGAGCGGCACCAGCACAAAGTCGCGCTCGCCAATGAGAGGATGCGGCAGGCGCAGCTTTTTGCCGCCGTGGGTCTCGCCATCCATCCACAGCAGGTCCAGGTCGATGGTGCGCGGGCCGTTGGCCTTGGCCTTTTTGGAGCGGTCGCGCCCCAGCTCAGCCTCGATCTTCATAAGCTCGTCGAGCAGCACCAACGGCGCCAGCTCGGTCTTGATCTCGATGACGGCGTTGGCAAACGCGTCCTGGCGCGTCTCGTAGGCAGGCTCGCTCTCGTAGATCTTGGAGGAGTTGGACACGCAGGTGAGTGGAATCTCGGCGATCATCTCGCGTGCAGCGCGGATGTTGTCGCAGCGATGCCCCAGGTTGGAGCCCACAGCCACAAACGCGCGGCGCGGCTGCGGCTTGGCAACCGCCCAGTAACCGTTCAGGAACTGCGCAAAACCCGCGGCGTCGTGCACGCGCACGATGTTGGCACCGGCCTGGATGGCGCCCAGGCACACGCCAAACGTGGCGGCATCGCGCTCGGCAGCCTCGGTCACGCCCGAGACGGCGCCCACAAAGCGCTTGCGCGACACGGCGCACATGAGCGGATAGCCCATCGACGCCATCTTGGCAGTCTCGCGCTGGATGACGATGTCTTCGTTAGCCGACTTACCAAAGCCCGGGCCAGGATCGATGCAGATGCGGTCGCGCGACACGCCGGCATGGATGAGCGTGCGGGCCTGGTCGGACAGAAAGCCCATGACGCGGCGCATGATGGGCGCCGAATCGGGCAGGGTGAAGCGGCGGAGCTGCGAGGTGGGCACGTAGGCTTCCTCGCGGCGGGCGCTGCGGCGCATCATGGCGGCCAGTCGGTCATTGGACTCCGATGCGGCCTCGGTGGCCTCGGGCGCGGCCTCGGGCGCGGGCGCGACGGTCTCGGCGGCAGCAGCCTGCTCGGCGGCCGGCGTCTCCTGCTCGCTTGAAGGCTCGGACGTGGGCTCCGGTTCGCCAAACGGCAACGAGGGCTGCACCACGCCGCCCGGAAGCTTGGCCTCCGGCTTAGGCTCGCCCAGCAACTTGCCGCGACGGCGGCGAGCCGGCTTCTCGGCCTCACGCGCGGCCTCGGCAGCCGCCTCGCGCGCCTTCTCGGCAACAAACGCCGCTGCCGAGGTATCGAGCTGCACCGTTGCGTGCGTGCGTGCGGGCGCGGCGACCTCGCCGGCATGCATCACGATGACGCCGCAGGTACTCGTCTTAACAAACTCGACCATCTTGGGATCGGTGAAGCCCGTCACGTCGTTGACGATTGAGGCGCCGCAGCGCACGGCCGCCTTGGCAACCGCCACATGACGCGTGTCGATCGAGACGATGGCGCCCTCCTTGGCCAGCGCGCGCACCACGGGCAGCACGCGGCGAGCCTCCTCGTCGGGGTTGACCGGGGTAAAGCCGGGGCGCGTGGACTCGCCGCCCACGTCGATGATGTCGGCGCCGGCGTCGAGCATCGCCAGGCCGTACTCGATGGCGGCATCGGGGTCGAAGTGCTCCCCGCCATCGCTAAACGAATCGGGCGTCACGTTGAGGACGCCCATGATGCGCGGACGGTCAAAGCTGAGCTCGTACTTTCCGCACCGCCATGTCTTGCTGTCGTTCGCCATGAACATCCTCCTAAAATGCCCACGCCGCCGAGCTTAGAGAGCTGGCGGCGGGGTCGCTTTGCACTCAGTCTTTCTATTGTATCCGCGCACACGGGCTAGAACGCAAACGCGGCCGCGATGTCGCAAGAAATCAGCAGGTCGGCATTTGCATCCTGATCGGTGGGAGCAAGGTTGCATATGGCCAGCGTATCGCCGGTAAAGTAACGCGTAAGGCCTGCCGCCGGATACACCACGAGCGAGGTCCCACCCACAATGAGGGCATCGGCCGCGGCGATGGCGGCAACGGCACCGGTCAGCACATGCTCATCGAGCGGCTCCTCGTAGAGCACCACATCGGGCTTAATGCGCCCGCCGCACGCGGGGCACGCGGGCACGCCCGCGGCATCCTCGTGCTCGCGCGAGCAAATCCACTCGGCGCTATAGACCGCGCCGCACGACTGGCAAATGTTGCGATGGACCGACCCGTGCAGCTCAAACACGCGCTGCGAGCCCGCCATCTGATGCAAGCCGTCGATGTTTTGCGTCACCACGGCATCGAGCTTGCCGACTCGCTCCAGCTCGGCCAGCTTGGTGTGGCGGCGGTTGGGCTTGGCGCCAAGCGCAATCATCTTGGTGCGGTAGAAGTCGAAGAACTCGGCCGGATGCGCCTCGTAAAAGCTATGCGAGAGCATAGTCTCGGGCGGGTAGGCAAACTGCTGGTGATACAGGCCGTCCACGCTGCGGAAATCGGGGATGCCACTTGCCGTGGAAACACCCGCGCCGCCAAGGAAGACCACGCGCTTGTGGGTGTCAAACAGATCCGCCAGCGCGGCGGAGGCCTGCCTGGGGTCCGATATTGCCTGCGTCATATGAGTCCTCCGTCCTTGGTTAGCCGGGCAGCGTTGAGCGACGTCCCAGCATGCGGCCTTTAAGTCAGCATGCGCGGATCCCACCCCGCCCCTGTTGCGCTAATCTTAAGCCTGCCAACCCCGTCGAAAGGACACCATGCCTCAGACTTACACTTTCGCCTCGTGGAACGTCAACGGCCTGCGCGCCGTGCTCAAAAAGGACCCGAGCTTTATCCAGATCGCGCAAGAACTCGACGTCGATATCCTGGCGCTGCAAGAGACCAAGCTGCAAGAAGGCCAGGTCGATATTGACCTGCCCGGCTATCGCCAAACCTGGAGCTACGCCGAGCGTAAAGGCTATTCGGGCACTGCGGTCTTTAGCCGCCAGGAACCGCTGCGCGTGCTGCACGCCGACGCGCTGTTACCCTACGCCGGCGAGGGCGAGGCCGCCGAGCTCGTTGCCCAAGCCGCAACCGAGGGCCGCGTCTGTGCGCTCGAGTTCGACAAGTTTTGGTTTGTGGATGTCTACACGCCCAACGCGCAAAACGAACTCGCGCGCATCGATGTGCGCATGGCCTGGGACGATGCCTACCGCGGCTTTTTGAGCGCGCTTGAGCACGAGACCAACAAACCCGTCGTAACCTGCGGCGACTTTAACGTGGCGCACGAGGAAATCGACCTTAAGAACCCCAAGTCCAACCGCGGCAACGCCGGCTTTTCGGACGAGGAGCGCGGCAAGTTTACCGAGCTGCTCAACGCCGGCTTTACCGATACCTGGCGCGCGGCAAACCCCGACGTCGAGGGCGTCTACAGCTGGTGGAGCTACCGCTTTAATGCTCGCAAGAACAACGCCGGCTGGCGCATCGATTATTTCCTGGTGAGCGACGCAATCGCCGACAACGTACGCGACACCGGTATCCGTGGCGATATCTTCGGCAGCGACCACTGCCCCGTCACCCTCACGCTAGAACTCTAGCCCCAATTGATCCCCTGGGGACGGAGGAAAAGGGATCATTTTCACCTCGCGAGGGAACCCACGCGGCCCTCCCGCCACGGAACTGACCCATCTACTACGTTTAAGCCACTACCCTCAACCACAGCGAACAACGCAAAAAGAAAACCGCAGGTAGAAAGCCTGCGGTTTTTCATAAAACGCGGTCATGGTCGGGGGTATCAAGCTAAACGTAGTAGATGGGCCAGTTTCGTGGCAAGCGCCGCCAACTGATTCCCCGGGAACGTCTGGAGACGGAGGAAAACGGATCGATTTGGCTCTCTGAGGGCCACGATGCCCGTCATATCAGCCGGCCATTCCAAAACTATGCCGGTTTACGGGGCTGAATCGCGAACCCCCAACCATACGCAATTCCGAAATAATAAAACCTCAGGTAAACGGCTTGCTCTATTTTGAAAAAAGCCGGTATGGTCGGCCTACGCTAATCTAGCCCCGTAAACCGGCATAGTTTTGAAATGGTACTTCGGAAGTATTGATTCACGCCCCGGCGCAACCAGCCCTACAGCCCGTATTTCACGACAACGCGGTTGATCCGTCGACACCAAGGCTTGTAGAGGGCGGCCAAGAACACGCAGGTCGCGAGGCCGTGTGTGATATCGAACGGCACTGCCGTGGCAAGACGCGCCACGACGCCCGCCCACGTGAGCGGTTGTACAAAACCGATAATGTCGTACGCGTTGATCACCACGCCGTACAGCAGACCCGAAGCAAAGCCGTACGCCATCAGCGCCGGCATGCGCACGGTTCCATCCGCACGGTCGAACGCACCGGCATGCGCCAGCGCACCGCCAACATAGCCAACCAGGCCCCAGGCATACATCTGCCATGGCGTCCACATGCCCTGCCCAAAAAAGAAATTGCTGGTCAGTGCTGCCAACGCGCCGACCATGAAGCCGTTGCGACGCCCGAGCGTCGCCCCGGCGATGATGGCGATGGCGCTCACGGGTTTAAAGTCGGGAATGGGGCCGAACAAGATGCGGCCCGCCGCCGCCAGCGCCGCCAGCACCAGCGTGGGCATAATCTGGCGCAGGCCCGGTCGCGACGCCTCGTAGCCTGCAAAGAACAGCGCAAGCACCAGCGCCACCACGACAAGCATGGCGAGCGCCGCCTGCTCAACGCCCGCCAGCAACGCCGTTGCCATCACCGCCGGCACCGCCAACAACAGCGGAATCTCCAGTTTTGTGAGTAAACGCGAGAAACGACAGTCCGTCATCCCATCACGCCCTATAGAACACGTTGTCGGCAAAGAAGTCGGCCGGGGGCTCCACGCAGGCAATCTCGCCGTCAAACATCATGGCGACGTCGTCGGCTACCTGCTCGGCAAAGTCCAAATCGTGCGTAGCCATGATGACGGTGCCGCCAGCCTTCGCATGGTCACGCAGGGCACGGGCGATGATGCGGCGGCTGGCCAGGTCCAAACCCTTGGTGGGCTCATCGAGCAATAGCAGCTCGGGGCCAATCAACAGCAGCTTTGCCAACGCAAGCAGCTGGCACTGACCGCCCGAAAGATCGTACGGGTGACGCGCCTCCAAGCCCGCCAGACCCAGGCGCGCTGTCTGCTCCCGTGCTGCGGCCTCGTCGTATCCGCAGGTCGAGGCCCATTCCATCAGCTCATCGCGAACCGTCTCGGCAACCAGCAATGCCTTGGGATTCTGTGGCAGCAGCGCCGCCGAGGCCGCTTCGCGCACCATGCGGCCGCGCTGCAGCTTGGCGGTCTTCGCCAGCACCGAGAGCATCGTCGACTTACCGCATCCGTTGCCGCCCACGATTGCATGCACCGCGCCAGCCGAAAACGAAGCATCGAGCCCGCGCAGCACCCAGCCGGACGCTCGATCGTAGCGAAACCAGCCTTCCGACAGGATGGTAGCCGACCCGCCGTGCATTTTTTGGAGTATTCTGCTTCCATCCGTGCGCGGGAAGGCTTCCGAGCCGTTCTCGAGCGACGTTTGCGCCACAAATTCGGACGATTTGTCCAATTCTGAACTTTTTTTCGCGCTCGATACGTCCCCGGGCGGCCCCAGAGAGCCCAAATTGTCCTCGCGCCTGCTGAATACTCCTTTATTTGCACATCGGATGGCACCCCACCCCAACATGTCATCGGAAAACAGCGATTCTCGGCGTCCCAAAGAAGCCATATCCGCCACCTCGCGCACGCGACCGTTCTCAATCCGGTACGCACACGTCGCGTATTCGAGCATTGGGCGCGGCTGATGCGTAGCCACAACAACCGTGCAGCCCAGCTCACGGTTCACGCGAAACAGCGCGTGCAGAAAATTCTTCTCGGCAACGGGATCGAGCTGAGACGTGGGCTCGTCGAGTAGCAGCACACGCGGACGCAGCGCCAGGACGGCGGCAAGCGACAGCAGCTGCTTGCGGCCACCCGAAAGCGTGTCGGTATCGCGATGAAGCCAGTCCTCCAGACCAAAGAAATAGCTGGTCTCGGCAACACGGCGGCGCATCTCGTCGCGCGACACGCCCAGATTCTCTAGGCCAAACGCCATCTCGTGCCACACGGTCTCGCACACAATCTGGTTCTCGGGATCCTGGAACACATAGCCCACGCGCTCCGCCGATGCCCGCGCGTCCATGTCGGCAACGTTCTCGCCCAGCACGCGCAGTTCGCCAGTGCGCTCGCCCGCCGGCGCGATCTCGGGCTTGAGCAGCGACAGCAGCGTCGACTTACCCGATCCGGTACCGCCAACAAGCAACGCAAATGCACCTTGGGGAACAGACCAGTCGAGCCCCTCGAGCACCGCAGCATCAGCATCGGGGTAGGCAAAGCTCAGGCTCCGCACCTCAATCGCCGGCATATCCGGGCCGCACGCCGCGCCCGACACCGGGCCCCTATCCAACCGAGCCATCAGCCAAACCTCTTCTCATCAATCGCGTGCAACGCGCAAGGCAGCACCATCCAGGCAGCGTACACGACATAGCCCAGCCACGGCGCCGGCACCGAGAGCTGCGGATAAAACGAATACTGCGTCGTCGCGGTCCACGCCACTGCCGCCGTGGCCACGCCAAACAGCGCAAGCCCAACCAGCGCGGCAACGTCGCTGAGTCCCAGTCGATACCGCGCATACGTCGTACGACGCGTCGCGGCACCCCACCCGCGTGAGCGCATCGCGTCCGCGCGATCCAGCGAATCTTCCATGCCCCAGCCCATCAACACGCTTGACGCCCGCAGACGCGAGCGCACGGGATCGGCCGGCGCGCGCCCCGGCACGTCAATCGCATCCTGCACCGCCAGCACCGTACGACCGCGGCGCAAAAACTGCGGGATAAGCCTCATGCACATCGAGATCATGAGCGCGATCACCGGTGCGGCATTACCCAGCAGCGCGAGCACCTTGTCGTATTCGAGCATCGACGCCGCGGCCTCAAACCACAGCACGCTCGCCACAAACAGCCCACCCATGCACAGGCCATATACCATGCTCTCCAGATACACCGCGCGCATGCCAATGCGGAACAGCTCCGTCGAGCCCGAGGTGCCAAACAGTGGATTGACCAGCGCGATAATCAAAATCACCGGCAGCTGCCAGCGAAGCGCGCCCAGCGTGCGGGCAGCCCCACGCGTCGCAAATCCATACGCCAGCCCGCCCGCAAGTGACAGCGCGATCAGCACCGGCTGCATAGAGAACATGGTGAGCCCCAACGTCAGCACCATGTAGAGCGCCGGCACCGCCGGATGCGACATCGAAAATGCCGCGACGGGTTCGTTGCCCGATTCCTCTCGCATGGTGTCCACGGGCATCCCCATCCCCTCGCTCAAACGTCAACGCCGCAGCGTCGCCACCATACACAACCAGCGCAAACGCCGTACCGCCGGCCCAAGCCTCAGCTGCCGCGCATCAATCGTTACGCGCTCATCATATGCCTGCGGTATCATATTGCGCCGTGTATCGTTTCCAAACACACGTCTCTATAACGTAACAGGAGATCACATGGACGCAACCGCAATTATCCTCGCTGCCGGCGAGGGCACCCGCATGAAGTCGAACCACTGCAAGGTTTCGCACAAGATCCTGGGCAAGCCCATGGTCCAGTGGATCGTCGACGCTACCATCAAGGCCGGCTGCAGCCGCGTCGTGGTCGTCATCGGCAGCCACGCCGACGAGATGCGCGCCCTGATCGACGGCGCCTACGCCAGCAGCGCCACCAAGGTCGAGTGCGTCGAGCAGACCGAGCGCCTTGGCACCGGTCACGCCGCGAAGGTCGCACTCGAGGCCTGCGGCATCACCGAGGGCCCGGTCGTCGTGCTCAACGGCGACTTGCCGCTCATCACCGCCGACACCGTCGCCAAGTTCGCGCAGACCGTCGCCACCGGCGAGCTCGCCTGCACCGTCATGACCATGACCCCGCCCGATCCTTTTGGCTACGGCCGCATCAAGCTGGGCGCCGATGGTCAGATCGAGCGCATCATCGAGCAGAAGGACTGCACGCCCGAGCAGGCCGCCACGCTGCTGGAGTGCAACGCCGGCTGCTACGCCTTCGACGGCGCGCAGCTTGCCGCCCACATTAACGAGATCGGCAACGACAACGCGCAGTCCGAGTACTACCTGCCCGACATGCTCGAAATCCTCAAGGGTCACGGCCAGGCAGTCTCCATCTTCCACTGCGACGACTACCGCGACGGCCTGGGCGTCAACAGCCGCATCCAGCTCGCGCAGCTCACCGCCATCGCGCGCGACCGCATCAACGAGCACTGGATGGCAGAAGGCGTCACGTTCATCGACCCCACGCAGGCCTGGATCGGTCCCGACGCCACCATCGGCCGCGACACCGTCGTGTGGCCGCAGACGCATCTGATCGGTCACGTCACCGTGGGCGAGGAGTGCCAGCTCGGCCCCAACAGCCGCCTCACCGACACCACCGTCGGCAGCGGCTGCATCATCGATGAGACCATCGCCATCGAGGCCGTCATCGAGAACGGCGTCGACTGCGGCCCGCGCGCCTACCTGCGCCCGGGCACCCACATGCTCGACGGCTCCAAGGCCGGTACGCACGTGGAAATCAAGAAGTCCACGATCGGCGAGGGTTCCAAGGTGCCCCACCTGTCCTACATCGGCGACACCACCATGGGCTCCGGCGTCAACGTAGGCGCGGGCTCTATCACCTGCAACTACGACGGCGTCCACAAGCACAAGACCGTCATCGGCAAGGATGCCTTCATCGGTTCTGACACCATGATGGTCGCGCCCGCCCAGATTGGCGACGGTGCGCTCGTGGCCGCCGGCTCCGTCATCACCGAGCCGGTCCCGGCCGACGCACTCGGTCTGGGCCGCGCCCGTCAGGTAAATATTGAGGGCTGGGCCGCCGATTATCGCCGTCGTCTGCACGAGGACGACGAGGCATAACGTTTCACCAAGCACAAAAGGAGCTGTTCCATGGGGACGGCTCCTTTTTCTATCGTGACCTGCGCGACCGGATGAGTGGTCGGTTCGTGTCCGTTGACGGTAAAGACGTTATCAAGACCCGATTAACCCCGCCGCACGGTTACAATGCAAAAAGGCATCTATATGGCATTCGATGTATAAAGGAGAAGGGTAATGCCGATTAATGATCCCGAGAAGTCGGAGAATATGCGCAAGTCCATCCGCGTGTATTCCGGTTCCTCCAACCGTCCCCTCGCTCAGAAGATCGCTGAGTACCTTGGGGTCGAGCTTTCGGGCCTTACGCTAAAGCAGTTCGCCAACGGTGAGATTTACGCCCGCTACGACGAGACCGTCCGCGGCGCCGACGTCTTCCTGATTCAGTCCGTGGCCGGCGGCAACGTCAACGACATGCTCATGGAGCTGCTCATCGCCACCGACGCTGCCAAGCGCGCATCCGCCCGCTCCATCACCGCCGTCATCACCCACTACGGCTATGCCCGCCAGGACCGCAAGGCCGGCCCGCGCGAGCCCATCACCGCCCGCCTCGTCGCCAACCTGCTCGAGCGCGCCGGCGTCGACCGCATCATCACCCTCGACCTGCACCAGGGTCAGATCCAGGGCTTCTTTGATATCCCGGTCAACCACCTGTCCGCACTGCCGCTGTTTGGCCAGTACTACAACGCCATGAACTTCGACACCGACAACCTGGTTGTCGTCTCCCCCGACGTGGGCCGCGCCAAGGCCGCCAAGAAGCTGTCCGACATGCTCGGCTGCGACCTGGCCATCGCCCACAAGGGCCGTCCGCGCCACAACGCCGCCGAGGTCATGGGCATCATCGGTGACATCAAGGGCAAGACCTGCATCATCAACGACGACATGATCGACACCGCTGGCACCCTGTGCGCCAACGTCAAGGAGCTCAAGGCTATGGGCGCTGGCGACATCTACGTCTGCGCCACCCACGGCATCTTCTCCGGTCCGGCCATCGAGCGTCTGAACGACGCCCCGATCGTCGAGTGCCTCGTCACCGACGCCATTCCCGTCGAGGTCGGCGGCAAGATCAAGACCATCTCGGTCGCCGAGGAGTTCGCTCAGGCCATCTCCGCCGTTTACCACGAGGAGCCCGTCTCCACGCTCGTCGGCGGCGACTTCGCGCTGTAGTCCAACGCGCATCGCATCATCTTTGATGCTTTTAAAGGGTCGGAAGCTCGCTTCCGGCCCTTTTTCTATCCCTCGCCAACCTTCCCTGGACAATTGGTTCAGATACGTATTTTTTAAAGCCCCAAAGGGCCGTTCGGAGCCTTCTGAGCTCCCCGGCGGATGCCATGCCGCCCAAAGCTCATCGTTTTCGAGTACAACCGCCGCATATTTACCCTCAAATCACCCTCGAAGGCCCTTAGAAACGCCTCGAATGCCCGTCGCCTTATACGTATCTGAACTAACTGTCCAGTAGCTATCGTCAACCTTCGCGGCAGAGCTCAATTTCCTGCAATCCCCTCAACCGATTCCATCGATTTCATAACACCCAGCCGTTCATGGCGCACAGCGCCCCGCTGAGCGAAAAGAACGGTATGGCGGTCGCATTCTGCCGCCAACTTAGTACGTTATAGCTATGACGACCGTGATTTCACATTTCTCCGCCCTCCGCGCAATTCGTCGCGCACGACGGGCGTACTCTGCCCTACCCTGGGACTCCGTTGATAGTGAACAGCAAGCACAGGCCTTGGCTAGCTGCATTCCCAATAATGACGCGATAGACTTTGGCGCACTTTCGATACTCGACGCCTGGAATGAAGATGATTCCGAACTACTCGATCTTCTCGTTTCAAACGAAGACAACAGACGCCCCGACAAGCGACTTCTTCAGCATATTCTCTCCGCTCCGCTTCCTGAAGGTGCAATTATGCACGTCGAGGCCGACATCTACGCAACGTCTCCTGCCATGACAGCCATGCTTTGTTCTAAAAATGAATCGGTCGCCAAAACCTTGATGCTCCTTATGGAGCTGCTCGGAACCTACTCCCTTCCGCCCGAGGCAACCTACCCCATCGCCTATGACGACATCTGGCCCAAGGGCGATAGCTGCGCAGCGACGGGCGATCTTGATTGCCTGGGCGGCCAGTCGGCAGCCAAACAGCAGAACGAAACCCGCTACGAACAGGCGCACTACAAATGCGAGCCCGCCACGACCATCGAAGATCTCGAGGCGGTCGCGCGCTTCGCCAAAAGTAGCTCATACACCTCGTTTCGCACGGCAGTCAAGCTTGCCCGACCCGGATCTTCATCCCCAGCCGAATCCCTAATGTTAGCCGTTCTCGGAGCGCCCATGCGCTTTGGCGGATTCGGATGTTGCAGCCTGCCCATGGGAGGCCTGCTACTCAACTATCGAATCGACTTCGACACTCTTGCGGTTAACATGTCCTCCGGCATCCCTTACGCCATCTGCGACCTATATTGCCCGGCCGCCGGAGTCGACAACGAATACAACGGAATTGGGCATGAGCTTCAAAACGCTCGCATCCACGATGGCAATCGAAATAATGGCCTCAAGGCAATGGGCATCCACGTCCTGGTTATCAATCGCGACCAAATGAAAGACCTTGTTGCACTCGAAGCCTTCGCCCAAACGATGCATCGACTCGCAGGAGTCCGATTCCGATATCGCATCAAGGGCTATCGCAAGCGTCAGGCCGCTTGGCTCAACGCTCTGCGGGCCGGAATCGGCCTTGCGCCGGTCTAAACGGCGAATCACCCGTGCGCCGTCGAACAGGGCTGGACAGTTAGTTCAAATACGTATAAATAGACACATTGAATTAGGCTGTTTTGCAGCTATCTCTATACCATTCGCCCTATTTGAAAGCGGGGTAGACTTCAAAACAGCGTCATATGGACTAACTAAAGTTCCAAAACAACGTATCGGCATTGAATTGAGCAATTCGAGTCCTCAGAACTTATACGTATCTGAACTAACTGTCCACCTCGGATTTTGACGGCCGTCCAAACGCCCCCAAACAACCTCAATTGCCCTCCATTTGACAGCGGCAACAGGGTCGCTCACCATAGCAGGCGACAAACCAACGAAAGGATGAACATGGCAGCTGCACAGCCGCTTAAGATTCGCATGGTTGCCGGACTTGGCAACCCTGGCGATGAGTATGCCGAGACCCGCCACAACGCCGGTTTTAAGGCGATCGACGAGCTGGCCCGTCAGGCCGGCGTCACGTACTGGAAAAACCAAGCAGGCGCCGAGGTCGCGCTCATCAATATCAACGATGCCGAGGAAGAGGGCGGCAAGCGCCAGATCGTGCTGGTCAAGCCGCAGTCGTACATGAATACCTCGGGTGGCCCCATCTCCAAGCTTTGCCGCGAATACAAAATCAAGGCCGAGGAGCTACTCGTAATCCACGACGAGCTCGATATTCCCGCCGGCGACGTGCGTGTTAAGGTGGGCGGCGGCCATGCTGGCCATAACGGCCTGCGCTCCATCATCGACAAGATGGGCAGCCGCGACTTTAGTCGCATCCGCACCGGCATTGGCAACCCTCCCGGCAAGATGGCCGTGGCAGACTATGTGCTCAAGCAGCTGCGCGCCCGCGAGGCCGAGGACTTCCAGGACACCTGCGCCCGCGCCGCAGACGCCGCCGGTCTGGCCATCGTCCACGGCGTAATCTACGCCCGCGATCACGTAAACGGCGCCGCTTCCGCCAACGGCAAGCACTAAAACCTACCAAAAAGGGATGTTTATTTTGGCAGGTTTTATCTACGAAAACGCCCCAGTGGCCGCATCGCAATAAACCCCGCACTGCCATACACACATAGCGCCCCAAAGGGGGCCGGCCTCATCACAACCTGAGGCCGGCCCTCTTTGCCGTTTTGCCTGATAAAACTTGCCAAAATAAACCTGTCCCTATTTGGCAGGCCAAAGTGGATAAACCCTGCTCCCGCCTGCCAAAGATACACGTAAACAGCATGTCCATGAGGGTATAATTTGCACCGTATGTCTGCACAACGCCTGTGCGCGTACGGTTTTATTCGGGCTACCGTCCATTTCCGTGGAGGCACGGTTCGGCAGCCCTAACAAGAGAGGGGTTCTATGTATAAGATCCTGGAGAAGACGCAGTTCTCGGAGAAGGTGTTCAAGTTCCGCATTGAGGCGCCTGCAATCGCCAAACATGCGCACGCTGGACAGTTCCTCATGGTTCGCGCCAACGAGACGGGCGAGCGTGTCCCGTTTACCCTGGCCGGCTGGAACGGTGACGAGGGCTGGGTCGAGTTCATCTTCATGGTGATCGGCAAGACCACCGAGATGCTTTCCACCTACGAGGCCGGCGAGTCGCTGCGCGACGTCGTGGGCCCGCTGGGCGTTCCCACCGAGATGGCTGAGGGCCCCTGCGCCGTCATTGGCGGCGGCGTCGGCCTGGCAATTGCCTTCCCGGTCGCCAAGCACCTGGTCGAGACCGGCCACGAGGTGCACGCCATCATGGGCGCCCGCACCAAGGACCTCCTGCTTATGGAGGACCAGTTCCGCGAGCTCCTCGACGAGGACCACATCCACATCACCACTGACGACGGCTCCTACGGCGAGCAGGGCGTTGTCACCGCTCCGCTGGAGCGCCTGCTGCAGGACAAGGCCGTGAGCCAGGTCTTCTGCGTCGGCCCCGTTCCGATGATGAAGTTCTCGACCCTCACCGCCCAGAAGTACGACACCCCCATCACCGCGTCGCTCAACCCCATCATGGTTGACGGCACCGGCATGTGCGGCTGCTGCCGCGTCGAGGTGGGCGGCGTGACCAAGTTCGCTTGCGTCGACGGCCCCGACTTCGATGCCACCCTGGTCGACTGGGATGACCTTCGTGCCCGCCAGGCCGCTTACCGTTCCGAAGAGGGCGAGTCCCTCAAGGCCTATGAGGAAAAGAGATGCGCATGCCACTAGTTAACGGTCGTTTCGTTGCCGATATGAAGTCGCCCCGCACCCCCGATAACGAGGAGCCGGCTGCCGAGCGCGCCTGCGACTTCCGCCCCGTCGACAAGGGCTTCACCGAGGAGATGGCGCTGGCCGAGGCCGAGCGCTGCCTCAACTGCAAGAAGCCGTTCTGTGTTGAGGGCTGCCCCGTCAACATCAACATCCCCCGCTTTATCGAGCAGATCCGCGCGAAGGACTTCGGCGGCGCCCTCGATACTATCCGCGAGGACTCCATGCTTCCCGCTATCTGCGGCCGCGTCTGCCCGCAGGAGAACCAGTGCGAGGGCAAGTGCATCCGTGGTAAGAAGTCCGAGCCCGTGGCCATCGGCCAGCTCGAGCGCTTCCTGGGTGATCGCCCCGAGCTCGCCTCCACGCCCAAGATGGCCCCCAAGAACGGCAAGAAGGTCGCCGTCGTCGGCTCCGGCCCGTCCGGCATCACCTGCGCCGGCGAGCTCGCCCGTAACGGCTTTGACGTCACCGTCTTCGAGGCATTCTTCACCGGCGGCGGCGTGCTGGTCTACGGCATCCCCGAGTTCCGTCTGCCCAAGGCAGTCGTCAAGCGCGAGATTGACGGCCTGGAGGACATGGGCGTCAAGTTTGAGTACAACTCCGTCGTGGGCAACATGGCCACGGCCGAGGAGCTGTTCGAGCAGGGCTTCGACGCCATCTACGTGGCGACTGGCGCCGGCCTGCCCAAGTTCCTCAACGTCCCCGGCGAGAACCTGCCCAACGTCTTCTTCGCGAACGAGTACCTCACCCGCGTGAACCTGATGAAGGCCAACAAGTTCCCCGAGTACGACACCCCCACCAAGCACGGCAAGAACGTCGTCGTCTTTGGTGGCGGCAACGTGGCTATGGACGCCGTCCGTACCGCCAAGCGCCTGGGCGCCGAGCACGCCATCATCGCCTATCGTCGTACCGAGGATGAGATGCCCTGCCGTCGCGCTGAGCTGCACCATGCCAAGGCCGAGGGCGTCGAGGTTCTACCGCTCGTCTCCCCGCTCGAGTTTGTCGCTGGCGAGGACGGCTCCGTGTGCGCCGTCAAGGTCCAGAAGATGGAGCTCGGCGAGCCCGACGAGTCCGGCCGCCGTCGCCCGGTGCCCATCGAGGGCGCCATCGAGGAGATCCCCTGCGACGTCGCGATCTCGGCTATCGGCACCAACGCCAACCCCTTCGCTGCCAAGATCGGCGGCAAGATGGAGCTCAACAAGTGGGGCTACATCGTCGCCGACGAGGAGACCGGCCAGACCACCGATCCCCGCATCTGGGCCGGCGGCGACATCGTCACCGGTGCCGCTACGGTCATTCTGGCGATGGGCGCCGGCAAGAAGGCCGCCGCTTCGATCACCAAGAGCCTGCTGGGCGAGTAATCACCTGCAGCGCTAGCCACCAAACGGCAAAGTCCCCGTCGAGCACGCGCCCGGCGGGGACTTTTTCTATGCCGGCCGTCCACGCTGCATCTCAATCTGCAACAGTTAGAGACCAAATATGCCGCCTGGTGTTACAGATCAAGACGTTGGGCTGACGGCCGAACGGGTCATCTAAATCTGTAACAGTTAGAGCCATTTTCGCTGGCTTGGTGTTACAGATCGAGATTTTGCAAAAGCCGAGGATAGGCACTGCCGCCAAAGCCTTCCCCTCGGCCTAAAACAAAAACCACCACAAAGGTGCCTGTCCCCTTTGTGGTGGTTTTGGTTGGCTAGCCTTCGAGCTGCGCCACCTTGTAGCGGTAGGCAGCGGCGATAACGTCTTTACAACCCTCGCGGCCCAGCTTGGCGCGGTTGACGACGATGTCCTTGCCACTCGTCATCTTCCACTTTCCGGCACTGTAGCGCTTATAGAACGCCTCGCGCGCCTTCTGCTGCTGCTTGACCAGCTTGGCGCCCTTCTTTTTGTTGAGGCCGCGCTTCTTGCGCACGATCTCGACGCGGTCCTCAAAGGGCGCAGTCACCAGCACGGCGATATGGTTGGGGTTGTTGCGCAGCAGGTAATCGGACAGGCGGCCTTCGATAATGCAGCTCTCGGTCTCGCCCAGATCCAAAATCACCTGGCTCATCTTTTGGAACAACTTATCCGAGTACGAACGGGCGTCGTAGCGGTCGGGCAGAAACGCCATGTTCTCCACAGCCAGACGCTCGTCGTAGGCGGCCATCTTATCGAGCGACTCGCCCGCACGCAGCGACGCGCGCACCAGCAGCTCGTTATCGTACAGCGGAATCCCCAGCTCATTGGCGAGGATACGGCCAATCTCGTGGCCCTCGGCACCAAAGTCGCGCGCGATGGTAATGACCACAGGACTCTTCTTGTTCACCAGATCGCTCATCGCGATTCCTTTCTCTATGTGACAAAGGGACTGTCCCTTTGTCACATTCTACGCTGCCACCATTCGCCTCTGATATGTCCTCACCAGCAACGAGATACCAAAGTTGAGCACAAAGTACATCGCAAACACCAGGCCGTAGAGCATAAGCACCTGCGACAGGTCGATCGCATGGGCCATCACGACGTTTGCCGTGTACATGAGCTCGGCCACGTTAATGCCCGAAAGATACGAGCTGTCCTTAATGACGGTCGTGCATTGGCTAAACAGCGCCGGAATGATCGTCTTAAACGTCTGCGGCAGAATGATGTAGCGCATGGTGGCAAAGAAGCCGAAGCCCTGGCTCTGCGCTGCCTCAAACTGGCCGCGCGGAATCGAGTTGAGGCCGCCGCGCACAATCTCGGCCATAACAGCACTGGTAAACAGCGTAAAGGCGATGGTCGAAATCACAATGTCCAAACCCTGCACCGTAAAGTAGATAAACAGGATCCACAGCAGGTTCGGCGTGCAGCGGAACAGCTCGATATAGGCGCTCACCAAAATACGGAACGGGCGGGGCGCATAGCTTTTAACGAGCGCCAGCACCGTGCCAAAGATGAGCGAGAAAAAGATCGACAGCGCCGAGATCTCTATGGTCTTAACAAAGCCGCCCCAAATGTAGAGCAGGTTGGTCGCGTTGAAGATTTCCATGCGCTAGGCCTCCTCTACGTTGTCGAGCCCCAGCTCGGCCAGGTTCACGCCGCGCGGACGCTCCTTGGAGCGACGCTCGAGCCACTGCACCAGCATGGCGAGCGGAAAGCAGATGATGAAGTACATAAGGCAGCAGACGATGTATCCCTGCAGGTAACCGTACAGACTCACAAAGTTGTCGGAACGGTACATAAGGTCGCCGCCGGCCACAAGCGCCAGTACCGACGTGTTCTTGACCAGGTTGAGCGCCTGGTTACACAGCGGCGGCAAAATGATCTTGAACGTCTGGGGCAGCACGATGTACCAGTACGCCTGCGCACGGGTAAAGCCCTGGCTCTGGGCCGCCTCCATCTGACCGCGCGGGACCGCCTCGATACCGGTGCGGATGACCTCCGAAATGTAGGCCGCGTGATACAGGCCCACGCCCAAGAAGCCCAGCACGAACGGCGCGATGCGCACCGGCTGGTCGGCACCGGTTATGGCCTGCAAAAACTGCGGACCGGCCATGTACATAAAGAGCACCTGTACGGGCAGCGGGGTGTTCTGGTAAAACTCCACGTACACGCGGCTTATGGCGCGCAGCACGCGTGAGCGAGTGGTAGAGAACACGCCCAGCAGCGTGCCCAGCACCAGCGACAGCAGCAGACCGGCAACGACCACTTGCAGCGTCACGCCAAAGCCCTCCCAGAAGGGCCCCATGTTTTGAAATGTCGTCGACCAACGGTCGGCGTCAAATAATCCTTCGAGCATTTGATTCCTTCCTTGGACGATGCGTCTACACAAGACCCCAGGTCTTGACCTCTTGGTCGAGCCAGCCATCGGCCAGGCGATCGCAAATCACCTGATCGACCACGGCCGAAAGGTCGCAGCCCTTCTTGGTCGCCACGCCGTAGCCCTGCTCGCCAAACTTGACCTCGGGCTGCAGCAGCTCAACGGTCTCGTTCATGTAACCGGCCAGCGTGGAGCGGTCCATGGCAAAGACGTCGATATTGCCGGCGTCGAGCGAACTCTTGATGATGGGGTAGCCGCTAAAGGCCCTAAACTCGGGCTTGCAGCTAAAGCCGTTGTCCTTGATCATCTGCTCGATCAGGCCCTGCGTGGTAGCACCCTGGCTCACACCAATGACCTTGCCGTCCAGGTCCTCAATCGAGGCAAAACCCGAACGCTTCTTGACCATGAGTCCCACGTAGTCGGTGCGGTACGGCGTCGAGAAATCCCAACTCTTCTTGCGCTCGTCGGTGATGGTGTAAGTCGCCGCGACCACGTCGAGTTGGCCATTATCGATCAGCGGCCCGCGCGTCTTGGGCGTTACATCGGTAAACTCGACTAGCTCCTGGGCGCGAGCATCCTTGTAGCTCACACCAAAGACGGCAGCGGCGATCTGGTAGCACAAATCGACTTCCATGCCCTCAAAGCGGCCCTTAGCGGTGTCGTAATAGCCATAGCCGGGAACGTCCTTCTTAACGCCGGCATTCAGATGGCCACGCGACTTGATGGCCGCAAGCTTGGACCCCTTGTCGGAGCCCTCGCCGCTGGTGGAGTTGCCGCAACCGGTAAGCGCAGTCCCCGTCAGCGCGAGCATGCCGGCGCCAGCCAGCTGCAAAAAGCGACGGCGCGACACGGCCGCCCTCGTCATATCCGTCATGTCCATCACCGAGCCTAGTGCAGAATCTTGGACAGGAACTCGCGGCAGCGCGGGTTCTCGGGGTTATCGAAGAAGTGCTCGGGCGTGCCCTCCTCCAGAATGCGGCCGTCCTCCATAAAGATGACGCGGTCGGCCACCTGGCGCGCAAAGCCCATCTCGTGCGTCACGCAGATCATGGTGATATCCTCCTGCGCAAGCTCAATCATAACGTCAAGGACTTCCTGGACCATCTCGGGGTCGAGCGCCGAGGTCGGCTCGTCAAACAGGATGATGGGCTGCTTGGTGCACAGGGCACGGGCGATGGCGATGCGCTGTTGCTGACCACCCGAGAGATTCTGCGGATACTCGCCAGCCTTATGAGCCATGCCGACGCGCTTGAGCGCGGCGATGGCGATCTCGGTCGCCTCCTCCTTGCTCTTCTTTTGCAGCTTGATGGGCGCGAGCGTCAGGTTGCCGAGCACCGTCATGTTGGGATACAGGTTGAACTGCTGAAACACCATGGAACTATACTTGCGAGCCATCTCCAGGTGATTCTTCTTGGTGAGCGGCGTACCGTCGATGACGACCTCGCCCGACGTGGGCTCCTCCAGATAATCGACGCAACGGATGAGCGTCGACTTACCCGAACCGGAAGGCCCGATCATTACGAGCTTCTCGCCGCGCTTAACGGTGAGATTGATATCTTTGAGCACATGCAGGTCGCCAAAGTACTTGTTGAGATGCTTGATCTCGATCATGTCTGCCATGAATGTCCCTTCCCTGCGTTTACACGAGTTGCACTATTGTACGGAAAGAACCACGTTTCCGCAGCCCACACTACATTCCCGTAAAGAACCCGCAACCTTCCACCCACTCATTGGGGACAGACTTAAATGAGTACCCGCTCATTGGGCACTCATTTAAGTCTGTCCCCAATGAGCGCCGAAAATAATACAACCGCCCTTGTTGAGCATAAGTCAGCGAAAACCCGTACACGCGAGCAAGGTGACGTGAAATGAAAGGGCGCAGACCTTATGGTCGCGCCCTTGAAATTGAACGTCAGATTGCCGCGTGTACGGGTTTGCAGCGTCGAGCCGTTACGCGGTTTGGTAAAACCGCGTAACAAATTACGCAAGTTTGGCGCCAACGATCTTTGCCGCGGCAGGCTTATCGAAATTGCCACCGGTGGCCTTGCCGAGTGCTCCCATGACCTGGCCCATCTGCTTCTTGGACGTGGCGCCCAGCTCAGCGATGACCTGCTCGATCAGAGCCTCGAGCTCCTCGCCCGAAACCTGCGCGGGCAGCAGGCTCTCCAGAATCTTGACCTGCTCGGTCAGGTTGTCGGTACGCTCCTGGTCGGTACCGGCCTTAATGGACATCTCCAGCGTCTCGCTCGTCTGCTTAATCAGACGCTTGATCATGCTGTTGACGTCTTCCTCGGTCACGTCGCGGCGCTCGTTAACCTCGATATTCTTCACCTCGGCCTTGACCTGGCGAATGATAGACAGGCGAACCTTGTCCTTGGCCTTCATGGCCGCAATCATTTCCTTCTGCAGTTCTTCGTTAGTCATCTGCAAATCCTCCTCAATAGTGCGGGCGGCACTCGCACGAGCGCCGCCCCATGATTACTCAGTCGTCGACGAATCGTCGGTCGAACTCTTGGTGACGCCCTTCAGGCTGACGTTGTACGGCACGTCCTTGGGCATGGGGTTAACGGTGATGTCGGCATCCTTCTTGTACTGCTCCAGCCACTCGCTGTACGCGGTGCTTGCCGCCTGCGTCTTCACCACATTGGAGACGTACTTCTTGATGTCCTTGGGCACCTGCTTAATGTCATCGACCTGATTATCGACATGGAAGTAGTCAGTGCACTTGATGATGTGGTAACCATAGGTCGACTCGACGACGTCGCTCACATCGCCCTTGTTGAGTCCCTCGAGCGCCGCCTGGTAGCTGTCGACGAAGGTGGTGAGTTTGTCCCAGCCCACATCGCCCTTCTTATCCTTGGAGCCGGTATCGTCGGAGTACTGCTCCACGGCGTCCTCAAAGCTCAGCTCGCCGGAGTTAATCTTGTCCAGGCACTCCTGCGCCTTGGCCTTGGCGGCAGCCTTGTCTTCGTCGGAAGCGTCGGAATCGACCTTGATAAGGATATTCGATGAACGGCGGGCATCGTTGTAGTTAGACAGGTTCTCGTTGATGTAATCGACGATCTCACTGTCCTTGGGCTTACTGGTGGGCGCCACGACGTCCTTAAGCTTTTGCTGTGCCAGGTTCTCCTTGAGCGAGTCCTTGTAGGTGTCCTCGGTATAGCCGTAGGTCTTAAGGGTCTTCTTAAAGGCCTTGGCACCGCCCGCGCTCTTGCACGCGTTCTTCCATGCCTTCTCGACCTCCTCGTCCGACACCGTCACGCCGTTTTCCTTCTGCGCCTGCTGGAGCAGAATCTGCTGCGTGTAGGAATCGATGAGCTGCTTGCGGTACTTTTTGGGCGTCAGGTCGTTGTCGACCAGATACTGCGCCCAGTCCTTGTCCTTGGTGTAACCGTAGGACGTGCGCATGCTCATGATCTGCTTGGTCACGGTGTCCTCGGTGAGGTTGGTACCGTTGATGGTGGCGGCGACACCGCCGGTAAGCTTGTAGCTCGAGGTATCCTCTGCCTGCGACATGAGACCGGAGCATGCCATGGCCGAGACGGAAAGCAGCATTGCTAGCACGCCGATAACCACCAGGACGATCTTGACGGTCTTGGACACGTACGTCTTGCGCTGCTTCTTACGAGAGCTGGAGGCAGCGCGAGCCTGCTGCTCGGGCATCGGCGCGGCCTCGGAGTTCTTTTTCTTGTTTGCCATAGTTGGCCTTTCGCATCACGAATCGAACAAACGCCATTGTGTCACAACGCGGACCCCGCGACACACCTGGTGCATGGGGGACAGGTTAATCTGCACCATTTTGGTGCAAAGGGGGCTGTTCTGGCTGTCGGCAGTTAGGGACATTCCTTTTCTGCCGGCAGTTAGGAACAGTCCCCAAGTGCCGGCCCTAAAAGTGGCGACGGATGGCGTCGACCATGCCCTGGCATGTGGTCTGGCCAAGCACATCGGCTGCGGCGTCGGCATCCATAAAGATATTCATAAGCGATTGCAGGGCATCGACCTGGCCGCCCGGCTCGGCGATGCCCAGATTGATGATGATCTGCGCCGGCACGGGGGCACCCATGCCCGCCATTGCACTGAACGTCACGGGCGCCGCGGGCTTTACCACCGCGATATAGGGCTTAGCCACAAATCCGGGATCGGTGTGCGGGATGGCGATGTTGGCCGCCGGCATGGCAAGACCCGTGGGATAGGCATCCTCGCGCGTGCGGACGGCATCGAGCCAACCGGGCGCAATGTAACCGCGAGGTGCAAGCTCGTCCTCGAGCCGCGCAAACACCTCATCCGGCGTCGCGCACTCCCAATCAAAAAACACCAGCTCGGGCGTAAACAGTGCTTCGTTATCCGCCATGCGCTCACCTCTCTCACCTAGTCACCTGCGGCGTTCTTAAACGACCGGTCATTCAAGAACGTCGCAGGTAACCACCAAAAACAAAAGGTGGTCAGGCGCGCCTTGGCGCCAATGACCACCCTGACCACTCAACTAAATTGTACTGTGCACCGCTAGCCGCGGGGCGCATCAATTGCGACCTTGCCGCTCTCCAGCACGTGGACGCGGCCGTCGGCGAGCATCT
>CATYJU010000008.1 GCA_958407995.1 uncultured Collinsella sp.
AAGAAGCTGCGCCGCGGGGGAGGCGGCCCCCAATGGCTTTCTCATATCGTCTTATATTCACTCGCTATAGGAGACGGGTGATACCTGGGTCAATGACAGAACTGAGAAGCCCGGAATAATGGAGCCAGTTAGAAACCCTCGGGTTTGCGGGGCGGGATCGTGAAAGCGGTTCTGCCCTATTTTTTCCTCCGTCTGCTCCAAATCAAGTAGTTCGAAGATAGCCCGAAGGTGTCCTCATGGGCGCCTTTTATTTTCAGGGAATCAGTCGCGAGCTAATGACCGCGGACATCGGTCGCTTCATGAACGAGCGACCGGCTTGACCCAGATCGAACCGCCTTCATCTCCGTCTAGGCGCCGGCAATCAACATCGTAAATCCGCGCGTGCTACAATGCGGACATCAGAGATGAAAACACAGTCCCCGTCGGGTAGTCGCGGGCGTGCGGGAGACCGCATCAGTAACCTGCCTCCTTGGTTGTCCCTTCTCTGCATGGTCATCTACATAAAGGAGGAGCCAGCCATGCAGATCAGCGTGTCGTCCACCCTGACCGTATATCACGACGGCCAATTCTGGGTCGGGCTGGCGGAGCATGTCGAGGACGGGAGGTACGGCGTCGCCCGCATCGTCTTCGGCGCAGAACCGTCCGATGAGGAGATCCTGCAATTCGTTGCCGGCAAATGGGAGAAGCTCTCGTTCTTCGGTGGCGAGCCGACCGAGGCGAGCAAGCCCGCAAGGAACCCCAAGCGGCGCGCCCGCGAGGCGGCGAAAACCCTCAAGCAGCCGGCGATGGGCACCAAGGCGCAGCAGGCGCTCGCGGCACAGCGGGAAGCGATGAAGCGGGAGTCGGCTCACGCGAGAAGCCGGCGCCGCGCGGACGAGGCTGATGCGCGCTTCGAGCAGCGGAAGCAAAAGCGCAAGCAGAAGCATCGCGGGCGTTGATCGCCATTCGCAGCAAGGCAAACCATATACAGCGGCGGCGTCAGTTCCACTTGAAGCCGACGCCGCGTAGACGCTGACGGTGACGGCTATGCACGGGCACGGGCGCGCCACTGCACTTCACAGCTTGTTTCTCAAGTATTTGGGACGCACACGCGGCGTTCAAAAATGTGGAGCGACGCCGCATGACTCGAGACTGAGCCGAGGTGCCCTACTTCTCGCCCTCCAGCAGCCCCACGATGCGGTCGATGTCGACGGCAAAGCGGGGCCCACATCACTGCAGGCCCCTACAGGTGAGCGATACTCTACGCCTTGCGGCACTCCGTCGCCCACGGCGGTTAAACGTACACGTAAGCCGTACTCTGAAAGCCGCGACTTCCGGCAAGTTCTTTATACCACGAAATCTCGCTTTCGATGCGCGTAGCTCTCGAAATAACACTCGCTGGGCCGTCACCCCTGGCAGTTACCCTCCAATCTTCATTGGAGTCAGCAGGTCAATTCATATAGTTATGGGGGTTTATCCTAAAGTAAATCAAATTTATACCCCCATAACTAAAGAATTTCCTACTCCCACTCGATGGCTTCAGCCCTGCCGTCCCGTCATTCCAGTTGCACCCAGTTTTCGGTGACCTCTCGAGCCGAGCGCCGCCAGGTGACATCATGTCGCGTTTCTTTGGCCCCGGAGACAAAAGCTGGGATAACTTCAAAAACTATTTTCAAACTCAGGACGTTGAGTTTTTGTTTTTGTCCCAAAGGCCGCGATTGGCCGCCTTTGGAGGCTCGATGGCGCCAAAAATGCCCGTTTTGGAACTCAGCCGCCCTTTAGCTTGCAAGCCGCCAGCTGTAATCGTAAGTGAATTAACGCGGTTGGCTTTCAAGCCGTTCGCAAAACCGCAGGTCATAAGTTTCAACTATTGATCGCAAAGAGGAATCGTGCCAGGTGGCTATCTCATGAGTTCATCCGTGACCGCCGTGGCAGCCAGTGCGCCGTGCGGTTTTACCCATCTTGAAGCCAAAACTGACATCGCGCGCACGATGCTATCGCCACACGATGTCAGACATTGTTCCCGACTTGACCTGATTGCTTCGCGATGAATTTCATGGCCCTAGAGGAAAAAGTCCCTCGCGCTCACGATGCGAATGCCGCCGATGTCCGTATCGTAGGAACCCTGCCTCACGACCACGATCTTCTCGTGGTTGTCTCGTATCGACTTCAGAGGGGCGATCTCGCGTTCCCTGGTCTCGCTTGCGAACATCTCGTCAGTCACCTGCACGTAGAGCACGCGCCCGTCCTTCGTCGCGACGAAGTCAACCTCCTTGCCATAGAGCTTGCCCACATGCACGCTCCACCCTTTGTAGAGCAGCTGGAGATACACGGCGTTCTCGAACAGGCGCCCAGTATCCGTGACCCTATAGCCGGCCATCCAGGTCCTGAAGCCGGTGTCGACGATGTACTCCTTCGGATTCGTCTTGAGGAGCGCCTTGCCGTGCAGATCGTAACGCGTGGCACGATAGAACAAGAAGGCCTCCTCGAGCGCGCCCACGTACGAGGAAACGGTCTTGTTCGTGGTCTTCGACCCCGCAGAAGTTAATGCGCCGGCAATTCGGTTCGACGAGCACTCGTTGCCGATGTTGTCCGCCAGGAATTCGGCCACATAGCGCAGCAGAGAAGGGTCGGTCACCGCGCTTTTTCCCTTCCCGCGCTCGCGGTTGACGATATCGCGCACGGCGATGGCCTCGTAGACTCCGGACATGTACGCCGAGTGCTGCGCCTGGGTCGTCGATAGGGATGCAATGGCTGGCATGCCCCCGTACTCAAGGTAACGAGCAAGCATATCGTCAAAGAGAACGGGGTCCCCCTCGGGGGTGAGAGCCACCGACCTTCCCGATGCAAACTTGATCCCGCAGAAGTCAGCGAACTCGGAGAAGGACAGGGGCAGCATCTTTACCTCTACGTAGCGCCCGGACAGATAGGTGGCCAGCTCGCTCGAGAGAAGATACGCGTTCGAGCCCGTGAGATAGATGTCGCAATCGAAGTCGACCCTCATCGCATTGACCGCATCCTGCCAGCCATCGATTCTCTGGGGCTCGTCTATGAAGACGTAGGTGCGCCCCTTGTCCGACAGGCACCCGCGAATGCGATCGTAAAGCTGGTCTTCCGTCTTGATGCCCGCACCCTTGCTTTCCAGGTTGACGCTCACAAAACCGCGGCCAGCGACCCCCTCAGACTCGATGGTTATCCTGATAAGGTCGAGAAGGCTCGACTTGCCGCACCTGCGCACGCCCGTAATCACCTTGATGAGGTCGGTGTCACGGAAGAGCATTGCCTCCTCGAGGTATCTATCGCGGTTCCTGAGTCTGCTACCCTTCAAAAGCTGCTCCTAAAACTCGAATCTGGTTACACTTTTAGGAGTATCGTAACTCCACGCCACAAGATGAGCAAAGAGCGTACCTCGAGACGGATCGACCAAGGGGATTACGCACCTGCCGGGAGTCAGGGCAGCTTGCTCGATCGACGCGGACTACCAATTGATAAACCCCAATAGCCGAAGCGATCGGCGTCATCGCTTCGCTACATCGACTTTATGGGATGACGGATCACGGTCTTGAGCTTCTCCGGCGCGCACTTGCGCGGGTCGGAGAGGTAAATCTCGTGATGCAGACGGGCTTCGGAGAAGTCGGGGGCGTAGCCCCGTTCCGCCGCGAACGCGCGCATGACGTCAATGGTCGCCGGCTCGTTGTCGTAAGGCCCGTATAGCAATGGGCGCGGCTTCGGAAGACGCCGCGCCCATTGGCAAACACTATAGCATAGAATCGAACACCTGTTCTACTCCCACTCGGTGGTTATAGTTTTGCCGTCTCGTCACTCCAGTTGCACCCAGTTTTCGGCGGCATCTCGAAGTGAGTGCCGCTGAATGACGCGACGTCGCGTTTCATCGGCTTCGGGGACAAAAGCTGGGACAACTTCAAAAACCATTTTCAAACTCAGAGTATTGAGTTTTTATTTTTGTCCCAAGGGGCACGGAGAGCCGCCTTTGGAGGCTCGATATCGCCGAAAAACGCCCGTTTTGAAACTCAACCGCCTTTGAGCCTGCAAACCACCAGCTTCAACAGTAAGTGAGTCGACGCGGGTGGCTTACGAGCCGTTCACAAAACCGCAGGCCACAGGTCTTTGTCAACGATAAGCAAAGTGAATAGTCTCAGGTGGCTTGCCCATGAGTTGGCGTAAGCCTGTTTAGCAAAAGGCTAATCGGACACGACAGGCCGCCCGCATGGCGACGGCGTTTCCCGTGCGGGCACAAACAGCCCTGCGTGCCCTGTCGCGCGATATCCCAATGCGACGTTCAGAACCCTACCCGCCAAGCAGCCACCTCGCGAAATTCAGCACGAGCACGCCCTCCCGGGTATGGGGCTCATGCCTCGTGCGAGTGATGAGAATCTTCGGGAATGCATCCCCGATGGATAGAATCGGCGCAATCTCCCTCTCGAGCGTCGAATCGGCGCCGATATCGTCGCTCACATACACTTTCCTTCCCGGTTTCGAAACTTGGAAGGCAGTATGCGCAAGGATGCGTCGAGGTGCGATCCCAGTCGTACCATGCCAGCAGAGATGTCGAGGCACATTCGTTCATGCTGCAATGCGGGCATCGGAGATGAAAAACAGCCCGTCGGGTAGTCATGGGCGTGCGGGAGCCCGCATCAGTAACCTGCCTCCTCGGTTGTCCCTTCTTTGCATGGTCGTCTACATAAAGGAGGAACCAGCCATGCAGATCAGCATGCTTGCCCTTCTTGGGTCACGGACCGGGGAGGCGAGGGCCTCCGTCGGGACCGCCCCGAGCAACCGGCATATCCAAGGAATGACAAGGCTCGATCGCTGTGCTGGTCAGGATGCCGAAGCGGGCCGTCCGCCAATCGGAATGCGGGTCAGGATGCTGCAACGTGATTCCAGCTGCAGGATACGGCTCCTTTGCGGTTGCCGCAAAACCTGCTGGCAACATTCTTACTATCCGAATGATGTACGCATCCCTTGGGATCGTTTCGCCTGACCAGGGCCATCTTCAGCGCCTCATCGGCCAGCTCGGCAGGCTCCTCTTCCACGCGTAATAGCCCTGGCGGGTCACCTATGCAACCAAAGATACAAAAGGAATCGAATGGCCAGAGAGGATTGCCCTTTCCGATGGTCGATTCTTGACAGGCAAACTCAAGCCTCGTTAATATTACATGGTTTGCCAGACCGAATTAACAAAGGAGGGGTGTCGTGGTTGGTCTTTTCCGCACGTGGATGAGCGCCTAGAAAGCGGCGCTGTTGTGGCGTCGCGCTGTTTTTCTGCACGCCATTTCACGATTGGACATAACCATGATATTTGAAACCTCTCGGCGCAGGTCTGTTTCGCTGTGCCATTCATGGCAATTTAAGATTTGTTTCGTATGGGGCGGGGAGCTCGTGTCGACATTGACGAGCTTGATTCTCCAAATGGGTCTCATTTGGCATATCGCCCTCACGACAGAATCATCTTCCCTCCTCTCCCTGGCATCGTTAGCAGGCTTTCTGCCGATTGCTTTGTTCGGAGTCCTTGCGGGCGCCGTTGTCGACAGGCTGCCTTTGAAACGTGTTCTCATCGGCGCCGACCTCTTCGTTGCCGCGGTGGGCGCCGCCTTGGCGATTGCCTCGTTGGCCGGCAGCTTACCTGCGTGGTCAATACTCATCGCCCTGTTTCTCCGCGCAGCTGGCACTTCGTTCTACACGCCGGCCTCCCAATCCCTCACGCCCCATCTCGCCCCGCCAGAGCATCTCGTTCGCCTATCGGGAGTGATGCAGGCGATTCAGTCCGCCGGATACATTCTTGGCGCCGCGCTCGCGGCAGTGATTTATCCTGTGGCGGGCATTACCGCCATGATTGCCCTCGACGTGCTGGGGGCGTTTTTCGCTTCTCTAGCTGTCCTCGCCGCTCAGATAGACGCAGGAGGACTCGACGAAGCCGACCGCAGCTCGTCCTTTTCCAATAAAGTTCGAGAACTTTTCTCTGAGATTTCGGACGGCTACAAGCTGATCAGGGGATACAGGGGGCTGTTCGCCCTTCTTTGGTGCGGGTTCGTCTTCGCTTTCGCGTTCTCCCCACTCGCGGCATTGTTCCCAATAATGACCTTGGGACATTTTGGCGGTAGCACGGGGGATGCTGCTTTGGTGGAGGTCCTTTTCTCCGCAGGCATGCTGGCTGGGTCCGGCATTTTGGCGGCCACGGGAGGGTTCCGCAATAGGTCGCTCACCATGGTCGCCGCGATCGCCGGCTTCGGCGTCGTCGCAATCGCATCCGGATTGATCGGCCCGTCGCTGTTCGCCGTTTTCCTACCGGCGAGCTTTCTTATGGGCGCATGCTCCCCGTTGTACGCGGGAACCCAGACTGCCCTTATGCAGGAGCAGATACCTCCTGAGTACCTAGGCCGCGTTTTCGGCCTCTACGGAACCATCATGGCGTGGGCCATGCCCATGGGCCTCGCGGCCCCCTCCGTTTTTGCGGATCTGCTTGGAGCTCCGTTATGGTTCGTCGGCTCTGGAGCGACCATGGTACTGCTTGCGATGGCTATGCTGCTTGCTCCGAGCGTCCGAAACGTGGGGAAAAGAGATACCGGGCGGATTCAATAGCCCAAGTATTCGAAAAAAAGAGGCGGCAGCCATCGGTTCACGCGTCAGCCTTCAAGCCCTTGCGACGACGAGGTATTGCGCCGACATCCCACATCGCGCTCCTTATTCGTCGCCAACTATCATTTTCGGATTTGCCGGCTTGCGCAAGGTCAAAACGCTCGCGCCGGCAATTGGGCAAAGGCGAAAAATCGACGTGAGCAATCTTTTTTGGCATGGCTGCGCTTCCAGTAAAAGGCTAATACACAAAAGGCGGTTCAACCTATGGAACTCATAGTCAAAGCTAAAGACATCTTTTTGGAATATGCCGGCCGCGATATCCTGGATATCGAAGAGTTGGAAATCTACTCCTACGATCGCATCGGCTTGGTGGGAGACAATGGCGCAGGCAAAACCAGCCTGCTTAAAATTCTGAGCGGCAATCTTACCATTGCGGACGCCGACGTCAGGCACTTCGGCAGCATTGCCCTCATCGGCCAACTCGATGAACTCGACCTTGATGCGGCTCAGGACAGTGGTGAGATGCTCTCCCGTCTCAACGTCGCCGGAGTGGCGCAGGAGACGATGAGCGGCGGGGAGGAAACACGCGCCAAGATTGCCTCTGCACTCTCCCAGCATGCAAGCGCGATCTTCGCCGACGAGCCTACGAGCCACCTCGACCAAGACGGCATCCGCCTTCTCGTCGGACAACTCAAGGCATTTGATGGGGCTCTGCTCATCGTGAGCCATGACCGTCATTTTCTCGACCAGGTGGTAGACAAGATCTGGGAGCTCAAAGACGGCGGTATTTCCGAATTCTGGGGTGACTACTCCGACTATCTGCGACAGAAAGAAGAAGAGCGCAAAGCTCAGGCGACTCGATACGAAGAGGCGATGCGCGAGCGCGATCGCCTCGAAGCCGCCATCGAAAAACAACGGAAAAAAGCACGGCAGGTCGACGCCAAGCGGAAGGCTGCGAAAAAAAGCAACGAGTATGCAGGTCGATTGGGGCATCAGAAAGCAACCGGCACCAAACAGAAGAGGATGTACCAGGCGGCTAAGGACATGGAGAAGCGCCTCGAAGCGCTCGAAGGGATTGAGGCCCCAGATAGCATTCGCGCCGTGCGGTTCCGCCAGAGCAAGGCCCTGGAACTGCATAGTAAATTTCCCATCTCGGCAGACGATTTCAGCTTGAGCTTCGGCAACTGCATGCTCTATGACCACGCGAAATTCGAGATACCGCTCGGTGCCAAAGTGGCCATCACCGGTGGCAACGGTACAGGAAAGACCAGCCTGCTGAAGGCAATCGCTCGACGCGCCGACGGTATCAACATCTCTCCCAAGGCAGAGATCGGTTACTTCGAGCAAACAGGCTACAAGTTCGACGCCCGTCAGTCTGCGATCTCGTTCATGCAGGATGGTTGCGAGTACAGCATGACCGAAATTCGAGGCATCCTCGCCTCTATGGGAATCGGACCGCGCGACCTGACAAAGGACGTTGGCGTTCTCTCGGGAGGCGAAGTCATCAAGCTGCTACTCGCGAAGATGCTGCTGGGCAGATACAACATCTTGCTCATGGACGAGCCTGGAAATTACCTGGACATCAAGAGCGCCGAAGCCCTCGAGCAGATGATGAGCGCCTATGCCGGAACGATAGTGTTCGTCTCCCACGATAAGAGGCTGGTCGAGAACGTCGCAGACATTGTCTACGAAATAAAGGACACCAAGCTAGTCAAAATCTTTCAGCGCGAATAGCCCTAAATGAGCAAGAAATAATCCCCGAACGGAGACAAGGGAGTAAAACGGCAAAGAAAGAGCCTCCGTCCCAACGCAGGGAACGGAGGCTCTTTAATCGCTTTTACTCATCTCCGTCGCTGGTGGCTTTGTCATGACTCTCGTACGAAACGAAACTCAGCGGCATAGTGCGGCACTCAAAATCGCAGGTCAGAACCCTGTCGTCCTACTCCCACTCTATGAATCGAAAGTGCGGGCATTTCCATGTCGTCTCGTATTTTATACGGAAAACGAACGTGGCGATACACGGCGATACTCAACGGCACAAAAGTGAGACAAAACTGCTCTGATAATAGAAACTCAAATGAAACTCAAGGGTGTTGAGTTTCATTTTTGTCCCAGTAGCAAAAAGGGCAGGGTAGAGCGGCCAAATCCTCCCCTTTTCAGGTGATCTGAAGCGGCATCACATGCAAGCCACCAGCGACAATTGCAAACCTATAGTTAAAAACTCTCTCCAGTTTGCTCCAGTTTGTCGCAGTTTGTTTTAGTTCGCCCAATTTATACCCAGTCTCAAAAATTGCCGAAAATCCATGGGGTCAAATTTGAGTCACGGATATCCATACAATTTTGGTCATTCTCTGGGGTCACGCTGGGTCACGGCCTAACCGGATATCCAATCGGAAAGGACGGCTGCCGTCTCGCGATTGGCGGAGTAGTGCATCCAGCGGCCGTCCTTGCGGCAGCTGACCAGCCCGGCGGCGCAGAGTTGCTTCACATGGTGGGAAAGGGTGGGCTGGGTGATGTCCATCTGCTCAAGAATCTTGCACGCGCAGATATCGTCCTTGTCCTTGATGGCCTGGTAGATGCGCAGGCGCGTGGGGTCGCCCAGCGCCTTGAACGCCGCCGCGAGGCTCTCGTTGTCCATGGTTTCCTCCTGTCTGTCTGGCAGCTTCAGTATATCACGCAAATTCATATATTGACATATATCTATGTGACTCCTATATTGTCGTCTTAACATAGATATATATCGATACATCAATATGAAAGGAGTCCCAATGGAGTCCATCGGAACGTTCATCTTGGACCAGGTGCTGAAGATGCAGTGGCTGAGCGAACTGATCGCCGCCTTGCTGGGCGCGCTAGGCATTGACGCAGCGGGCCAGTGGGGCGGCACGCTCCACTTCTTCATCTATGACACGGTGAAGATCGTCATCCTGCTGTGCGTGCTCATCTTCGTCATCAGCTACATCCAGAGCCACTTCCCGCCGGAGCGCAGCCGCAAGATAATGGGCCGTTTCAAGGGTGTCTGGGGCAACGTGGTGGGAGCGCTGTTGGGAACGGTGACGCCGTTTTGCAGCTGCAGCTCCATCCCGCTGTTCATCGGGTTCACCCGCGCGGGCCTGCCGCTGGGCGTCACGTTCAGCCTCCTCATCAGCTCGCCCATGGTGGACCTGGGCAGCCTGGTGCTGATCATGAGCATCTTCGGTCCGGGTGTGGCCGTGGCCTACACGGTGGTGGGCCTGCTCATCGCCATCGCCGGCGGCGCCATCATCCAGAAAATGGGCATGGAGGGACACCTGACCGACTTCGTGCGCGGCGACGCGCCGGCGGACGCCGAGCTCCTGTCCATGACCGTGGCCGAGCGCCTGGCCTACGCCCGCAAGGAGACCTGGGGCACGTTCAAGAAGGTGTTCCCGTACATCCTGCTGGGCGTGGGAATCGGCGCCTTCATCCACAACTGGATCCCCGCCGAGTGGATCGAGCTGGTCCTGGGCGACGGCAACCCCTTCGCCGTGGTGCTGGCCACCCTCGTCGGCGCGCCCATCTACGCCGACACCTTCGGCGCCATCCCCATCGCCGAGGCCCTGTACTATAAGGGCACGGGCCTGGGCACGGTGCTGGCCTTCATGATGAGCGTCACCACGCTGTCCATCCCCAGCCTGACCATGCTCTCCCGCGTCATCAAGCCCAGGCTGATGGTGACGTTCGTGGGGCTGTGCATCGTCGGCATGGTGCATAAGCGGCTACGTGTTCAACTTCCTGCAGCCGCTGTTCTAACCAGTTAGGAGCCCGCACGGTGCGGGCGCGTCGAAAGGAGAAATTGTCATGGGATTGTTCGGATTCGGAAAGAAGAAGGAAGAGAAGGCCGCCGTTCCCTGCGCGTGCAATGATGGCGCTCCGCAGATGAAGGCAGAGCCCTGCGGCTGCGGAGGCGCCCGCCAGGTGAAGGTGCTGGGGGCCGGCTGCAAGAAGTGCCACGACGAGCTGAACGATAACGCCCAAGCGGCCATCGCCGAGCTGGGGCTCGAGGCGGAGCTTGAGTACGTCACCGACATGGACCGCGTAATGAGCTACGGCGCAATGAGCCTGCCCGCGTTGGTTGTCGACGGCAAGGTCGTGTCCGCTGGCATGGTACTCACCCCGGCCGAGGTCATGGAGTACCTGAGGTGAGGGAAATGAACTCTGGTGGATTGAGGAGTTTGGGGCTCTGGGACAGGTATCTGACGCTTTGGGTCTTCACAGCCATGGCCGCAGGCGTTGCCCGGGATATCTGTTCCCCTGGCTCGCCGACGCCATAGGATCGTTCACCGTCGGGACGACGAACATTCCCATAGCGATAGGCCTCATCCTCATGATGTACTCACCGCTGGCCAAGGTCCGCTACGGCGAGATGCCAAAGGTGTTCAAGAGCAAGCGCCTCATCGTGCTGTCTCTTGTTCTCAACTGGGTGCTTTGCCCCTTGCTCATGCTTGTCCTTGCCGTGGTGTTCTTGCGCGACGCGCCTGACTACATGGCGGGAATCATCATGATTGGGCTGGCGCGCTGCATCGCAATGGTGCTGGTGTGGAACGACTTTGCCGGCGGCTCCAACGAGTACGCTGCCGGTCTTGTCGCGGTGAACGCCGTCTTCCAGATTGCGTTCTACGGTCCCATGGCGTGGCTCTTCCTGTCGGTATTGGCGCCTATGCTGGGTGCCCCGGGCATGTCGATCGAGGTGTCCGCATGGCAGATCGCCCAGAGCGTCCTCATCTACCTGGGCATCCCGCTGGTTGCGGGTGCGCTGACCAGGTTCATAGGCGTCAGGCGTTTTGGCGAGGAGGGGTACAGTGCCAGGGTTCTGCCAAAGACCTCCAAGATCACTCCGGTGGCCCTGTTGTTCACCATTGTGATCATGTTCTCCATGAAGGGCGAAATGATTTCAAGCCTGCCCCTGGACGTGCTGAGAATCGCAGTGCCTCTGGTCGTCTACTTCGTCGTGACGTTCTTTGCAAGCGCATGGCCGGCTCGTCGTGCTGGCGCGGACTACGAGAGGATGGCGTCCGTTGCCTTCACCGCTACTGGCAATAACTTCGAGCTCACCATCGCCGTCGCTGCGGCCACCTTCGGGCTTGCAAGCGGCCAGGCCTTCGCAGCCGTAGTCGGCCCCCTCATCGAGGTTCCGGCGCTGATCCTGCTTGTCAACGCCGCGTTGCGCTTGAAGAAGCGGTGGTACGAGTCGTAAGGCGCTTCACCTTGCAAATAGACGTTCTGGAAGATGAAAAAGGAGTCCCATTGGGGCTCCTTTTAACTTGCAAGCCGTTTGCGACTATTGACTTGGAATAGTCGCTATTCCCACTCGATCGTCGCGGGCGGCTTGGACGTGATGTCGTAGCACACGCGGTTGGCGCCGGGAACCTCGGCGACGATGCGGCTGGAGATGCGGGCCAGGACGTCGTAGGGCAGTTTGGCCCAGTCGGCGGTCATGGCATCGCTGGACTCGACGGCACGCAGTATGATCGGGCGCTGGTAGGTGCGCTCGTCGCCCATAACGCCCACGGACTTGATGTCGGGCAGGACCGCGAAATACTGCCAGCAGCTGTGCTCGGAGTTGCGCTCGCCGGTCTGCTCGAACAGGTGCTCGTTGTAGGCATCGAGCTCCTCGCGCACGATGGCGTCGGCGTTCTTCAAGATCTCGAGCTTCTCCTTGTCCACCGCGCCGATGATGCGGATGGCCAGACCCGGACCCGGGAAAGGCTGACGGAACACGATGTGACCCGGCAGGCCCAGTGCCAGGCCAAGCGCGCGGACCTCGTCCTTAAAGAAGTGATCGAGCGGCTCGATGAGGTCGAAGTGCACGCCCTCGGGGAACGGGATCAGGTTGTGATGGCTCTTGATGGTGGCCGTCTTGCCGCCCGTCTTGCGAGCGCCAGACTCGATGATGTCGGGGTAGATGGTGCCCTGAGCCAGATACTTGACCGGCTTGCCATCGGTCTCGAGCTGCTGCGCCACGGCGAAGAACTCTTTCCAGAACTGCGTACCGATGATGCGACGCTTCTCCTCGGGCTCGGTCACGCCGGCCAGAAGCTCGGCATAGCGGTCCTCGGCGTGGACGTGGATAAAGTCGACGTCAAACTGCTTAGTGAAGACCTCCTCCACCTGCTCGGGCTCGCCCTTGCGCAGCAGGCCGTGGTTGATGAACACGCAGGTCATCTGCTTGCCCACGGCGCGAGCGCCCAGCGCGGCCACGACGGAGGAGTCGACGCCGCCGGACAGGGCTAGAATCACGCGGTCGTCGCCGACCTTCTCGCGGAACTCGGCCGTCATAGTCTCGACCAGGTTGTCCATGCTCCAGTTGGGCTCCAGGCCGCAGATCTCAAACAGGAAGTTGCTCAGCAGCTGCTGACCGTACTCGGAGTGCTTGACCTCGGGGTGGAACTGCGTGGTGAAGATCTTGCGCTCGGGGCACTCCATGGCGGCAACCGGGCACACGTCGGTGCTGGCGGTAACGGTAAAGCCCTCGGGCACCTCGGAGACGGCGTCGCGATGGCTCATCCACACGGTCTGCTCCATGGGCGTGGAGTTAAAGAGCTTGGCGCCGGCCGTGCGCGTGATAGTGGCGCGGCCGTACTCGCCCACCTCGGAGTGGCCAACCTTGCCGCCGAGCGTCACGGCCGTGATCTGATGGCCGTAGCAGAAGCCCAGGACGGGAAGGCCCAGGTCAAAGATGGCGGGATCGATGGACGGAGCGTCCTCGGCATACACGGAAGCCGGGCCGCCGGAAAGGATGAGCGCAGAGGCGTTCATCTCGCGAATCTCGTCGGCCGAGATGTCGCAGGGGACGATCTCGGAATACACGTTGAGGTCGCGGACGCGACGGGCAATGAGCTGACCGTACTGCGCACCAAAGTCGAGTACGAGGACCTTTGCGGAAGCCTTTTGATCCATGGTTCCCCCTCTTGTTGGCGGGGAGCCGGTGCCCACCCGCGTGAATGAACGAAAATAACCTCCATAGTGTACACGTTATATGGGGTTTCTCGCCCCTCGCGGCCATCAGCGCACGGCAAACGCACGACCTGGGCCCCTATTTGACGGCAATTGAAGTGTTTTCAAACGTTACAGATGATGTAATACGTTTGAACATTGGACGCCCTGTGCCACAATACTGCCGAACGACTCCGCCTCTGCGGCGGCAAATACGATAGGAATACCAGCATGAAGCGCATCCTTCTCATCGCCACGGGCGGCACCATCGCATCGACCGAGGACGGCAACGGCCTCTCCCCCGCCCTGACCGGTGAGGAGCTCGCCCAGAGCGTCCCCGAGATCTCGGGGCTCTGCGAGCTCGACGTCGTGCAGCCCATGAACATCGACAGCACCAACATGCGCCCGAGCGACTGGATGCGTATCCGCGACGTCATTGTCGAGGGTTATGCCGACCACGACGGCTTCGTGATTCTGCACGGCACCGACACCATGAGCTACACGGCCGCGGCGCTCTCCTACTTGATCCAGGACAGTCCTAAGCCCATCGTGCTCACCGGTTCGCAAAAGCCCATGGGCAACCCCTTTACCGATGCCAAGCTCAACCTGTACCAAAGCCTGCTCTATGCGCTCGACGAGCATTCGCACGACGTCTCGATCGTTTTTGGCGGCGTGGCCATTGCCGGCACGCGCGCCCGCAAGCAGCGCACCATGAGCTTTAACGCGTTCATTAGCGTCAACTATCCGCCCATCGCCTATATCCGCAACGACCGCATCGTGCGCAACGGGCTTCACGGCACGCATCAGGGCGAAAACCCGGTGCGTTTCTACGACAGCATCGATCCGCGCGTATTTGTACTCAAGCTTACGCCCGGCGTAAACCCGGGCATCCTCGACGCCCTTGCCGATAGCTACGACGCCGTGATTCTGGAGACCTTTGGCATTGGCGGTATCCCCGAGTTTGGTGAGTCGGGAGAGTCGTTCCAAGAGGCAATTTTCCGCTGGGTCGATTCGGGCCGCACCGTCGTTATGACCACGCAGGTCCCCGAAGAGGGCCTTGACCTTGGTGTTTATGAGGTCGGCCGTGCCTACGCCGATCACCCGGGTATTTTGCGCGGCGACGATATGACCACCGAGACACTCGTGGCCAAAACCATGTGGGCGCTCGGCCAGTCACGCGATGCGTCAGAAATTCAGCGCCTGTTCTACAGTCAAGTCAACCACGACCGTATCCCGATGGTGTAACCACCGGTCAATAGGCATCTTCTATTCGATACCCTCAAGAAGCTCTGACACCGTCATGCCGAGTGCGGGTGCGATCTTAAATAGAACCTTGAGCGTGAAATTTGCCGTCCCATCTTCGATTCGGTCGAGATAGGGTCGGCTGATTCCTGTCGCCACACAAAAATCAACCTTGGAGATACCAAGGTCCCTGCGTGTCTCTTCGACCCGCCTGCCAAGAATCTGTTTCGCACGTTCGTCCATGCAGCCGAGTTTGAAATGGAGCCGAACATAAACGTAAACTATAGTTTACGTTTTGCCGAATACACAGGAGTTTTCTATGTCGGGTTCTTCGGTCCGCATGTACCGAGCCACGCCTCGCACAAACAGCGCGCCGCCCAAGCTCGTCGTCGTTGAAGCTGCATGCCTTTCGCCCGATGAGCGCACGGCATTTGCATTGCTATCAAGTCGCGTTGCCGCTGTTCTGGTCCCTTGCCCGGCGCAAGGTGAACTTGCCATCCAATGCCAAGCGCACAGCTGCTCGCTCAATCAGACTGCCGTAATAGCAACCAGCCAGCGCGGCCTGCCCCTTCTCTTGGAAGCCGGTATCGCGCTCTGTCTTCGCGGCGCCGGATACGAAAACGAGGCCGCCGCCGACATGGTCTTTCAACCACGATCGAGCGGCGGCCTCGCAGCAGCCATCGAATATGCTTGCAGGCTCGTTGCCTAAAGGCGCAAGCTAAAAGCCCAGGCCAAAGCCCATACCGGTAATCGCCGAATACATAAAGTAGACGTTGATCACGTTGAGGAACACACCCGTGATGCAACCGTTACGCAGGTAGCGTTCGCACACGATGCGCGCCATGGCGGCGGAGTCATCATTGTTCTTTGCCTGGCGTCCCGCCGTAAAGTACGTCGCCACGCTCAGCAGCAAGTTGAGCACCGGCAACGCCAGCAACTCGTAGCTCTTGCCCCAGCGCGTCGCCTCGCCGGCGGCATTAAACTTTGTTGCCACCTCAGGACCAATGTTGGGGATAACACACGCTGCGACCACCAGCGGAATCACCGCAAGTACGAGCAGCGCAATACCCATGTAGCCAGCTTTTTTGCCATATTTAAACATATGCGTCGTCCTTACACGTTAAAGCGGAAGTGCACGACGTCGCCATCGGCCATGACATAGTCCTTGCCCTCGATGCGCAGCTTGCCGGCGGCCTTGGCGCCCTGCTCGCCACCGAGCTCGATGTAGTCGTCATAGCCAATGACCTCGGCCTTAATAAAGCCGCGCTCAAAGTCGGTGTGGATGACGCCGGCGGCCTGCGGGGCGGTCGCGCCCTGACGAACCGTCCAGGCCTTGACCTCCATCTCGCCGGCCGTAAAGAACGACTGCAGACCGAGCAGCTTATAGGCCGCCTGCGCGAGCACGTCCAGGCCGGGCTGTTCCAGGCCAAGGCTTTCCAGGTAGTCGGCGGCGTCCTCGGGATCGAGCTCGGAAAGCTCGGCCTCGATCTTGGCGCAGATCGGCAGCGGCTTGACGCCATCGATGGGCGCCAGGTCCTCGTTGAGCATGTCCTCGTCTACGTTGGCCACATACAGGATGGGCTTCATGGTGAGCAGGAACAGGCCCTTGGCGGCGGCGCGCTCCTCGTCGGTCATCTCCATGGACGCGGCGCGCTTGCCCTCGTTGAGCCAGGCAAGCAGGCGCTTGGCCACCTCGAACTTGGGCATGAGCTCCTTGTCGCGCTTGGCCTCCTTCTCGAGCTTGGGCAGCTGCTTCTCGAGCGTGCCCATGTCGGCCAGGATGAGCTCGGTCATGATGGTGTCGGCATCACCGGCGGGGTCGACGAACTCGCCCGTGCGGCCCACCTCACGCATGACGTTGGGGTCCTTAAAGTAGCGCACGACCTCGCAGATAGCATCGGTCTCGCGAATGTTTGCCAAAAACTGGTTGCCCAGGCCCTCGCCCTCGTTGGCACCCTTCACCAGGCCCGCGATGTCGACAAACTCGACCGTAGCCGGCACAATGCGACCCGGGTTGACGATGTCGGCGAGCTTTAGCAGGCGGCTATCGGGCACGTCGACGATACCCACGTTGGGGTCGATCGTGGCAAACGGGTAGTTGGCGGCAAGGCCGGTCTTTTTGGTAAGCGCGGTGAACAGCGTCGACTTGCCCACGTTGGGCAGGCCCACGATACCGATGGAAAGGGACACGACAGCTCCTTTTGATACAGGTACTTCAAACTGCATAAGTATAGCGCCGCCGCAGCATCTGGGCGAACCCGGACGCCACGGCGGCGCAAATGAAGCAGAGATTGGGGTCGCTGGCTAGTCCGCGAGCTTTTCCACTTGGTCGAGCATCTTGTTGAGCTTTTCCTTTGCCTCGGCCTTGACCTTCTCGGCCTCCTCGTGGGCCTTGGCCTTCTGAGCGGCCTTTTCCTCGGCCTCGGGATCGACGACGACCAGGTTGGATGCATCATGCTCAACCAACTTAAGCGCATGCTCGGGGCACACCTTGACGCAGGCTCCGCAACCTAGGCAATACGTGGACTCCAGTGCAAAGCGACCGCTTCCCACCAAATCGCAGGCAAACGTGGGGCACACGTTGACGCATTCGCCGCACGACGTGCACTTGTCAAAATCGCATTCCGGCGTGCTCACCTGCATGTTCTGGGCAAGCTCGGGGTGGTTTTGCAACGTCGAGAGCACCAGTTGGCGTCCGTGCGTAAGCGAACGGCGACGCTTAGTCGTCGTGGTGCCGCACATGGTGTTGAGCGTGCGCTCGAGCTGCGTGATCTGGTGACGGTGGGCCTTCAACTTCTGCGTCACCGAGGCCAGTGCCGCCGTCGCAGGATTGAGCTTGGTCACCGTCAGACCCGTGGTGCGGGCAATCTTATCCATGTACTCCTTGCGCTCGTACTCGCGACGCTTATGGCATTTGAGGCTCTTGGGGTCGACCTCCAGGCCCATGCCCGTACCGGCCCACTCCTCGGCAGTGGCAATGGCCTCGCCCAGAATATCCTCGCCACCGGTGTTGCGGCATTTATCGCACACGCCCAACGGCAGGTACACACTCACGTTGGGATAGTCGGCCAGTACCGAAAACCAAGTCTCTGCCGTAATATCGCCCACGCAGGCAACGACGACCTCGTTTTCGCGCGGCATGCGCTTGAGGGCGCGCGTGCAGGTGACGTAGGCGGTCTCGTGGCTCGTAGCAGCAGAGACGATATCGTCATACAGGTTTTTGGGCGCCAGGCGCGGCGAAATGATCGCCTCGGTCGGACAGGCAGCGGCGCACAGACCACACTTGCGACAGGAGTCGAGGATCTCGATGGCGTCTTCCTCGACCTCGATAGCGTCGACCGGGCAAACGTCCATGCACGCGGTGCAGCCGCTCTTTTCGTTTTTGCAGGTCAAGCACGGAATGGTGTTGCCGCGCGGACGCTCCTTGTAGTCGGCAGGATTCCACTGCGGCGCCGACGGATCGAGGGCATCGGTCACACCGCCAAGCGGGTTTTTAAGAAAGTCGAAACCCTTGCTGATCTCGATAATGTCATCAAACAGATCGTGTTCCTGCGCCATGCGCGGCCCCTCCCTGAGCAGTGCAAACAAGCAAGAGATAATGATACGCTATCGGCCCACGCCTCGGGCAAATTACACGCGGCGCACCTTTGAGGCAAATAGCCTATGCCTATCGCCGCCTCGATTGCACAAGGTCGATCAAGCGCCTAGCTATGCCTCGCGCATGAGCTGCACGAGCGTTTGTCTGGTCACCTTGGCCTGTTCGTTAGCCATATTGCGTTCGTTTCTAAAGGCCGCATCTGCAACGCTCATCAGGTCGGCATCGGAAATCTCGTCAAGGCCCAGCTCCTCGAGCGTCGTCGGCAGACCGACGCGCTGGCAAAACTCGAACACCTGATTAAGCTCGGGCGCACGCTCCAGGCGCAGCTGCACCACCAGACCAAACGCTACGGCCTCGCCGTGCATGGCTTTGCACTCGGGCAAAATCGTCAGGCCGTTGGCGATGGCATGCGCCAGCGCCAAACCGCCACTCTCAAAGCCAACGCCCGAGAGCAGAATATTGCACTCGATCAGGCGCTCAACCGCCGGCGATATACGGCCCTTTTTGAGATCGCGCTTGGCAGCGACACCACATTCCATGAGCGTGTCGTAGCAGGCACGTGCCGCGACCAGGGCCAAGTGTCCCGGCGTGCCACCGTGCTCGTTGGAGCCGTGCGCCGCGGCGCACGAACGCGCCTCGAAGTACGTTGCCAGTGCGTCGCCCATACCAGCGACTGTCATGCGCAGCGGAGCTGCCGCGACCACGTTGGTATCGACCACGACCAGGTCTGGATTCTTTTCGAGCATCAGGTAGCGGTCGAACGACCCATCCTCGTGATACAGCACCGAAATCGCGCTGCACGGACCGTCCATCGAAGCCGCCGTGGGGCATACGCACAACGGCAACTCGGCATAAAACGCAACGGCCTTTGCGATATCAAGCATCTTGCCGCCGCCAATACCCACCACCATGTCGCAATACTCGGCCCGGGCTTCCTTGGCCATTTCGACAACGGCATCTTCCGTACACGGACCGTTGTAAATCTTAAAGAACGGCTCGCTTAGATCTTCATCCAGAAATCCATCGACGATCTGTCTGCACAGTCGATCCTCGGTGCCCTGGTCAAACAAGACATAGGCAGCGCAGCCCAACCATGACAAATACCTGCCCTGACGCGAGAGCTCACCCGGCCCCTGAACATATCGTCCGGGACCGCCATAAACTATGGGAAGCGCCATGCGAGAATCCGCCCTTTCATCAACAACAATTGGTGCAAAGCAACCTGACCCCCCTGCACCAACTTGGTGCGAAGGGGTCAGGCTAGTTTGCACCATAGCAAAAGGGGCAAAGTCATCTGCTGGCTTTGCCCCTTCCTTAGCTTGATTTACTCATCCATGAGATAGTAGTGGCCCAGCGCGTCGGCACCCAGGATGGCGTTTGCGACCATCTCGGGCGTCACCTCAAACGGCATGTTGCACATGGTGTCATCGGGTGCGCAGGCGGCCTCGGCAACAATCATGGCCTGCTCGCGCGTAAGCTCGGCAACGCCAAGTTCCTTCATCGTGACCGGCAGGCCCAGCTCAATGCAGAAGCCCAAGACTTCCTCGAGCTTCTCGGTCGGGGCATCCTCGAGTACCAGCTGGACGATGGTGCCGAAGGCGACCTTCTCGCCGTGATACATGCCGTGGCACTCGGGCAGCATCGTCAGGCCATTGTGGATGGCATGAGCAGCAGCAAGGCCCGAGCTCTCAAAGCCAATGCCGGAGAGCAGCGTGTTGGCCTCAATGATGTGCTCGACGGCAGGCGTGAGCGCACCCTTCTCCAGCGCGACCTTGGCCTTGACGCCATCGGCCATAAGCGTCTCGTAGCAGAGCTTGGCGAGCGCCAGGCCGGCCATGCCGCCCTTGCCGCCGGCGCAAGTGCCGCCGTCGGCATCATGCGTCGCCTGGGCCTCAAAGTAGGTTGCGAGCGCATCGCCCATACCGGAAACCGTCAGGCGCACCGGGCTCGCCGCGATAACCGTCGTATCCATCAGGACAATGTTGGGGTTTGCCTTAAGGAAGAGATATTTATCGAACTGGCCGTCATCGGTGTAGAGCACCGAAAGTGCCGAGCACGGCGCATCGGTCGAAGCGATGGTGGGGCAAATGATAACCGGGGACTCCAGATAGTAGGCAACGGCCTTGGCGGTATCGAGGATCTTGCCGCCACCGACGCCGACGATGATGTCGCAACCGTTGTCGCGAGCGAGCGCAACCAAACGGTCGACCTCGCCCTTGGAGCACTCGCCATTAAAGTCCTCAAACAGCAGCTCGGCCTTAGCCTCGGCAAAGCCGCCCTCGATCTTGGCACCGACGCGCTTCTTGCCCGAAGGCGTCACAATAACGAGGGCCTTAGCGCCGAGCGGCTCGACATAGGAGCCGAGCTTGGCGAGCTCGTCCGGACCCTGGATGTACTTGCTGGGGCTATTGAAAATTGCAGCCATAACTATCCCATTCTCTAAAAGAAAAAAGAAAGGGGCTCCGTACGGATACGTGCGGAGCCCCTCGTTACGATAACAAGAGTCGATTAGAAATCGATGTCGGTGTCGTAGTAGCAGGCCTTGAGGATCTTCTCGAAGTCGGCAGCCTTGGTCTCACGCGGGTTCTCGGGCGTGCAGGCGTCCTGCTCAGCGTTCGCGGCAATCTCGGGCAGCTTGGCGAGGAACTCCTCCTCGGAAACCATCTGCGGGTTCTCGGCGTCGACCTTCACGCCGCCATTCGCGTAATCCTTGATGGACTGCGGAATGTTGAGCTGGTCGTTGAGGTCGCGAATCTTCTGGACGAGCGCAGCGATGAGCTCCTCGTTGGTCTCGCCGGGAAGGTGCAGGATCTCCTTGGCCACGTAAGCGTAACGCTCGGCAGCACGCGGGTCCTTGGAGTTCCACTGGATGACCTTGCCCAGGTACATGGCGTTAGCAGCACCGTGGATGATGTGGCCGTTCTCGAAGGCAGCACCGGTCTTGTGAGCCATGGAGTGAACGATGCCGAGCAGGCCCGAGGAGAAGGCGATGCCGGCGATGCACTGAGCCTCGTGCATGTGCTGACGGGCCTCATGGTCGCCAGCATAGGACTTGGGCAGCCACTCGACGATCTCGCGGATGCCGTGCAGAGCGTTGGCGTCGGTGAACATGGAAGCGCAGGTGGAAACGTAAGCCTCCATGCAGTGGGTCAGAGCGTCCATGCCGGTGTGAGCGCACAGCTTGGCGGGCATGGTGTAGGTGAGCTCCGGGTCGACGATGGCGACATCAGGGGTGATGTTGAAGTCGGCCAGCGGGTACTTGATGCCCTTGGCGTAGTCGGTAATGACGGAGAACGCGGTGACCTCGGTAGCGGTGCCGGAGGTAGAGGAGATGGCGCAGAAATGAGCCTTCTGACGCAGCTCGGGGAAGCTGAACGGCTGGATGATGTTATCGAAGGACTCCTCGGGATACTCGTAGAAGACCCACATGGCCTTAGCGGCATCGATGGGCGAGCCGCCGCCGATGGCGATAATCCAGTCGGGCTCGAACTCGCGCATGGCCTCGGCGCCCTTCATGACCGTCTCGATGGACGGGTCGGACTCGACGCCCTCGAACAGCTTGACTTCGAAACCGCCCTCTTTGAGGTCGGCCTCAACGTCCTGCAGGAACCCGCCGCGGCGCATAGAGCTGCCGCCAGAAACGATGATGGCCTTCTTGCCCTTGAGGTTCTTCACCTCGTGGCGAGCGCCCTCACCAAAGTACAGATCGCGAGGATTGGTAAAACGTCCCATACTGTGCCTCCTAAACAAGCCCCTCTTAGACTTGCGTATATAACGGAGCACCCGATTGGCTCCGTTAGGACCATTTTGTGCGTCGCCGGCGATAGCGACGCAATGTCTAAACGTCTCAACGCTCAGACAAACACTATTTTACCGTTCTGGTTGGTCAGTTATTCACCTAAAGCCAACAATGATGAAACGTTTTTTCTATCCCTGAAGACCCTTGTGGGGCATTCATACTCCCAAGCTGGGCAAACGTTTTATCAGGGTTGACCACATATCCCGGGTAGGACTGTGCCCCTCCAAAATGTGCCCCGTTCGCCGCCAAAAATCGACCGTTTACGGCACTGTGATACCACCCGCGCAACTGAGGTGCCGACATTTGTGCGACATCCGTCTTCGTGGTGCAAAGGTGCAAGTCCAAGTGCGGCACCCCCGGTGTGCCACATGCGGGTAAACTAGACCTTTATATAGAGACATTTGAACCCTAACCGCAGCAAAGGAGGCCCCATGGCATTCGATCCCATTCAAGAGGATTGCCATCGCCTCGTTCTTGAGGCCTTGCGCCGCGACAATATCCCGCTCACTGACGGCCCCGCCGTCGAGCGTCTGATGGAGCAATTCACCCGCAACCCCGCGCCGCTCATCGTGCACGATCGCGACCGCGCCGGGCACCTCATTGCCAAGGTGGTCGAGGCTGTCGACTACCGCATCCCTTTTATCCCCGACGACGCCCAGGCAGAGCAAGAAGAAGCCGCAGCCGAGAACATGCTCCGCGAGGCAGCCGCGCTCGACCCGAGCAACTGGGATGCCCAGCGCATGCTGACGGCGCTCACCGCCGAATCCAACGAGGAATACGTGCAGTATCTGGTGTCCAAGTGCGACGAGGTGGAGCACGATCTGGCGCTCAAGATCGCCTCGGCACAGGACCCCTACGAGCGTGAGGCCGCAGGCGACCTGACCCGCCGTCCCTACCTGCGCTGGCTTGCCGCCTTGGCATCGCGCGCGCTCATTAGCGGCCGCTACCGCATGTCGCTGGATGCCGCGAATCGCAGCCTGGACTTTGCGCCCAACGACCCCGCCGGCGTCCGCCATACCGCGATGCTTGCCATGGCAAAGCTCGAATACCCTGCCGAGGAGCTCAAGCGTTTTCGCTCCGCCCACTCCGTGCCTTATCTTGCCAACACGCCGCTGCGCCGCCGTCCCAAGGACGCGGAGCGCGACCTGGACCCGTGGACGCTCATCGCGCTGATGAGCGCAGCCTGGCGCGAGCTGGACTACGAAGGCGCCGAACACTACCTGCGCATCCTGGTGCGCTCATGCCCACACGCGGCCGAGGCGCTCTACTTCCAAACCGAGTTTCCCGATGGCGTCTATGCCCGCGTCAACGTAGGTCCGGGCTCCACCGACGAGCTTGTCCTTGCCCTGTCCGAGGCGACACCGGTGCTGCAGGAGGGCCTAGGCGCGCCCGACAACGCCAGCTTTGCCGCCTGGGTCGCCACCAACGACATCGTGCGCTCCCAGATCGACGAACGAATCCTGCGCGCGGCCGAACAGGGATTGCCGTTTAAGGGAGGAGACCTCTAATGGATCCGAGCGTCTACATCCCCGCCTACCTGGAGCGCACCTATCTGGCGTCGCACCCCGAACTCACCGATGCAGCACGCGAGCTTGTCCATAACGACATCAGCGCAAACCCTCACAAGTATGCGCAGACCGAGCATGCCCAAGCGCTGCTGTCCTATGCCGGCGTTCATCGTCATTTGCTCGACGAGCTTCGTCGCATCGAGGACATGGGCAGCGACGAGGAGTTTGAGCAGACGCGCAACCGCCTGTTCGACGACATGCGTGACGAGCTGCTCAAGATCGTCCGCGTCGATGCGCATGTCCTCGACGCCCAGTTGCTCGCCATCATCCTGGCGGACACGCCCATCGATGCCTGCCTGGGTGACTTGATGAAGCTCGAGACGAGTACGGCCGACTACCTGCAGCAGAGCGTGCCTGGGTTCGACATGGAGGCCCCGCACTACTGGGCCAATAATGTTTTGGCCGACGGTGTCACCGCAGCAGACCTTACCCTGAGCGAGCCGGCGCTTATTGGCTGGCTTCACACGCTCGAGGCCATCTCGCAGTTGTGCATGGCGAGCGCTCGTTACCGTGCTGCCGCCAACTATTCTCGCCGCGTCCTTAAGGCGGAGGGCTATCCCACCCGGGCCGCCGGCACCGTGTTGCTTGCCCTCGCCCGCTTGGAAGACCAGGACGGTTTTTTTGCCCTGGCACATCAGCTCGAGGAACAGATGGGGGCAGACGCACTCGAGAACTCCCCCTGGTACCTGCTCGCCCGCACGATTCTGCTGTTCAAAACAAACAAGATGCGCCCGGCGACGCGCGCGCTGCGTGAGTTCGCCAACCGTTGCGAGGGCGGCGCGTTCTTCTTGCTGAACCCCATGTACCAGACGCCGTATCTTCCCTGCCGACCCGAGCCGCGCGACCCCTGGGACCTCTCGCACCAGGCGGTTTGGGAAGCCGACGGCATTATCTCGGACACCCCCGACTTTGCCCCCTGGGCCAACGCCTGCGAAGACGTATCGCAGCTTGCCCAGGAATTTGCGCGCCGCTACGGCTTTTAGCGACGCGATCGCCCCGACCATGTCATCTATGTTAGGAACGGCTTCATGAACCTCCGCTCATCTCTCGCCTGCACCTCGAGCGATATCGCCCGCTGGGGGCTGCGCTCTGTCCTCAAACGCCAGGGTGGCGTGCTTCCCGGCCGTATCGCCATGAAGATCGACCCCGAGCTGCTAAGCGACCTCGCAAGCCTAGTCGACCGCAGCGTGGTGATCACCGGCACCAACGGCAAGACCACGACCTCCAACCTCATCGCCGACGCAGTTGCTGCCAGCGGCGCTACCGTGGTGTGCAACCGCGCCGGCAACAATATGGAGCCTGGTGTGGTGGGTGCTCTGCTCGAGGCCCGCGGCGGCCTTAAGCACACCAGCAGCGGCAAGCGCGTGGGCGTTTTTGAGTGCGACGAGCTCTACACCGTACGCGTTCTGCCCAAGCTCAAGCCGACGTACTTTGTGCTGCTCAACCTGTTCCGCGACCAGCTGGACCGTTACGGCGAGATCGACCATACCCAGGACGTCATCGCCCACGCGCTGGAGCTTTCACCGGCAACGACGCTCATCTACAACGCAGACGACCCGCTATGTGCCGCAATCGCCGCGCGCGTTCCCAATGCAAGCATCGCCTTTGGCATCGACGGCGCCACCGACACCGAATCCGACCGCATTAGCGACTCGCGTTTTTGCTCACAGTGCAACGCGCCGTTGGAGTACGACTATGTGCAGTACGGACAGCTTGGCGCATACCATTGCCCCTCGTGCGGCTGGGTCCGCCCTGGGCTTGTCCGTCGCGTGACGGGCGTGGAGCTCGGCTGCGACGGCTACGGCTTTGACCTGGTCTTTGGATCTGCGCCCGACGCGGCTGCCGCACACATCGCCACACGCTACAACGGCCTGTATATGGTCTACAACGTAGCCGCAGCCTTCTTCGCCGCCCACGAGCTGGGCGTGGACGCGGCGCATCTGCAGCCCACGCTCGACGCCTACGTGCCAGCAGGCGGTCGCATGGGCCGTTGGAATATCGCCGGCCGTACCGTCGAGGCAAACCTGGCCAAGAATCCCGTGGGTTTCGATCGCCAGATTCAGTCCATTAAAACGGCAGGCGGCAGGCTCTGCGCCTTCTTCCTCAACGACAACGATGCCGACGGCCACGATGTGTCGTGGATCTACGACGTCGACTTTGAGCGCATCGCCGATACAACGGGGCTTGTCGCCTTTGCCGGCGGCACGCGCGCGCACGACATGCAGGTGCGCCTCAAGTACGCCGGCATCGATGCCGCGATTATCTCGAATATCGAGCAGGCGATCGGTGCCGTTGCGGATGAAGCCGCCGGCGACACTTTCTATGCCGTCGCCAACTACACGGCCTTTCCGCCGCTGGTCAAGGAGCTCGACGAGCTTAAAGGCACCGATGCGGCTACGGTTGCCGCCCACGCTGCAACGTGCGCCGATGGCAGTGCCGTCCCCGTCGGCGTCGCGCCGACCGAGCTTTCGCGCCCCCTGCGCATCGTCTATCTGTACCCCGATGCCCTCAACCTCTACGGCGACGGCGGCAATGTCATCGCCCTCGAGCGCCGCTGCGCCTGGCGCGGCATCCCCGTTCGCGTGGACGAGGTCCGCATGGGCGAGGCGCTCGATCTCACCGACGCCGATATCGTCATGATGGGCGGCGGCTCCGATCGCGACCAGCTGGCCGTGGCGCACGAGCTGCTCGCTCAAAAAGACAAGGTTGCGGCCTATGTTGAGGACGGCGGCTCGTTGCTTGCTATCTGCGGCAGCTATCAGCTACTCGGCCGTTCGTACTACATGGGTGAAGATCGCATCGAGGGCTTGGGCGTCATTGCCGCCGAAACTGTACGCGGCTCCGACCGACTGATCGGCAACGTCGCCGTCAAGACCGACCTGGCACCCGAGCCCTTTGTAGGATTCGAGAACCACGGCGGCCGCACTCTGCTCGACGCAGATGCCACGCCACTCGGAACGTCCGTCGTCACGGGCACCGGCAACAACGGCGAAGACGGCTTTGAGGGCCTGATCTACAAGGGCGTCATCGGCACGTACCTGCACGGACCGGCGCTACCCAAGAATCCCGAACTCGCCGACTGGCTCATTACCCACGCCCTCGAGCGCCGCGGCGATGCGCAGGCCACAGCCCTGCTGCCGCTCAAGTCCCTCGACGACACCTACGAACACGCCGCCCACGACGCCGCGATGAAGCTCCTCCCCTAACGCCCCACCACCACAAAGGGGACAGGCACCTTTGTGGTGGTTTTCCAGTTTGCCAACGATATACGCGCCGGCAAAAAAGTCTGCTATACTCTTTCCCGCTGTCCCCATCGTCTAGCGGCCAAGGACGCCACCCTTTCAAGGTGGATATCGCGGGTTCGAATCCCGCTGGGGGCACCATTTGAAATGCAAAGCCCGTTACCCTTGTGGTGACGGGCTTTTTTCTTCTCCAACGCCGGGATTCGAACCCGACAGGGTGTGGAGCTGAGGAAACGCGTAAGCGTTTTCCAGCGAAGCACGCAAGGAGCGGAGCGACGAAGCGAAAGCGGGCGGCGCCAGCCGCACGCGGACATCCCGCTGGGGGCACCACAGAATCTGAGAAGCCCGTTACCAATTCGGTAGCGGGCTTTTTGCTACCCATGCGCCGGGATTCGAACCCCGAAGGCATAAAATCACACTGTCATCCAAGGGCCCGTGGACAAAAAATAGCAAATATGAGTACTGTTACCAATTTAGTAACAGCGATTTCATGCCATCAGAAGGCAATTTGGACGCCAGGCGTCCTACGGCAGAGGAATTGCAGGGGTTTGTCAGCTAAGTACTTGGACATATGTTGCGTAACACTGCATATTTTGCAAAAAGATAATGCTACAGGACTTGTGACAGTACTCATATTTGACGTTTTTTGCCCACGACCCCTTATTGCGTGGGCGAATCAGTTGCAAAGCGGGATCCAAAGCGTCCTTCGCAAACAAAAACCGGGGGCCGCGCGATGCGGACCCCGGCTCAATACCGTGACGATATGTCAGTTACGCTCTACACGTAGAACAGGATGTCGTCGTAGGTCGGGACCGGCCAGTAGTCGGCAGCCACGATCTCCTCCATGGCGTCCACGGCAGCACGCAGCGTATCCATAGCGGGAACGACCTCGTGCGCGTACACGTTAGCCTGCTCCTGGCCATCGAGAGCCTCGGCCTTCTGATGTACGGCGTCGAGCGCCTTGATGGAGTCGTTGATGGCGGTGATGCCGTTGCAGAGCTTGTTGAGCGTGTTCTGCTCGCACTGCATGGCAGCATCGGCACCGGCAGCGCGGATTGCCTCCAGGCCCTTAGCGACCTTGGTGGCATAGGCGGTGATGACCGGGCGATAGGTACGACGTGCCTCGCGAATCATCGTGGTAGCCTCGATGTTCATGAGCTTGTTGTACTTCTCGAGCTTGCAGTCATAGCGGCACTGAGCCTCGGCCTTGGTCAGGACGCCCGTCTCCTCAAAGAGCGCGATAGCCTTATCGGAAACAAAGGCGGGAAGAGCGTCGGCCGTGGTTTTGTTGTTGGCAAGGCCGCGCTTCTCGGCCTCAATGGGCCACTCGTCGGAGTAACCGTCGCCGGAGAACAGGATGCGCTGGTGATCGGTCAGCACCTTCTTGCAGTACTCGAGCGCGGCGTCCTGGAACTTATCCTCGGGCGTACCCTCGAGTGCGTCGGCGAAGGACTTGAGCGACTTGGCCACGGCGGCATCGAGCACCAGGTTGGAGTCGGAGACGTTCTGCTCGGAGCCGCAGGCACGGAACTCGAACTTGTTGCCGGTGAAGGCAAACGGGGAGGTGCGGTTGCGGTCAGTGTTGTCCTGCATCAGCTTGGGCAGGGTATCGGCGCCCAGGTCAAGCACGCCGCGCGTGGCATGAACGGAAGCCTTGCCATCGATGATCTTCTCGACAACCTCGGTGAGCTGGTCGCCCAGGAAGATGGACATAATCGCCGGAGGAGCCTCGTTGGCGCCCAGACGATGGTCGTTGCCGGCCGAGGCAACGGAGGCACGCAGGAGCTCCTGATAGTTATCGACGGCCTCGATCACCGCGGTGAGGAAGACGATGAACTGCAGGTTGTCGAGCGGGGTGTCGCCCGGATCGAGCAGATTCTCGGACTCGGTGCCAAGCGACCAGTTGTTGTGCTTGCCCGAACCGTTGATGCCCTCAAACGGCTTCTCGTGCAGCAGGCAGACCAGGTCGTGACGGGAGGCGATGAGCTTCATCTTCTCCATCATGACCAGATTCTGGTCGATGGCCTCGTTGACCTCGCCGTAGACAGGGGCGAGCTCATGCTGGCAGGGGGCGACCTCGTTGTGCTTGGTCTTGGCAGGAATGCCAAGCGCCCACAGTTCATCGTCCAGGTCCTTCATATAGGACGAGACGGTGGGGCGGATAGCGCCAAAGTAGTGCTCCTCGAGCTCCTGGCCCTTGCAGGGAGCAGCGCCAAAGAGGGTGCGACCGGTGATGACCAGGTCCCTGCGTTTGCGGTAAGCGTCCTTCTTGATCAGGAAGTACTCCTGCTCATCGCCCACGGAAGGAACGACCTTCTTGGGGGTCTTGCCAAACAGCGCCAAAACGCGCTTGGACTCACGCGAGAGCGCGGTCATAGAGCGCAGCAGCGGGGTCTTCTTGTCCAGGGCCTCGCCCGTGTAGGAGCAGAAAGCCGTGGGGATGCACAGGACATCGTCCTTAATGAATGCGGGGCTAGTGGGATCCCAAGCGGTGTAGCCACGGGCCTCGAAGGTGGCGCGCAGGCCGCCGTTGGGGAAGCTGGAGGCGTCCGGCTCGCCCTGGATGAGGTTCTTGCCCGTAAACTTGGTAATGGCGGTGCCGTCGTGGTTGGGCTCGAGGAAGCTGTCGTGCTTCTCGGAAGTAATGCCCGAAAGCGGCTGGAACCAGTGCGCGTAGTGCGTCGCGCCCTTGGAGATGGCCCAGACCTTCATGGCGTGGGCAACGGCGTTGGCCACATCCAGGTCGAGCGGCTCACCGTCCTCGAGGGTTGCAGCAAGGCGCTTCCAAATGTCCTTGGGGAGGTAGTCCTTCATGACTTCCTCAGAGAACACCATGGTTCCGAAGCGGTCAGTAAGTTCGGCCATACGGAACTCCCTTCGTATCGGCACCGCGTGAGAAGCGGTGTTGATTACTAACGAACGAGTCATAGCTTAGACTCGCCGTGTTTCCGCAACATTACCGTTATGTTGCTGTCGCGAAACCAATCAATGAGGTTACCGCATCGCGACGGCGTTGCCACCCTCAACAGCCAATCAACTGTATAAATTGCAGACCTCTCCCCATGGTTTAAGGGTAGTCAATTTGGGATGGGGCTCTATTAACTGGTATTTCGCATCAGATACCAGTCTTTATAGCCCCATCCTAGATTGACCGCTCTGCTATAGGGAATGTCGATAGCAAGGCATCTTTGATTGGTATCCCCCAAATAGTGAGTGAAACTCCACCGTGGCACAGTGGTGCTGTAGAATCCTTACAACACATCACACTATTACGTATCTAGAGGAGCACGATATGCGCGTCGACGAGGTTTTTAAGCAGGCAGCATCCCAGGGCACAGCACCCGTTTCGTTTGAGATGTTCCCGCCTAAGGGCGAGCTTTCCCTCGACACGGCTCGCGAGGTGGCAGGCAATCTGTGCAAGCTTTCGCCGAGCTTTGTCTCGGTCACCTGCTCGGCCGGCGGCTCGGGCAACGGCGCCACCACCGCCCCCATCGCGCATATGATTACGAGCGAATTCGATACACCCTCGGTGGCACACCTTACCTGCGTGGGCCGCTCGCACGCCGATATCGCCGCCAAGATCGATGAATACCGCTCCGCCGGCGTAGAAAACATCCTGGCCCTGCGCGGTGATCTTCCCGCTGGCGCGACCGAGGACGACAAGCCCGCCTCGGACTACGCCTACGCCCGCGACCTCATCCCCGAGCTTGTCGACGCCGGCTTTTGTGTGGGCGCCGCGGCCTACCCCGAGGGCCACATTGCCTGTGAGGACCTCAACGCTTCGGTCGAATACCTCAAGCAAAAACAGGACGCCGGCGCGAGCTTCTTTGTGACGCAGCTCTTCTTTGACAACGAGTGCTTTTACCGCTTCCGCGAGCTTGCCGACAAGGCAGGCATCACCGTGCCCATTACCGCGGGCATCATGCCGTTTATGGGCAAGTCGCAGATCAGCCGCATGGTCTTTATGTGCGGCGCATCGCTGCCCTCCCCCGTCATCAAGATCCTCGCCAAGTACGAGAACGACCCCGAGAGCCTGCAGGCAGCCGGTGTAGATTATGCTGCTCGTCAGCTTTGCGACCTTAAGAAGCACGGTGCCGACGGTCTGCACCTGTACACTATGAACCGTCCTGCAATCGCCGCGACCATTATGGAGCGCCTGGGGTAATGGAAAAACCGCACGTCGATACAACCGTTGTTGAAGTGCCGGCCGACCTTGCGTCGCCGGCGCTTTACCGTATCGACGCCGCCCACCGCCCTCGTGTCGATCGTGCCGAGATGCTGCGGTATCTGGGCTACGGCGGCCAGCAGATTGAGCCCGATCTGTCACGACGAATTGAACTTGTGGTCGAGCGCCTAGAGCTGGATATCGTGCCCCGCGGCGTGCGACGCGTGTTTGCCGTCGATGCCACGGGCGTCGACGAGCAGGGCGAGCCCTGCATCCGCTTGGTTGGCACTTATGTTGAACTGCGGGGTCGTGATATCTATCGCCACCTTAAGGACGCCCGCTTTGCCGCGCTCATGGCATGTACCCTCGGCATGGAAGCCGAGCGTCGCCTGCGCACCACGGGAGCCCAGCAACCCCTGGAAGGCGCCGTGCTCGACGCCGCATGCTCTGCCTATGTGGAGGCCGCCGTCGAGCAGATGGACCAGCAGGTCAAGGCTGCAGCCGCTGCACACGGGCTCGCCGGCAACTGGCGCTTCAGTCCCGGCTATGGCGACTGCCCGCTCTCTGCCCAGCGCTCGATCGTGGATGCACTCAATGCCACGCGCCTCATTGGACTTACCGTCACCCCCACCAGCCTGCTCATGCCCACCAAGAGCGTGACCGCTGTGATTGGTCTGTTCGACGGGGAAGTCCACGACGCCCAGAGCCGCCCCACCTGCAATATCTGCCGCATGCGCGAGCACTGTCGCTTCCGCGCCGCCCACACCACCTGCTATTCCAGCCATTAGGAGCCATCGATGTTTACTCCGCTTATCACTCATGATCTGGACGGCGCCGCGCTGGCGGCGCCCGTTGATGCTGCCCGTCGTAATGGCGCTGCATACAAGACGCGCACGATCGACGACCTTTGCATTAAGGACGATCGCCTGCGCGCCGCTATCGAGGGCACGGGACACCTGCTGTTCGACGGCGGCATGGGCACCATGTTGCAGGCCGCCGGCATGAAGGCAGGCGCCCTGCCCGAGCTGCTCAACTTTGAGGAGCCCCAGGTCATAACCGATATTCAGCGTCAGTACGTCGAGGCCGGCTGCGACGTGATCACCGCCAACACCTTTGGCGCCAACGCCCACAAGCTCGACGGCGCCGCCACCGTGGCAGACGTCTTTGCCGCGGCAGTCACCTGCGCCCGCGAGGCCGGCGCCCGCTACGTCGCCGGCGACATCGGCCCCATCGGCGCCCTGCTGCGCCCCTTGGGCACCCTCAGCTTTGACGAGGCCTACGACCTCTTTGCCGAGGAGGTGCGCGCCGGCGTCGCTGCGGGCGTCGACCTCTTTATCATCGAGACTATGACCGACCTGGCCGAGATCAAGGCGGCAGTCCTCGCCTGCCGCGAGAACTCCGACCTGCCCGTCTTTGCCACCATGACCTTTGAGGAAGACGGCCGCACGTTCCTGGGCACGAGCCCCGAGGTCGCCGCCATCACTCTCGACGCCATCGGCGCCGACGTCCTTGGCATCAACTGCAGCCAGGGCCCGGCCGAGCTCCGAGGACTCGCTGCGCGTATGCTCACCGTTACCGACAAGCCCGTTATGGTGCAGGCCAATGCGGGACTGCCCCACGTGGACGATGACGGCAATACCGTCTTTGATATCCAGGCGCCCGAGTACGCCGAGGCCGTCGCCGGCATGATCGAGGACGGCGTGAGCGTCGTCGGCGGATGCTGCGGAACCACGCCGGCGCACATGGCGGCACTTCGTACCCTCATCGACAACCACACGCCCAGCCCGCGTCACCGCAAGCCCAGCATGTCGGTCACGAGCGCCCAGACGGTCGTGGACCTCCCCTGCGACGGCCACAAGATCGCCGTCATCGGCGAGCGCATCAACCCCACCGGCAAAAAGCGCCTGCAGCAGGCCCTACGCGACGGCGACCTGGACTACGTCGTGAGCCAGGGCATCAGCCAACAGGAGCAGGGCGCCGACATCCTGGACGTCAACGTGGGCCTGCCCGAGATCGACGAGGTCAAGGTCATCCAGCAAGCGACCGAGCAGCTCCAAGGTTCCACGCTGCTGCCGCTGCAGATCGACTCCACCGACCCCGCCGCCGTCGAGGCCGCCGCGCGTCGCTACGCCGGCAAGCCCATCATCAACTCGGTCAATGGCAAACAGCAGATCATGGACGAGATCTTCCCGCTGGTCGCCCACTACGGCACCAACGTCGTCGGCCTCACGCTCGACGAGGGCGGCATCCCGGATACCGCCGAGGCACGCTATAGCATCGCCGAGCGCATTGTGGCCGAAGCCGCCCGTTACGGCATCGGCCCGGACCGCATCCTCATCGACTGTCTGGTCATGACCGCCTCGACCAACCAGCGCCAGGCTGAGCAGATCCTGCGCGCCATGTCTATGTGCAAGGAGCGCCTGGGCGTCAAGTGCGCACTCGGCGTATCGAACATCAGCTTTGGCCTGCCCGCGCGCCCGCTGCTGGGCTCGGTCTTTTTGGCCGCCGCCTTTGGTGCAGGTCTGGACGCCCCCATCATGAACCCGGGTTCCAAGCGCTTTATGGACACTGTCTACAGCTATCGCGTGCTGAGCGTTGAGGACGAGGGCTCGACCGGATACATCGAGCGCTACGCCGGCTGGACCGACCCGTACAAGATTGCCGCCAACCCGGCGGCCGCTCAGTCAGCATCGAGCGATGCCGCGCCTGCCGCAAGCACCACCGCAAGAGCCGATGACGACCCCATCCGCCACATGGTCGTCTCGGGTCGCAAGGGCGAAATCGCGGCCGAGACCGAGCGCCTGCTGGCCGACCACGACGCCATGGACCTCATCAACAACCACTTTATCCCCGCCCTCGATGAGGTCGGAGTCCTCTTTGACCAGGGAAAGTTCTTCTTGCCGCAGCTCATGGCCTCGGCCGAGGCCGCGCGCGTGGGCTTCGATACCATCAAACGCCTGATGCCCGCCGGCGAGATTGCCGACAAGGGTAAGATCTGCGTGGCCACCGTCAAGGGCGATATCCACGACATCGGTAAGAACATCGTTAAGATGCTGCTCGACAACTACGGCTACACCGTCTTTGACCTAGGCCGCGACGTCGACCCGCAAGAGGTGCTCAAAACCGTCAAGGAGCGCGACATTAAGCTCGTCGGCCTCTCGGCGCTTATGACCACCACGGTCGTCGCCATGGAGGAGACCATCAAGCTGCTTCATGCCGAGGTGCCGGGCGTCAAGATCATCGTAGGCGGCGCCGTACTCACCCCCGAATACGCCAAGCAGATTGGCGCGGACTACTACGCCAAGGACGCCGCCGAAAGCGCGCGCATCGCCGAAGAGGTCTTTGGGCAGTAACACAACGGAAACAACCGAGCACCAAAACGTGCCGCATGCGCCACTTGGCACGTGCGGCACGTTAGAATAGATAAGACTATGCTCGTTTTGGCAGATAGGAGCGCAAGGATGGCGATCACGCCCGCAGAAATCGCGGAAACCCGCGGCATGGTTGAGGAGCAGAACCTCGACATCAGGACCATCACCATGGGTGTTTCGCTCATGGGTTGCGGCGACGAGAACCTCGACCGCATGTGCACGAAGATCTACGACCACGTGACGCACACGGCTGAGCACCTGGTCGAGACCGCCGAGAACCTCGAGCGCGAGTACGGTATCCCCATCGTCAACAAGCGCGTTTCCGTCACCCCGGTGGCGCAGATCGCCGCTTGCTGCAAGGATGAGGACCTCACCCCCATCGCGCATGCCCTCGACCGCGCGGCCGAGACCCTCGGCATCGACTACCTGGGCGGCTTCTCCGCGCTCGTCCAGAAAGGCATCGGCGACGCCGACCGCCGCGTCATCCAGTCCATCCCGCAGGCGCTCGCTACCACCAGCCGCGTCTGCTCCAGCGTCAACGTCGCCAGCCTGCGTGCCGGCATCAACATGGACGCCGTGCTCATGGCTGCGCAGACCATCATCGACGCCGCTAAGCTCACGGCCGACCAGGACTCCGTCGGCGCTTCCAAGTTTGTCTGCTTTGCCAACATGGTCGAGGACTCCCCGTTTATGGCGGGCGCTGTCCACGGCGGTGGCGAGGCCGACGCCGTCATCAACGTTGGCGTCTCGGGCCCCGGCGTTATGGCCGCAGCCCTGGAGACGCTGCCCGATTCCGCATCGATGATGGAAGTCGCCGAGAAGATCAAGCAGACCGCCTTTAAGATCACCCGCGCCGGTGAGCTCATGAGCCGCGAGGCCGCCCATCGCCTGGGTGTCGAGAAGGGCATTGTCGACCTGTCGCTGGCCCCCACGCCTGCCATCGGCGACTCCGTTGCCCGCATCCTCGAGATCATCGGTGTTGGCACCTGCGGTGGCCCCGGCACGACCTGCGCACTCGCCATGCTCAACGATGCCGTCAAGAAGGGCGGCGTCATGGCCAGCTCCAGCGTGGGCGGCCTCTCGGGCGCTTTTATCCCCGTGTCCGAGGACGCCGGCATGATCGCCGCCGTCGAGGCCGGCGCGCTTTCGCTCGAGAAGCTCGAGGCCATGACCTGCGTGTGCTCCGTCGGCCTGGACATGATCGCCATCCCCGGTGACACCCCGGTCGAGACCATCGCCGGCATCATCGCCGACGAGATGGCTATCGGCGTCATCAACAACAAGACCACGGCCGTCCGCGTGATTCCCGCCATTGGCAAGGGCGTGGGCGACTGCGTCGAGTACGGCGGCCTGTTTGGCCGTGCACCCATCATGCCGGTGAACCCCAACGCCGGCACCGTGCTTGCCCACCGTGGTGGTCGATTCCCGGCGCCGCTGAACTCGCTGAAGAACTAGCCTAGGGATTCGGGCGAGGAGCCCCGCTGCCCGGCGGCAGGCATATAAGGTCGCCTGCTCGGACAGTCCTGGCTCGCACGGAGAGCACATTAAGTGCTCTCCGGCTCGTGCGGAACTCGCGATCGACCTTATATGCCTGCCGCCGGGCAGCGGGGCTCCCGCACAACGGGACCTCGGTTGGGTTCTATCCCGTGTGGCAGTCGCTTCGCTTCTGCCCTACGTTGCTGGTGCGAAGGTTTGGCGTTGGATCGGTTCTTTCTGATATATGCTGGTTGCGGCTCTTCTTTTGGGAGGGGCCGCTTTTTTGTTGTAAGGAGGTTGGCCCGTGGTTGATGAGGGTGCTCGTTCTGAGCTGCTTTCTGTGGATTGGAATGATGAATGGATGCGTCTGCAGGCTGGTCGGCGGCGGGCAGATGACTCTTTTGAGTGGGACAAAAGGGCTCGGCATTTTCGGCCGCTTGAGACTGCTCCGTATGCTCGGGATTTTATGAAGCTGTTGGCGCTTGAGCCTGGTGAGTCGGTGCTTGATATGGGGTGTGGGGCTGGGTCGATTGCTATTCCGCTTGCTCAGGTTGGACATCCCGTGATTGCTGCTGACTTTTCCCCTGCCATGTTGGGCACGCTTGATGCCGGCATTGAGTACTATGGGCTCGAGGATCGCATTACACCGCTTGAGCTTGCTTGGGATGATGACTGGGATTTGGTTGGACCGGTCGCGAAAGCGGTAGATGTTGCCTTTGCCAGTCGCTCTGTCACCACGACCAACCTAAAAGGCGCGCTTGCCAAGCTTGATCGAACGGCTCGTCGACGTTGTGCTGTCACGATGGTCGCCAACTCCAGCCCGCGCTATGACCTGCACCTGATGAACGCCATCGGTGCCTCGGTTACCTGCAGTAATGGCTTTGTGTTTGCCTTTAATATCCTCATTCAGATGGGTGCCCTGCCGCAGGTTACGTACTTTGAATCGCCTCGTCGCGATACCTTCGATAGCCTTGAGGCGGGCGTGGAGGACTTCTCCCGCATGCTCGAGCACGGTAACGAGGATAAGATCGACCGTCTACGCGACTACGTCGCTCAGCATATGATTGAGAATCCCCATGCCGGCGAGCCAGGGTCCAAGGGCGTGCCGCAGGGGCGCTACATGCTCGACCACGTCCGCAAGGTCCGTTGGGCGTTTATTGCATGGGAGCCGGTCTCTTCGAGCCGTCCATAGACCGCTTTCGACAGCCGTACACGTCCGCCTATAACCCGCACTGTTCTCCCACTCGGCATCCGCATTCTTTTTGAACTGGGCAAACACGCCCCACACCGCGCCGTTCCTGCGCTATCGTGGGACAGCTCACGTAGATTAAGGCCCCATCGCGGGGCGCCCCATACATAGAAAGCGAGAACCCATGGCACTGACAGGAGCCCAGGTCAAGCAGCTTCGCAGCATGGCCCATCACCTCAACCCCGCCATCATCATCGGCAAGTCCGACATCAACGAGGGCACCGTCGAGCAGACGGTCGCCTACCTGGAGAAGCACGAGCTCGTTAAGTGCTCCGTACTCGATGGTTCCAGCCTTTCCGCCCGCGAGGCCGCCGAAGAGCTCGCCGATCGCTGCCATGCCGAGGTCGTCCAGGTTATCGGCCGCAAGTTCTCGCTGTATCGCGAGTCCTCGCGCAAGGACATCGAGAAGATTAAGCTCGTCTAAGAGCCAACGATCCGGCGAGCCAATATACATCAAGCTTGCGAGCGTCCGAGCAATTCGGACGCTCATTTTTTATCGCTCGACGAGCACGCGGTTAAGCCTGCCCTCCACCAAGCGCTCGTACAGACGCCGCGTCTCGGGCTCGGGCACGCCATTGACCTGCTCCCTCAGGTGATGCATATGCCCACTGTACAGCTCGACGATATCGCGTCGTCGCCCCGCCGCACCGTAGACGCGCATAGCGCAACGCACCATGTCCTCGCGCGCCGTTTCCTGCCGAAGCCCCGACTCCACCAGCCATACCGCCGACTGCAGGTCGTTTTCTTCTAGGGCGGCATTCGCGCCCCGAATCATGCAGTCGATATACTTAGATTCCATAATGCGCCTCATACGCAAAAAGTAGGTGGGATTACAGCCATTGGGAACATACAATGGGCCGGCGTAGAGCTGCTCGATCTTAAGGCACAGCTCGATCAGATGGGGTCCGCGCGCACCCGTGCGATTTCCCAAAACTTCGCGGCTTATCTGATCAAACAACCGCACGTCGGTCTTGACGTAATCGCCGTTAAGCCCAATGCACTCGTTTTGGATCAGCACACACGACTTGCCGTCCGGTGTCGGCCCCAAGGCCGACCGCAAGCGCGATATCGTCGAGTACAGATTGTTGCGGGCGCTATTGAACTCGGCATGGGGCCACAGCTCCATAGCCAGCGTCTCGCGGTCGACCAGTGCATCCATGCCCAGCGCAAGCCGCTCGGCAAGCGTCGCCGCTTTCTTGCGGCGCCACATCTTATCCGTGATGGGAAACCCGTCGCGCTCGGCACGAAACGCCCCAAACATGCGAATCTCGATATGGCCAATCGCATCGACACTCTCGGCATCGCCGGCCTGGAACAGACGCTCGCCTTCGCCCTCAAAGTCGTCACGCAGCGAATACCGCGACAGCTCGCGCACCGGGAGCTTCTTTCGAATTCTAGCAGCCGGCTCACCCAGACAATGCATCGCAAGACGCGCAAACAGCCGATACGATGGATCCAAAATCCCTGGGCGGTTCATGGACATCCAGGCTGCAAGGTCGCTATCGCGGCCCGCGGAGGCCAAATGCAGCGCCACCATCCAAGCCTCGGCACCACCGACCTGCGTCCGGCTCAAATCGAGCAGCTCTGCCTCTTCACGCACCGATACCATCGATGTATTGCGTAAGTACGCCGCGCGCTCTAGCAGCAGTGCGTTGTCGCGTATGTATCCAATCGATTCCTCGGCAAGCCTGAGCACCTGCACCGCACGGAATTTGGCATTGACCGGACGCCCCTCGGCCAGCGACTGCCAGCCTTCCAGTATCAAGCCAAACAACTGGACTTGATTGTCACGCACGCGCACGGCAAAACGGTCGAGCTCATTGAATGCCTGCTCGTCGGTCACCGGCATGCCGGCAAACAAGCGCCGCGCCGATAATACCATGCGCACCCAGATGGCGAGCGCTCGGATTCCACGCGCTTCGAGTGCCTCGAGCGTCAGGGCCATCTCGTCATCACGCTCGTCAGTCCCTGCATACGACCCATCAAATAGCTCCGTCAACATGCGGTCCGCCCGCACAAACGTCCCCGCGATATCGAGCTCACAATCGTAGACCTTATCCGTTTTGAGCCCTGCGAGGATCTCACCACCCTTCGCCCGCTCGGTCAGCCCATGTTTTATCTCGATATGTGCGGACAGCATGTCGAGTGCGGCACAAGACGCCTCACTTCCCAGCGCTGTATGGCTTGCCGGAAGCCCCAGACCACTATCTCCATAACAGGCGGCCGTAAACGCGTGCGCTACCTTCCACGACACGGGATCGAGCTCGCAAATCGCTTGCTCGCCCGCATGCTCGATAATTGAGGCCATATACCGCGCGAGTTTTGTATTGGAGACGCTCACCGCCGCCAGATAGATGCCGAGTGCCTCGTCAGGCGTCGGCTCCGATACCCGGCCATCTGCTTCGGTCTTTCCCAGTGCCGCGCGGCAGACATCCCCTCCATGCCCTGTCAGGGCCAGATCGACCCCATACTGCCCGGCAAGCTCCAACACCGCACTGCGGTCCAAAAACGCGTCGGCAAGGTCCATCGCGGTATCGCAGCGCCCCGCTTTAATCAATATACGCGCCGCCCGCACAACGAGTTCGGGGCGAATTTCGGCGACCAGCTTGCGCAATCGCAGACGTGCGTTATCCTCGGTACCCAAGCAGGTAAAGCTCCGGTCTGCCGGATCAACGCCAAATATGGGATAATCGCGGACAAGATAGGACTGCTCAATCGCCGAAAGCCTAACACCGCAAGCCTCGAGCTCCGAAATATTGCCCTCACCCATTAGGACCATCAAGCATGCCACACTAAACAGGGCGTTGTTCTCGAGCGAAGCCAGATCGACAAGTGCCGCGCCATATACGTTGACAATCTCGTTTTCGAGCAGACCGGCTACGTCACCTTGGCCATACAGACCCGTCTGCAATGCCGAAACGAGCTCGGGCACGCCCTGCGTGAGCTGATAAAAGTCGAGCGATGTGCTGATCGAAAACGCCGATGCCCACGCCGAATACTCATAGGCATGCACCTTGAGCATCTGCGCATTGATCTTAACCGAATCGCCCAGTCCATGAATCAGCTGACGATTTGAAGGACGGCAGGAGATAAATACCCCTATCCCCATAGCGCGCAGGCCGCGAATCCTGTCGATGAGGTCTTCGGTATCGTGCTGATCGAGGTTTGGCACATTATCAATCGCGATAAGGGAGTGCGGTTTGTCTTTGAGTTCTTCGGTAACCACCTCGAGCTGCATAAACACCTCGCGCCCAATGGCGCGATCGGCCTCGATAATCCGCACGGGGCCTCGCGTCGGGTCGCATTTAACCTCATGGGTGTACTGCAGCAGCACCGAGGTCTTCCCAAACCCGTCGGGCGCATAAAGAACCACGATGCCGGCCTTTCGGCCCTTGGCGATAAGCTCATTCATCAAGCGTTCGCGTCGCACCATATAGCCTCCGCCCAGCGGCATCAGCTCGAGGTCGTCTATACCGCTCAAATCGTTTACCATGCCCGCTCCTCAACTCGACCGTATGGACACTGTAGCCGCAAGACCATACAAGCCGCGCTATGAATAGAGCGACCTTGTGTTTTAGGTTGTCTTTTGGTACGCAAGCGGCAAGTTTTTGTACAGCGAAGGCCGATTGTTATTAATCCCCCGACTAATCGGTCTTTAAGCAGGTAAATGAGCTTGTCAGCTTGTCCCATCTAAGCGGCAGTGTAACGCAGATGAACAAGGTTCAGCCATGTCATTCAACTCGCCTAGCACCCGCTACCGTCTACGACCTTCTAGTGGCATTTTTGCATAGAATCTGGTATGGAATGAATCAAACTGTTGGGCATCCGGCATTCGTCAAGCTTGCGGCAAGATTTTGGTCAAGTGGGCAAAAAGGGATAGCAAAAAGGCCCCCGCAAAGCGGAGGCCTTAGGCAAGGCTATGTCGAGGTGCAGGATTCGCGCTACTCGCAGAGCGAAAGGGCGGCCTCGTCGGCAACGACAACGCAGTTGGTGTGCAGCTGCAGGATCGAAGCCGGGCACTCGGGCGTAACCGGACCATAGCACATGTCATGCACGGCCTGAGCCTTGGCCTCGCCGTTGGCGACGACCAGGATCATGCGGGCATACATGATGGTCTGGGTGCCCATGGTGTAGGCCTGACGGGGAACATCGTCGATGCTGTCGAACAGGCGGCTGTTGGCCTGAATGGTGCTCTCGGTGAGGTCGACGCAGTGCGTGCCCTTGGAGAAGTGGTCATCGGGCTCGTTGAAGCCGATGTGGCCGTTGTTGCCAATGCCGAGCAGCTGCAGATCCGGGTAACCGGCGTCGGCGACGATCTTGTCGTACTCAGAGCAGGCAGCGGCGGCGTCGGGGTTGGAACCGTCGGGCACATGCGTGTTGTTCAGGTCGATGTTGATGTGATCGAAGAAGTTCTCACGCATGAAGTAGTGATAGCTCTGGGGATCGTCGTGCGAAAGGCCGCGATATTCGTCCAGGTTGTAGGTGCTGACCTCGGCAAAGTCGACGTCGCCCTTCTTGTACCAAGCAGCGAGCTGCTTGTAGGCACCGATCGGGGTGGAGCCGGTGGCAAGGCCCAGCACACAGTCGGGCTTGAGGATAACCTGGGCCGAGATGATATTAGCGGCCTTGCGGCTCATATCCTCGTAGTCTTTAGCTTTAATGATCTTCATTACGCGTCCTTTCTCGTACAAGAGAGGCAAGGCTCCCTTACAAGCACTTGCCCGCGGCCCGCGTCGGCCGCAACCAACGTGTGCGGCCACCAGGGCGAGGTCGCGTAATGTATGTGTCTCGTGTCTAGCCGCGTCGAGGCCCCTGCCCGTCCACGGTGACCCGAAGCTGTTTAGCCTCGGACGTTTCCCATCTTGCCACGGAGGGCGTCCTCTTTCAAGGGCGCCCTCCGTAAACGTGTTTGAATTGTAGGCTAATGGCCACGTGCACTTGCTAGCGCTCGCGAGCAACGATGAGCTGGTCCATCTCTTCGACATGCACGCCAACGGAGCCCTTGATACTCGAGAACTCAACGGAGTTGCACACCAAGATGGGAACCGTCACATCGTAGCCCTCGGCAGCAATTGCCTCGCGATCGAACTCAATGAGTACATCGCCCTTATGGACGATGTCACCCACTTGCGCATGTACGGTAAAGTGTTTGCCCTCGAGCTGAACAGTGTCCAAACCAACGTGGATGAGCACGTCCAGACCATCGACCGTGTTAAGCGCAACGGCGTGGCCCGTGGGAAAAATGGCCTCGACCTTGGCGTCTGCCGGCGCAATCACACGCGTGCCGGTAGGCTGAATCGCCACGCCCTGGCCCAAAAGGCCGGTGGCAAATGTCTGGTCGTTTACCTCGGAAAGCGGAATGACGTCGCCCGAGATGGGAGCATCCAGCGTAAGGACTCGACCACGCATACCAAAAGACCTTAGGACTTTAGTGAACATGCTCCCCCTCGGACATACCAATCGACCAAAATAGCCTTAACAGTTTACCACTTGGCACTCGTTTTTGACCATTAGGGAAGTTCGCGCTTGACAACCTCGACGATGTCGTCGACAACGCGCTGGGTCAGCTCGTGCGTCTCGGCCTCGGCCATAACGCGGACCAGCGGCTCGGTACCGCTCGGACGCACCAGAATGCGACCGCGGCCGTCAAGTTCCTTCTCGGCAGCAGCGACGGCATCCCAGATGGGCTGGCAATCGTCCAGACCAGCCTTGTTGTCGGAATGCACGTTGACGAGTACCTGCGGGTACTTCTTCATGATGCCGGCAAGATCGGTGAGGGTACGACCGGTGCGCTTGAGCACGGCCAGCAGCTGCAGAGCCGTCACCAGACCGTCACCGGTGGTGTTGTGCTCCAGGAAGATGATGTGGCCGGACTGCTCGCCGCCGATGACGGCGCCATCCGCGAGCATACGCTCCAGAACGTAGCGATCGCCCACGGCGGTCTGAACCATTTCGAAGCCCTGCTCCTTCATAGCGATGGAGAAGCCAAGGTTGCACATGACGGTCGAGACAATCTCGGAGTTGGCGAGCTTCCCGCGGGCGGCGAGGTCAGAACCGCAGATAGCCAGGATGTAGTCACCGTCGATCTCATTGCCCTCGCTGTCCACGAACAGCACGCGATCGGCGTCGCCGTCGTGGGCCAGGCCGATATCGGCGTGGGTGCGCAGCACGAGCTCGCGCAGGGGCTCAAGGTGAGTGGAGCCGCACTCGACGTTGATGTCGGTGCCGCAGTAATCGGTGTTGATGGCATGGACCGTGGCACCCAGACGCTGAAGTGCGGCGGGCGTGGTCTGGCAGGAAGCACCGTGACCGCAGTCGACGGCAACGACCAGGCCATCAAGCCTCAGGCCATCAAGCGTATCGATGGCGTGGTCGACGTATGCCTTGCGGGCGTCTTTCATCTTGATGATGTGGCCCACGCCGGCACCGGTCGGCAGCGTGTCGGCAGCCATGGCTTCCTCGGACATGACCCAGGCGCTGATCTCTTCCTCGACCGCGTCGGGAAGCTTCATGCCCTTGCGGCTAAAGAACTTGATGCCGTTGAACTCCGGCGGATTATGCGAAGCAGAGATGACGATGCCGCCGTCGAGCTCGTTCTGAACGGTGAGCAGCGCCACGGCAGGCGTGGGGATGACGCCGCAGCAGTGCGGACGGCCGCCCTCGGCCATGATGCCGGCGGTCAGAGCGCTCTCGAGCATGGTGCCCGAAAGACGCGTGTCGCGGCCGACACAGATATCCGGACCAAGGAACTTGGTCGCCGCGCGGCCCAGGCGAAACGCGAGGTCGCACGAGAGGTCGGCATTGGCGACGCCACGGACGCCGTCGGTACCGAAGATGTTCTGGGGCATAGGATCGCTCCTTCCCTAGCAGGCGATATGCAACCGCCCACCCTAGTCGAAAAAGAAAAGCGGGACCCGCCGAGGAATCGGCAGGCCCCGCTTGTACATTGTATCTCGAAAGGAGATAAAACCTTAGCGCTTGGAGAACTGGGGAGCGCGGCGGGCCTTCTTGAGGCCGTACTTCTTGCGCTCGACCACGCGAGCATCGCGCGTAAGGAAACCGGCCTTCTTGAGGTCAGCACGGTAGTCGCCAGCGTTCAGAAGAGCGCGTGCGATGCCCAGGCGCAGAGCGCCGGACTGACCGGAGATGCCGCCGCCATCGCACAGAGCGATGACGTCGAACTGACCGGCGGTGTCGGTCACCTTGAAGGGAGCAAGGGCGTTCTCAACGAGCTGATGACGGCCGAAATACTGCTCGGCGTCACGCTTGTTGATGGTCACCTTGCCGGTGCCGGGGACGAGACGGACGCGGGCGACGGCGTTCTTACGACGGCCGGTACCCTGGTAGACAACGGTGTTCTCAGCCATCTTTAAGCCTCCAGCTCAATCTTCGTGGGGTTCTGGGCAGCGTGCGGATGCTCGGCACCAGCGTAGACCTTAAGCTTGGTCATCTGGGCACGGCCGAGGGTGGTCTTGGGCAGCATACCGCGAACGGCGCGCTCGATAACCTTCTCCGGGTGCTTCTCCATAGCCTGGCGGAAGCTCTCAGCCTTGAGGCCGCCGTTGTAGCCGCTGTGGCGATAATAGGTCTTCGTGTCGGCCTTGTTACCGGTAAGCTGGACCTTATCGGCGTTGATGACGACAACGAAGTCGCCGCAGTCGCTGTTGGGCGTGAACTGGGGCTTGTTCTTACCGCGCAGGATCATTGCGATCTGGGTGGCAAGACGGCCCAGGACAGCACCATCGGCGTCGACAAGAACCCAGTTGCGCTGGACCTCGCCCTGCTTGGCGTAGTGAGTCGATTTCGAAATCACTTAGACTCCTCCATGTACAGTACGTGTTGTTACAGAGATTCACGGGGCTCTGCAAGTAACCTGTCCATATTACCCCGCTCGCCGTACGAGTCAACAGGTATTTTGGCTCCGACCAGAGTTTCTGCACATGTCATCCACGAGCCATAATTTTTCCAGCTCTTTAGCTGTTGTCATTTTTTGAGGGTTCGCCGTCGTTAGCGCTCAACGAACTCTTGGATTTCCGCGAGCAGGCGCTTTGCCTCCTGACGGCCCTGGATATACAGGTCCAAAAGCTTTGCCGGATCGTGCTCGACATGGCCGACCTCGACCGGCTTTTGCGGAGCGATGACCAGCGCGCGGCCCTCGCGCTCATACTTCCACAGGCGCATGCGTTGGAGGTTATAGCGGTCGTGGCGCGTCTCGATAGCCTCGAGCAGGTAGGGGTAGTCGGCATAGCGGGCGCGCGCGGCAGGCATAAACTCGTAGGGCTTTTTCTCGTATGAGCGGTCCTGCGTGACAATGACGGCCGCACGGTCAAAACCGGCCTCCTCCAGCACATGCTCGATAGGGACCGAATCGGCTACACCGCCGTCGACGTATTTGTGCCCGTCGATCTCGACCGGCGGCGTCACCAGCGGCAGCGAGGTAGAGGCGCGCACAGCATCGAGGTCGAGCACGGCGCTTTTGACCGGCAGGTATGCGGCAGTTCCAAAGAGCATGTCCGTCGCGACGGCGTACATCTCGATGGGGCTGGCGTCGAACGCCTCGTTGTCAAAGGGATCCAGGCGGTCCTGGATATCGTTGAAGATAAAGTCGTAACCCACGATGGAGCCCGTGGATGCGAAGGATGCGGCACCCATGTAGCGGTTGTCATTGCAGAAGGTCAGGTTGATGCGATTGACGCGACCGATCTGGTGTGACTTGTAGTTGACGCCGTTGAGCGCACCGGCCGATACGCCATATACCGCCGGAATTTCGACACCGGCCTCCATGAGAACGTCGAGCACGCCGGCGGTAAACTGCCCACGAAAACTGCCACCCTCCAAGACGAGCGCGACCTTGCCGACGTTCTTTGCCTTATCTTCTGCAGTCATATTGACCTCCTGCGATTGCGTTTTGGCCTTCTTCTACCCAGTTTTGGGATGGAGAGCGCGCAGGTTTTTGGAGCAGAGTTCGATTCTCCGCGGTACGGGGGGATCCGTTGATGCTGGGCGAGGCCAGCTGAGATTCGATAAACATCGCATCCGTTTTGAGTCGAAAGTTCGCGCGGAGAATCCGCGTATTTGCTTCGCAAATACGCACCGGCTTCGGCCGCCTGCCGGCGTCCTCGCCCGCTCGCTACAAACGCTTCGCGTTTGCTTAACGCTCGCGCCCTGCATAGAGTTCGATTCTCCGCGGTGCGAACATGAAATAAAAAGGCAGGTAGATACGAATATCTATCTGCCTGTTACTTATGGTGGAGCTGGCGTTCATTCGGTCGAACACCTCGCCACCTGGACCTATAGCGCCAGGCAGCGACGGATTATCGCCCAAGCCGGCAGAATCGTCAAACGTGAACGCCACGCGCAGGCCGTCGCCATCGTCGGGGCCGCCCAGCACCACGCGCGCCACGAACGTGCGCAGGAGCTGCGCGTCGTCCACCTTGGCGTCGGCCATGCTCTCAAGCCAGAACAGCGCGCGGTCGTAGTCCAGGCGGGCGGCCTCAAGAGCCTCGGCGGTGCGCAGCTCGTCCTTGAGGAGCGCCTGGCGCTGCTTCAGCGCGTCTATGCGCTCCTTGCCGCCCGGCGGGGCCATGCCCGACTCGATAGCCGCCCATATGTTCGAGAAGGCTGTCTCGATCTTGGCCAGCTCCCCCTTTATCGTCTCGCTCAAGGGCCTCTCGTCGTCGCGCTGCTCCTCCGCGTCGACCAGCATGCTCGCGATGCGCTCGCGGCTGCCGGCGCTGCCCAGGACCTCGCGCACGGCGTCGGCCACGCGCTTCTCTATGGCATCGCGGCGCACGGTGCGCCCGCAGCCGCGGCAGCGGTAGTACCAGTAGGTGGCCCCGGACTTCCCCGTGCCGCTGGTGCCGGTCATCAGCCCGCCGTCGCGCCCGTCGTACAGCTTGCCCGTGAGCGGGAAGTCCCAGCCCTCGGCGCGCTTGCGCGGCCTGTGCGAGTCCTCAAGCATGCGTATCACCCTCTCCTCGTCCTCCATGGGAACGATGGCGGGCATCCCGCCGGGCACAACCACGCCCGCGTAGCGGTACTCCCCGCCGTTCTCCCTCCTCATGAGTATGCGGCGCACCGTCTGGTAGCGCCACCTGCCGCCCTTCTTGGTGCGGTAGGGCTCCCAGGCTCGCACCACGTCGGCCACCGACTTGCCGGAAAGCACCATGCGCACGCCCAGGCGGATGGCGGCTGCCTCCTCCTCGTTCACCACGTAGCGCCCGTCCGCTATGTCCCAGCCGTAGCGCACGCAGCCGTTGGCCAGGCACCGCTCGGCGTTCTTCTGTATGCCGTCGCGTATGCGCTCGCCGTCGAGCGCGCTCTCGTACTCCGCCAAGACCTCAAGCATGCCCAGCTGCAGCACGCCCGCCGAGCCGTCCGAAATGTCCTCGCCCGCGTACAGTATCTCGACATGGCAGCGGCGCAACATGATGCGCGCCAGGGCCATCTCGTCGCGGTTGCGCATGATTCGAGTGACTTTATATATGACCACGAAGTCGAACAGCCCGCGCTTGGCGTCGGCCATCATGCGCTGGAACTCGGCGCGGTCGGTGTTGGTGCCCGTCTGCGCGAAGTCGCAGTACGTGGCCACCACGCGCAGGTCGTTCTCCGCGCAGTAGGCGCGGGACTTCTCCACCTGTATCTCTATGGACTCGCCGCGCTGGTTGTGGCTGGAGAAGCGGGCGTATATCGCCGCACGTCCGCCCATGGCTACCTGCCTAATGTGTAAAGAGTTGGCGGAGTATCGCCTGTCGGACTCGTTTCGCTGATTCGGGAGACGACAAGTTCTCCGTTAACGATTCTGGAGGTCACTATCCAATAGTGGCCGAACGCGGCACCACTCTCGAAGAGAGCGTACTCGCTTTCAATCCTTCCCGGATTCCCGTTCGGCATCAAGCTAGCGGTCATCCTGATATGAGCTCTCGGCGCCCTGGGTTTGCGCATCATCCCGGAATCGTATTCAAACCGGAACGGAAACTTCGACACCCGACCGGTTTTTTCCGTAAACGGGATGCACCGAATAGCGCAAAGCGGAAAACGCAACAAGCATTTATAGGAATCCGATAAATCAGGCATAGGAACGGAAAACTCTGGAAAAGTAGCAAGGGAGTGAGCATCAGCAAGCAAGCTGTTGGCCTGACGAACAAGAGCCTCAACTCTCGGAACGTCTTGCGGAGCAATGCTGAACATATCGCGCATACGCTCGGTTAAAGTCGTCCTGATCGCTGGTCTTCCTTTGAACTCATAGGGGAAGTCGGGAAACTGGTCAGCCCATTCCGGCTGAAACTCGTCAAATAGTTCGTCGTAGTTCGGCTTCGGGAGTTCCAGACATTCGGGAACATAGGAAACCGGCTCGGCCGTCCTCCTCCCCTTTTGCTTCATAAAACCAAACAGGCCCATGGCTACTCCATCTCGTTGGAGGCTTGGAACCACACCACCGTGCCGATCACGCGCACGGGGCCGTCGTCCATGCCGAAAATCATGTCCTCGTAGTCCTCGAAACTATCGGCCGACAGCATCAGCTTGGTGCTGCCCTTGTACCAGCGGCGCATGACCGCGCGGTAGTCCTCCGTCTCCACCACGGCTATGGAGCCGTTGGAGGGCTGGCGGTCGGGGTCGACCAGCACGTGGCTGCCCTCGGGTATGACTCGGTTCATGCAGTCGCCCTCGACCTCAAGGGCGAACGCGCGCGGGTGCCCAGCACACACCGAGGCGGGCACCTCCACGCGGTGGGCAACCTCCTCCTCGTCGGCGAGCAATCCGGCATGCACGCGCCCGAGCGTGAGCAGGGGCACGGTCGCGCTGCTGGCCACTACGGGGATGGCGCCGGAGGGCAAAACTGCGCCACCGGCTTCCTCGCCAATAACCTCGCCTTTACTGATATTGAAATAATCAGCAATACGCTGAACAGCTCCCATACGAGGCACTGCTCGCCCGTTTTCCCACTGAGATACAGCCATAGCGGAGACGGCAGCAACCTTGCCGAACTCCTCCTGCGTCATGTCGTGCTGCGTTCTAATCCTTCGGATGTTCTCGGCTATGCTCACGTGTCCTCCTCCCGCTGCACCGTTAAAATCTTTTTACAGAATATGACAAATCTTCTTTACAGTCACTATATGTTTGGCTATAGTCTTAGGCATACCAAACGAGGAGGTGATTCGATGGAATTGGTTGATGCGCGCAAGAAGGCACGGTACTCACAGGAAGCCGTTGCTGGCCTTCTCGGCATCTCACGGCCCACGTACGCAAAGATGGAGAGCAATCCCGATAGCGTGACTATCGAGGACGCCAAAAGATTGGCGAAGCTTTTCGGCGTACGTGTAGCCGATATTTTTTTCGGCAGCAACGATAGTTAAACCTATAGCGTAAGGAGACACACCATGACCACCAAGAGCCACCAGCCCGAGTTCGTCGCCGAGATCATCGGCAAAACGCTCGACCACCTCACCGACGACCGCAAGCGCGTGGCCGTCAACTTCGAGCTGGCCGAGAACGGCTGCATGGAGGAGACGCACGTCAGCCTCAAGCGCCGCATCGCGGCCATGTGGGGCTTCCAGACGAGCGGCATCGAGCTTCTGGAGGCGAGCACGACCTGGTTCGAAATCGGCGGCATGCAGTTCAACGTCTACAGCTCCGTGCAGTTCAGCGTGAACGGCAAGGGCTGGAGCACCGACTTCAAGACCATCGCGCGCGACACCGCGTACGACGAGAAGGAGTAGGCCATGCTGAACGAGGTGACCGTACGGGGGGTTCACCGCCCTCAACGTGAAGAGCGGCAAGTGCGTGCTGCAGTTTGAGCTGGACCCGAAGTTCCGTGACTTCATCCCCAAGCTGGTGGAGTTCACGGGGCAGATGCTCAACATCCACGTGTACGACGACCAGGAGGTGATGTTCGTGGATAGGGACACCGGTGAGGTCGCCTACGAGGACGCCCCGCTGCTTCTGCCGGGCGTCGCGGGCGAATGACCCCGATACAGCGCGCCATGTGCGACGAGTGCGCCGCCATGATGCGCGAGTTCTACAAGGACCCAGAGAACGAGAGGAAGTTCCAGGAATGGAAAAGATCAAGGGAAAGAGGGTGCGCGTCGCAGCCGGCAAGCGAAAGACGCGCACCGCAACGGTTCACTTCCGAACCGAGACCAGTGTAACACCCGAGCAGCGCCGCGAGAGGCTGCAGGCCGTTTTCGCCGCCCTGTTCGTCTGCGCGTGCATCGCCGCCACATGGGCGCTGGAGGCAACAGTATGGCCGAGGTAGACGCCAAGGCCCAGGCCCTCGTGGCCAAGGCGTGCGGCTGGGTTGCCTCGAACCCCGATACATGGGCGAAGCTGCGCCGCATCTGCTACCGCCTGATGCTGGAGGGCCACGTCATCCAGCGCGACAACGTGTACACCCTGGCGTGCCAGAACGGCATGACCGTGAGCGAGGCCAGCGAGTTCAAGCGCGACCACAACCTGTGGAGCGTGCTGTCCCGCTACATGGTGCTGCAGCGCCCCTCCATGCTGGCCGCCGTGAGCTTCCGCCGCACGCCGGTGGACTCCGTGGACCTGGTGGGCACGTGGGAGGCCATCGTGGGCCCAGCCGTTTTCGCCGCCTCCACGCTAACCGAGGCGCAGGGCATCTACGACAGGGGCGCGCAATGAGGTGCACCGTCACGGTCGAGGGCCGAATGCCGAGCCTGAACGACTACATCAGCGCCGAGCGCGCCAACCGCTACAAGGCGGCGGCCATGAAGAAGCGCGAGACGGCGCGCGTGAGGGCGGCGGCCATGCAGCAGCGCGCGCCGCGCTTCGAGCGCCGGGTGACCGTGCGCACCACGTTCTACGAGCCCGACATGCGCCGCGACGCCGACAACGTGGGCTTCGCGCGCAAGTTCGTGCTCGACGGCCTGGTGGCGGCGGGCGTAATCAAGGACGACTCCCGCAAGTACGTGGAGCAGTGCCCCGACAGGGTGCTCACCGACAGGGCGCGCCCCCGCGTGGTCGTGGAGGTGAGCGACGAGTGACCCGCCGAGACAAGGGCAGGCCACACAGGGCGTGGCGCAAGGCCGACCTCGACCGCATAGCCGAGCTGGCGGGAAAGGTGCCCGCCCGCGAGATTCGCCGCGAGCTGCGGCTGTCCAAGAACCAGTTGGATAACGCGCGGCGCGTGATCAACGCCAGCGGCGGCCGCGTGTCCCTGCGCTGCTACCGCCACCGCCTGGAGCTGTGCCCGTCGTGCGGGTGCCGCAGGGCGACCCTCGGCAAGGACGGCATCTGCGAACCGTGCAGACGCCAGCAGCAGCTTGAGGCCATAGAGGCCCGCATAGCCGAGCTGCTGCCGAGGCTGACCGCAGAGGAGCGCCACACCTACGAGCGCACCGAGTGCGGCCGAGAGAGCCGCGCCGACCCCATGCCGCAGGCCCCGGACACCTCGGGCATGAGCCGCTACGCCGCCGACAAGGCAGCAGAGGCGCACGACGAGGCCATGGAGCGGTGGCTGTGCCGTTACCTGTACCGCAGGGTCAAGGCGGCGCAGAAGCGCAAGGAGCGCATAGAGAAAAAAGTTCCGAAATCCTGAAAAGTTTTTATCACTTTTAGTTTTCCCAGTTAGGAGACCCAAATGCTCACGGAAATCATCAGCAAGGCCGTCGCGGACAAGACGGTGGACAGCATCCTGAAGCGTATCGAGCGCGCCGTCCCCGTGCCCGAGCCGGGCGACGGCGGCTTCGACGCCGCCATGCGCCAGGCGTTCAACATGGGGGCCGCCTGCATGGCCGCGCAAATCAAGAACGGCCCCGTGCCCACCAAGCGCATCGCGCTCATGGGCGAGGTGGCCCGCGTGGCGTGCCGCGCCCGCCTGGTGGGCATGGAGTGCCGCGTGGTCGTAGACGAGGAGGCCCGCGCATGCAATCGCTAGAGGAGGTCGCGATCTGCGACGTGTACCCCTACGAGCGCGCCGACGGCGAGCCGATGAACCCGCGCGACTTCACCACCAGGGAGAGCGCCGAGCACATCGCGGGCCTGGCCGCGCAGTTCAAGGCCAACCGCCTCAACCCCGGCCAGCCCGTCATGAAGCCCATCCTGTACAAGGAAGGCGGCATCTACTGGATCATCGACGGCGAGTGCCGCGTGCGCGCCATGAGGGCCATCGGCACCGAGCGTTTCCTCGCCGAGGTCTACGACGACCTGGACGACGCCGAGCTGGCGCGCGTGGAGGCCGCCAAGGCCATGGTGGAGACCGACGCCAAGCTGGGGCTGACCGCCGAGGAGAAGTCGCGCGGCGTGCAGACCATGCTGGCGCTCGACATTCCCGACGAGGAGGTGGCCGTGGCCGCCCGCACCGACGCGGGCACCGTGGCCAAGGCGCGCCGCGCCGCCCGCAGGGTGCAGGACGCCGCCTACGACATGACGCTCGACCGCCTGGCCGCCATCGCCGAGTTCGAGGGCGACGACGAGGCCGTGGCCGAGCTGCGCGACTGCAAGCAGTCCGAATGGCAGCGCGTGTACGCGGGCCTGAAGGCCGAGGCCGAGCAGAGGCGCAACCGCGCCGAGGTGGTGGCGGTGCTTGCCGACGCGGGCGTCGAGTTCGTCGACGAATGCCCCGAGGGCTTCGCCGCATGCCGCACGTTTTCCGACTACCGCCCCGACCTGGCGGCGCTGGACGCCTACGTGGCCGACAACGCGGGCGCGGGGCTTCTGGCCGAGGAGACGTCGTTCGGCGTGACCCTGCTGGCGCCGGTGGCCGAGGGGGCCGACGAGGCCGCACAGGCCGCAGCCCAACGCAAGGCCGACTTCCAGGCCGCCTACGAGGACGGCGCGAAGGCCCGCCGCGAGTGGCTTGCCGCCCACGCGGGCGACCTCAAGTCGATGCGCCGCACGGCTCTGGCGCTGACCGCGTTCGTCATGGAGGCCGAGGCCGTGGAATCGTTCGAGGAGCTGCTGGGCCGACCCATCGACCGCACGCCCACCGAGCTGGCCGTGGCCATGGGCTGGCGGGCAGCGTGGAACATGAGCGGCTGGACGGCCTGGAGCCTCATGGAAGGCGGCAGCTCCGTGTACCTCAACCGAGCGACGGTCGAGAACGTGACCATCATCTACGAGGCCATGAAGGCCGACGGCTACGAGCCGAACGCGGCCGAGACGGAAACCTACGAGGCGTGCATGGCGCGCCTGGGAAGCGAGGAGTAAATGAGCGAAGCAGTTGAGGCCGAGATCATCGAGCCCGAGGAGGCGTCAGAGCTGACCGTGGCGTACTCCCCCGCCGTGATCGAGGCCAACTTCGACGCCCTGGAGGCGCACGTGCGCAGGCTGGTGGCCGACTACGAGGGCGCGACCTACGACATGGGCAAGGACGAGAACGTGAAGGCCGCAAAGCGCGACCGCGCCTACCTCAACGGCATCGCCAAGGAGATAGACGAGCGCCGCAAGGCCGTGAGCCGCGAGTACACGAAGCCCCTGGCCGCGTTCGAGGACAGGTGCAAGGCCGTGGCGGGCATCGCGAAGCAGGCAGCCGACGGCATCAAGGCGCAGCTGGACGAGGCCGAGGAGGAGCGCCAGCTGCGCGCGTACGCCAAGCTGCGGGAGCACTACGAGGAGTTCGCCGGGCTGCTGGCCCCCGTCGTGCCCTATGAGCGTTTCCACGAGAAGCAGTGGACCAACAAGACCTTCGGCGAGGTGAAGGCGTTCAAGGCCCTGGAGGCCAAGGTAGAGCGCCTGGCCCAGGACTGGGAAACCCTCAAGGCGCAGTTCCAGGGCGAGCCGTTCTACGACGAGGCCGAGCGCGAGCTGTTCGCCACCCTGGACCTGGGCGCGGCCATAACGGCGGCGCACAAGGCCGAGGAGGAGCGCCGGCGCATCGCCGAGCTGAAGGCGGCCATGGAGCCGGAACCCGTGGAAGAGCCCGAACCCGAACCCGAAGCGGTGCCCGAGCCCGCGGAATGCCAGCCCGCAGAGTTCCCGCAGCCGCTTGAGCAGATGCCCGAGCCGCAGCCCGCGCCCATGCCCGCCCCGGTGCCGCCAGCGCCGTCCGCACCGGCACCCGTGGCCATGGCGGGCGACCCGTGGACGGTCGTGGTGCCGTGCGCCACGCGCGAGCAGATGCAGGGCGTCGCGGCGGCCCTCAAGGCGCAGGGCGTCGTGGGCACCATCATGCACGGCACGGTGGGCCAGGTTTACGAGCGAATGAACGGAGGCTACTAGCATGACCCAGGAACAGCAGTCCATCGACCTCATGGCGGCCGTTGCCCGCGTGCAGCGCGCCGTGGTGGTGCCCAAGGCCAAGTACAACGCTTTCGGCAAGTTCAGCTACCGCAGCTACGAGGACATAGTGGCCGCGCTGAAGGAGCCGTGCGCCAAGGAGGGCCTGGCGTTCTTCATGACCGACGAGCTGGTGCAGATAGGCGACCGCTACTACGTGAAGTCCACGGCGTGCGTGTTCCCCGCCGAGGGCGGCGAGGGCCTGCTGCAGGTGAGCGCCTACGCCCGCGAGGACGAGCACAAGAAGGGCTCGGACGACGCCCAGGTGACCGGCATGGCGTCGAGCTACGCCCGCAAGTACGCGCTGTGCGGCGCGTTCGCCATCGACGGGCAGAGCGATCCCGACGCCATGGAGGAGCAGCCCGCGCCCGAGGAGAAGCAGCCGCCCGCAGACGGCCCCTTCACGGCCCACTGCCGCAGCTGCGGGGCGCGCTACCAGTTCGCCAGCATGCCGCAGTACATGGAGTTCGTGGCCAACAGCCCGTGCTGCCCGCGCCCCGACTGGCAGGTGGAGTAGATGCAGGCGCTCACCGAGGAGCTGGACGAGCTGACCGACAGGCTGGAGGCCGAGCTGAAGACCTGCAAGGAGTCGGGCTGCCAGTACGCCGAGAACGAGGCCGAGTACCGCAAGGCCCTGCGCATCGCCATCCTGAACGAGCGCCAGAAGGGCACGCCCGTCACCATCATCGGCGACGTGTGCCGGGGCCAGGAGCAGATAGCGGAGGCCAAGCGCCGCCGCGACTGCTCCGAGGCCATCTACAAGGCCTCGCAGGAGGCCATCAACGTAATCAAGCTGCGTATCCGCATGGTGGACGCGCAGATCACCCGCATCTGGAACAGCGGGGACGTAACCCAAGGAGGGTATCTATGAGCATCAACCGCGTGTGCATATCCGGCAACCTGACCCGCGACCCCGTGCTGCGCTCCACGTCTGGAGGCATGTCCGTGCTGTCCATGGGCGTGGCCGTCAACGACCGCCGCAAGAACCAGCAGACCGGGCAGTGGGAGGACTACCCGAACTTCGTGGACTGCACGCTGTTCGGCACCCGCGGCGAGAAGCTGGCGCAGTACCTCGCCAAAGGCAGCAAGGTGGCCATCGAGGGCAAGCTGCGCTACCGCAGCTGGAACGACCAGCAGACCGGCCAGAAGCGCAGCGCGCTGGAGGTCGTGGTGGACGAGCTGGAGTTCATGAGCGGCCAGCAACAGCAGCAGGGCTACGCGCCGCAGCAGTACGCGCCCCAGGCGGCCCCGCAAGCGCCGCAGGCCCGCACGTACGGCCAGGGACGCCACGCCCCGGCACCTGCGCCGCAGCAGCCCGCCTACGCGCCGCAGCCGGCCACTCAACAGGCGTACGCGCCACAGCATCCAGCGCCGCAGCAGCAGGCCATGCCCGATCTGTACGACGAGGATATCCCGTTTTAGGGAAGGCGACGGCGACACTATGGGCATGGTTATACACGACGACTTCTGGGCGGCCGCGCAGGCCATGCCCGAGAAGCAGCGCGCGCCGTTCATCTACGCCATCGTCGAGTACCGGTTCACGGGCAAGGAGCCGCAGGGCAGCCCCGCGTGGCTGCCCACCTTCCTGGTGCTCAAGGGCAGGCTCGACATGGGCGACGAGAAGAGCGAGCGCGCAAGGAAGGCGGCCAACGCCCGCTGGGGCAACAGGCCGGGGAAGGAAGACGCGGTGGACGATGCGGCGGCACGGGCGCAAGCCGATGCGCAAGCACATGCGGGAGCATATGCGGATACAGATGCAGTCGCACATGCGCAAGCAGATGCGGATGCACATGCAGGCGCATCGAGTTGCGGCAATGCAGAGGTTGAGGTTGAGGTTGAGTATATAGATAACCCCTTAATCCCCTTTGACGAAATCGTGCATGCGCTCAACGAGGCAGCCGGCACCCGCTACCGCTCAAGCAGCGCCAAGACCCGCAGGCTGATACACGCCCGCTGGGCCGAGGGCTACCGCCTCCCCGACTTCCTGGCCGTCATCGACACGATGGCAGCCGAGTGGGCGGGCGACCCGAAGATGGCCAAGTACCTGCGGCCCTCCACGCTGTTCTCGCCGAAGTTCGAGGACTACGTGAACCGCGGCCCGAGGACCCGGAAGGAGGCCGACGGCTATGCCGAGTACGACTGAGTGCCCCCACTGCGGGGCGCAGCTGGAGGTCCGCTACGTGGTGCTGGCTGGCCGCCGCACCTTCTGCGGCTGGAAGCCGTGCGGCTGCCCGGGTGCCGTGGCGGAGCGCGACGAGCGTTCGCGCCTTGAGGCCAGGGCCAAGGCCGAGGAGGCCGCAGCCAAACGCCGCCGGGCCTACGAGCGGGCCGGAATCAAGCCCCGCTTCATGACAGCCGCCTCCCCCATGGCCGAGGGCATTGCCGCGAAGGTTGAGCAAGGGCGCGGGGCGTACATCTGCGGCCCCGTGGGAACCGGCAAGACCCACCTGGCGAGCGCCGTGGCGCGGCTCCTGGTGGACGGCGGCACCAGCGTGAGGGTGACCGACATGCTGGGCGTGCTGGCCGCCATCAAGGGCACCTACGGCGGCGACGGCACCGAGGACGGCGTGCTGTCCAGGCTCTCCCGCGTGGGGTGCCTGGTGCTGGACGACCTGGGCAAGGAGTCCCCCACCGACTGGACGCTGGGACAGGTGTTCCGCGTCGTGAACGACAGGTACGAGAACATGAGGCCCGTGGTCGTGACCACGCAGTACGGCAAGAGCGACCTCATACGCCGCCTGGCCAAGAACGGCGACGAGGAGACGGCGGTGGCCATCGTGAGCCGCCTGTCGGAGATGTGCGACAAGTACGAGCTGCAAGGCAAGGACAGGAGGCTATCGAATGGCAAACGTTGACACGCTGCCCGAGATCCTGCGCCCCCTCATGGAGGGGCCGAGCATCGAGACGCCCAGGTGCGCCGTGTGCGGCGCGCCGTGGCCGCTCAACCGCCACCACATCGTGAGGCGCGGGGCGGGCAAGCTGTTCCGCGACGGGCGCGAGGTTCCCAAGCCCACGGTGATGCTGTGCGGCAGCGGCAACGGCAGCGGCTGCCACGGGCTGGCGCACGCCAACCGGCTGCACTTCCGCTGGGTCAGGGCCGAGCAGAGGTTCTACCGCCCCGCCCCGCCGGGCTCGGGGCACTGGGAGTACCTGCTGCTGCCGGAACCGACCAAGTACGCGGATGCCCTGGCCATGGACGGCTGGGGGCGGCTGCCGAGGGGCAGGCGGTGCATGTGAGCGGGTACGAGCCTTCAAGCGGGTGGAACCTCCCGCCCGGGTGCTTCGAGTCCGACCCCAGGGCACCGTGGAACCGACCCGACCCGTGGGAGGGCCGCACGTGCCGGGAGTGCCGCTTCTGCGGCCGCGTGCAGGGAGCTGGCGGCGAGGCCGTGTGCGCCTGCGACGCCATGACTGGCGGCGGCCCCGACGTGGAGGCGGTGGACGAGACAAGCGAGGCATGCGAGTGCTTCGAGTTCGAATAGGAGACGAAACGATGAAGAAGATCTACGCGGTGGCCACGGAGAGCGACGTGGTGCTGGCGTTCGAGAGCAGATCGGACGCAGACGAGTACGCAGGCGAGCACGACGGCATGGCGGTGCTGCCGGTGCCGTGCGTGGGGGCCTACGAGTACCCCAGCGAGAAGCCGGCCACCGACTGGGACCGAATCGCCGACGCTCTGCCGAAGGGAGGCGAGCAGGCATGAGGCTGTACACGTGCGCATGCGAACGCTGCGGCAAGGAGGTGCCGGCGACCCTGGCGGGTTACGCCAAGATGGTGCTGAGGAACAGCGCGCGAATCGATGGCAAGGCAAGGGCCTTGTGCCCGGAGTGCGCCGAGAGCCTGCGGGCGTGGTTCCTCGCAGGCGCGGTGAAGCCGGAAGGAAGGGAGTAGCCATGGGAATCATCTGCGATACCTGCGGGCGCGATATCGACGCCCTGGGGCAGGACAACATGGGCGTAGACGCGCCGCTGTGCGAGGACTGCTGGAGCGAGCAGCAAAGCCATACGGCAGCAGTGCCGCGTCGCGAGGCTCGCAACCTGAGGTTCGAGAACGCCCGACTGCGCGAAAAGCTGGACGCCGGAACCGAAGAGACGGCCGTGCAGAACCTGCGCAAGGGAATCGAGACGGCCTACGAGGCGAGCCGCGAGCGCGCCCTGGCGCTCACGAAGCTGGACGAGTGCGAGTTGTGGCTGGGGCGCTGCGAGCCGAGGGTGACAGCGTCACCGACGCTCAAGGGCGCGGCCCAGGACGCCGCCATGCCTTGCCTCAAGGCCGAAGAGGCGCACGGTTTCGCGATGCCCGACGTGAACGTGGAGGTGAAGGCCGAGGTAACGGCCGAGGAGCTGGCCAAGAGCCTGCGCGGGGCCATGAAGCCGGCCATGCGGATGGCGGTGGAGTAGCCATGGAGCAGCAGACCGAGAAGCCGAAGCGCCGACCCAGTATCGAGGTGCGCTGCCCGAAGTGCGGCATGCGCGAGATCTGGCACCACCTGCCCAAGGGCGGCGACCGCTGCCGCTGGTGCGGTCACCTGTTCGAGGACTTCACCTACCGCAAGGTCGGGCCGAGCGCGAAGGAGGGGGCGCGATGACGAACTGGGAGCACCTTTTCGGCACGCCCGAGCGGGCCATCCACACGGAGACGGAGTTCCACTCGTGGTCCTTCTTCATCGCCGTGTATGAGACGAGCCGCATGAGCAGCTGCACTACCAGCAAGCGGCTGCTGGCCAGCTTCTGCGAGGAGGCCGACTACCTGGAATGGCTCAAGGCCGAGTACGACGACGGCACCGTCGAGTGGGAGGAGCGATGAACCGCCCGGGATGCAACTGGGGGTGCCTGCTGTTCATAGCGGCGGCAATCGCCATAGACGCGGCGGCCATCTACGCCATAAGGGCGCTGGCGCTCGGGCTCATAGCCATGGCCGCGGCGGCGTGCGGATAGGGGCAACCGAATACGGAAACAGGCAGAGGGCCGTCCTTCGGGGCGGCCTTTTCCGTGCCCGGCGACACGCTTGCGACCATATGGGCCGAGAGATAGGAGACGCATGGCGAGAGGCGAGACATACGAGGAGTTCACGGCAAAGTTCGAGCCGAAAAGGACGACGGACGACTGCTACACCCCGCCCGAGGTGTACGACTGCGTGCTGCGGTGGGCGCACCGGGAGTACGGGTTCGACCTGGCGAAGGTGGCGCGCCCGTTCTATCCGGGCGGCGACTACGAGCGCGAGGAGTACCCGCAGGGCTGCACGGTGGTGGACAACCCGCCGTTCTCCATCCTGAGCAAGATCGTCAAGCACTACCGGGAGCGCGGCGTGGGCTTCTTCCTGTTCGCCCCCACCCTGACGTGCATGGGCATCCGCAACTGCTGCAAGGTCGTGACGGGCGTCGGCGTGACGTACGCCAACGGCGCGAGCGTCAACACGTCGTTCGTGACCAACCTCGACCCCGCCCAGGCTCGCAGCGCGCCCGACCTGCGCTCCGAGCTGGATGCCGCGATAGAGCGCCTGCGCCGCGAGAAGGCCAAGGCGCTGCCGAAGTACGAGTACCCGGACGAGGTGCTGACCGCGCCCATGCTGGCGCGCTACTCCAAGTACGGCATCGACTTCCGCGTGGGGCCGCAGGAGTGCAGCCTCACGAGGGCGCTCGACGCGCAGCGCGTGCAGGGCAAGGCGATATACGGCAGCGGCTACCTCATATCAGAGCGTGCAGCCGCAGAGCGTGCAGCCGCAGAGCGTGCAGCCGCAGAGCGTGC